>CANHST010000035.1 GCA_947463235.1 Acidimicrobiaceae bacterium
CCGCTGTGCCACCCACCACCAGGCAGATGGCCGCGATGGCAGCATCCGCGGTTGGGTGAGCGAGGTCATCGGCGAGATCGGCCAACGCCTCCTCGGTTCGGAACCCCTGCCTTCGACGCAGCACGAACCGATGCATCGGTGCAGCCAGCACGTCAGGGGGACGCAACGCCACCTGCTCCAGCGCGTCCTCGGCACCGATGGATGACCCGCGCAACGTGTCGCGCAGATCCTCCAACCACTTGGCGATGCCCTCCAGTCGACGACGTTCTTCATCGGCTCGGTCATCGCGCAACAGGCGGCCCCAGAAGATGACAAGGAGACCGGCGATGACACCGAGCATCAACCACCTCGACGCCAACAGCACCACCATGCCAGCGACGACCCCTGCGACCACGCGCTGCCGCGGAATGCCAGCGAACGCTGAGGGAGTAGATGCACTCACCACCTTCGTCGAGCTCGCAGGACGCGAGGAATGCGCCAACGCAGCGATGGCCACGACCAGCACGAGGCACACCACGACGGCCACCACTTCGGGCGTCCATGGCGCGCTCACGACGGCACCGCCAGCAACTCGGCGGCCCGCAGCGGACGATGCGTGTCGACGGCTGAATGCCACCACGAGGTGGAGAACGCTGGGTCGGCTGCGGTGAGCCGCTCGGCCATCCATCGCTGCGGCTCACTGGCAGATCGGGCCCGACCATCCGGTGCACCCGCCTGGGGAGCAAGCACTCGATGCACCACGAAACGCGCGCCGTCCTCCTCCACCGACGGGGCCACGATCTCGATGACCGCGCGGCCGTGGCGGTTGTCGCCGTTCACGTGCACCATCAGGTCGACGCTGCGATACACCTGCCAACGCGCGAGTCGCAGTTCCACGCCGCTGTGATGAGCGATCAGTTCGGCCAGTCGTTCCAGCCCGTCCTTGGCGGACCCACCGTGCACGGTCGCCATCGCCCCTTGTCCAATCGACATCGCCTGCACCAAGGCCACGCCTTCCGCACCGCGAATCTCCCCCACGACGATCCAGTCGGCGCGTGTGCGCAGCGCCGGTACCAACATGTCGTGGCACGAGATTCCGACACCATCGCTGGTGCTGGGCACACGGGCTTGATAGGCGTGCACGAACCGGTGCGAGCCCATGGATGCGAGGTTGAGTTCGAAGTCGGATTCCACCGTCACGATCACGTCGTCTGCATCGACTTCCTGCAGCAGGGCGCGCAGCAGCGTCGTCTTGCCCGAACCCATGCGTCCGCAGACCACGAGATTCATGTGCGCTCGCACTGCGGCGCGCAGCAAGGCCAACGCCGCATCGTCGATCATTCCCCGGTCGGCAAGATCGTCGAGATCGAGGCCGAACACCGCGGCGCGGCGCACCGTGATGAGGGGTCGCTGCACCACATCGAACCCCTCGCCGTGGAAACGCACTCCGGGTTCGAGTTCGAGATCCACAAACGGGTTCTCGCGGTTGAAGGGCCGGCGACGCGCAACCGCCGTGTCGTAGATGATCCGTTCCAAGTCGCGGTCGCGTCGCACGAGTGGGGCGAGCAATTGTTGCGAACCGTCGCTGCGTTCCACGCGCACAGGGTCGGCACCGAACACCAGCACGTCGGTCACCTGAGGGTCGCGTAGCACCGTGAGGAGGCGCGGCAGCCCGAACATCTCCGACACCACCAGGTCCACAAGTGCGCCGTGCTCCTCGGCATCGAGCGGTGCCAGCCTGGCGTTCATCCGCTGGCGTTCCAGTTCGGGCACCACGAGCCGCTCCAACACGTCGCGGGTGGCGATCTCGCGGCGCTCCCGATCCGCAGATGATTCGTCCCGCTGCGGTACCGGGAAGCGATCGCCCCACTGCCGTCGAACGTCGGTGACCATGAGGTCGAGTTCCTCGTCGGTCATGCCGCCACCTCCTCATGGCGCGGCAACGACGCGGCCAGGCGCGCAGCCGCTGCGAAGAGCCCACTCCGGCGATGTCGGCGATCCGACGCGCCGACGCCTCGATGCAACCCATCCACAGCGGTGGGGTCCCAGGGCAGCCAGGCACCGAACTGCTCGCCCAGTTCACGCTCCAGGGCGTCACGCCCGAACGCCACACCGGCCGGCGCGTCCACCGCAGCAACGCGCACCGGCTTGACACCCAGCCCTTTGTCCAGCGGCGACATCCGGCCACTCGAGCGCAGCCACTCCACCGATGCCACTGCGGCACTCACCTCCGGCGAGACAACCAACACGATCGCGTCAGCCATTTCCAACAGCGGCCACGCAGGAGTGGCCGCACGCAGACGACCTACATCCACTACGACCGCACCGGTGAGTTCCCGCAGAGCCGACTGCCAGGGCCATCGCGGTGCATGGCAGGCGTAGGCGCGGAACGGGTCGGCGGGAGCAGCGACGACGCGGAGATGACCGACGGGATGCCCCACTGCGGCAAAGGCCGAGGCGGGGTCGAGTTGGTCCACGGGGAACGCGATGCGTTCCAGGCCACCGATCGCCGACGGCTCGAAGTGGATGCGGCCGGCCAACACACCACCCGCTGGGTCGGCTTCCACCAGCCACGCCAGATCCCGTTCGGCGAGCGACGCAGCGAGCAACAGTGCCGTGGTGGTGGTGCCCACGCCGCGCCACGAAGTGACGGCCACGATCATGACCCTTCACCTCCCGTCGTCGCGTCGCCCACGAGCACCAGTTGCTCGGCCGCCCCGAGGCGGGCCACCGCGACCGATGCCGCCTTCGGGACGGCAAGGGTGAGCATCGTGGTGCCATCCGGCGTGGCGACTGCGTCGAGCACGCGAATAGCAATCGGTTCGAACGGGTCGGCCACGTCCATCGCGGCCGCAACCGCGGTGTCGCCGCGGGCGAGGTCGTCGGGAAAGCGGCCAGCCTTCAGCACCACGCCCACGCGCTGTTCACCTGCGGCGAGCAGTGGTGTGGTGCGCCACATGCCAGCCTGCATCAACACGCCGACCTTGAGATCGATGGCCGCCACCTTGCCCACCGCGTCCTGCGCGTCGGCCGCCGTCAGCAGACCGACCACGCTGCTGTCGTGGGCCACAGCCACGAGCACCAGATCTTCGGCGGCGATCACGGAGCCCGCTGGTACGTCGACGGCAACTTGCACCACCTGCACGCGATCGGCGGCTCGAGAGAGCGACCAGGCCACGAGCACACCTGCCAGCACGACCAGCGCGCCGCCCAACGCCAGCCACTGCGTTCGCGGTCGCATTCCGATGTTCGCCTTCATGTCCACCACCCCGCTGATGACGCGGCGATCGAGATCGCCCAGCCGAACCACAACGACGGCCCGAGCGCCAGGCTCGACCGACGAGACCACACCCCATACAACGACGCCGCAAACGCCGCCACCGCCACCGCAATCGGCGCCGCTTCGAACGACAACCAACCACAGCTCGCGCCGACGACGGCAGCCATCTTCACGTCGCCCATGCCAACGCCACGGCAGAGGTGCACGGTCAACATCGCGCCACCACCCGTCAGCGCTCCGAGCCCAACCAACAGCAGGTGGTGTGCGTCCGGATTCGGCACGGAGCCAGCCAGCGTCACCACCGCCGCGAATGCGAGCAGGCGGTTGGGAATGCGGCGCTCGTGCAGGTCCACCAACGCGGCGATCACCAGCAGCACGCCCACGAACGCGGTAGCGGCCCGGACCGACCAAGGTGCTGGCATGGCAGTTCCCACCGCCACGCTCGTCACCGCCGCCGCCAACGCCGCCCGCCGGGCCGTGTCCGTCACGCATGTCCACGCGTTCCGAACCCGACTCGTCGTGGTGGGGGTGACCGGCGTGAACTGGATCACGCTGACAGCACTCACTGCCATCACACTCCCTCTACTCGCGGAACGTAGTCGCGGTTTCGCTCTCCGTGAAGGGGCGAAAGTCCCAGGTCGATGATCCATCACCGCTACTGGGCACGGCGGCCAGGGCAGATCGGCAAACAAATCGACCCATCCCCCGGCAAAATGGTGGGGTGCGCACACTGAGGCGGGTTCTCGTGGTCCTGGCACTGCTCGTCGCGGGCGATGCGCTGGCGCTGCAGTCCGCCCACGCCGACGTGCCGGAGATGGGCACATGCCTCGCCGACGCCGAGCTCAGTGTCGGATCCACCGGCTCGAGCGTGGTGTGCCTCCAGTGGGCGTTGCTCTGGCTGGCCGACTACCACGGCCTCATCAACGGCACGTTCGAGCGCAGCACTGAGGAAGCCGTGATCGCCTTCCAGGTGGCGCACCCCCCGCTCACGGTGAATGGTTCGGCGAACGCCACCACGTTGACCGCGATGGGCATCTTCTCCGGCGTCGACAACCCGCCACCGCTGCTGTGCCTGGCCGACGCCCCTGTCACGTCTGGCGACCGTGGCCCCGGCGCGGAGTGCGTGCAGCAGACGCTGAAGACCAAGGGCTTCTTCAACGGCACGGTCGACGGCAGCTTCGGCTCCGACACCAAGGACGCGGTGCGTGCGTTCCAACTGTCGAACCCTCCGCTGGCCACCACGGGCACCGCCGACTCCAGCACCCTCGCCGCCCTCGGCGTGTGGAGTGGCTTCAACAAGGACGCTGCGGCCCCGCTCGATGTGAACTGGTTCCCCGCCAGCATTCAGGCCGAGCCGAACTGGCGAGTGGTGCAGGGCATCCCTGTCTTCGGCAACCGCCATCCGTGCACCCGCGCCGACGCCGACACCATCGCCTTCGAGTTCGCCAAGGATGGCGCCGACCCCGCCACCCAGCAGTACTTCATCTACATCGCCTCGCGTGAGGGCAACTGCAACTTCGCCGCAGTGAACATCAACCCCGCCACGATGGACGATTCGCACTGCACCTTCCAGATCAATGCCCTTGCCGGCACGTTCGAACCCAACGGCGAACTGGGCCGTCGAGGTTGGAACAAGGACAACGTGAAGGAGAGCATGCAGAAGTGCGCCGATGCCGCCAGCGACCTCTGGGTGTTCTGCGCCCGCGGGCCCTGGACACCGCCGTACTCGTGCACGCCGCCCTGGGCCGGCGACCTGGGGCCCGAGGGCGACCTCTGACACCGAGGGAACCTGACGCGTTCTGATGCCTGGCCGGTGGGACCGGGGTAGGTGCCGCGATAGTCTTTGCGCCGCCTGGAGAGGTGCCGGAGTCTGGTCGATCGGACCGCACTGCTAATGCGGGGACCACCTTTAAAGTGGTCCGTGGGTTCAAATCCCACCCTCTCCGCCGCAACGAAGGCCCGGTGGAGTTCGCTCCGCCGGGCCTTCGACATTCCCGGGAACACCCTGGTGAGCACCCTCGCGCCCGCCTCACCGTCCGTCACACAGTTGACACACTGTTGCAATTTGATGACGAGGCAAGTAGACCTGCTGCAACATCAGTGCCGAAAAGCGGCCCATCCGACCCGATGGAGGTGACGCGTGTACGACAACGACGAAGTGGAATCGGAGTTCTGGAGCCACGTGCCCGACAGTCGGTTCGACCGCGTGCGCCAGGTCTTCGGCATTCGCCTGAACGACAAGCCCACGGAACGGCGCGTTGTGCGCCCCGTTGCCACCCGCTCCCACACCGAGCAGATCCCGGTGGTCGCTGCGCCTGCCGTGGAGAAGGTTCGCGCCGCCTCCAGCCTGGTCGACCCACTGCTGCGCCGCACCGGCGTGCTGTGCATCGTGGTCGCACTGTTGGTGCCCATCGCTCTGTCGCTGCGTTCCGAATCCAACCAGCAGCGCACCGCCAACGCCGCGGCGCCCACGCCCACCCTGGCGGTCGGGGCTGCCGACACCGGCGTGCCGGCCGATGCGCTCGCCACACCGGTCGAGGCAGCGGATCCGTTTGCGAACATCGACGTGAACGCCCTGCCGCCCGCCGTGCCCGCGAACCCTGAGCCCACGACGAAGCGCTCGAAGGCCGCCAGTACCGCCGCCGCGGTCGCTGTCGCGGCGCCCGCTGCGCCCGCCGTGGCGCCCGCAACCACCGCCAAGGTGGCGGCCGCGAAGGCTGCCACCGTCACACATACCGCGCCCAAGGCCGCATCCTGCTCCAAGCGCTACACCGTGCGTAGCGGCGATGCCTGGATTCTCATTGCCCAACGGGCCAAGGTAAGCCTGAAGGCGTTGCTCGCGGTCAACGGCGCCACCACGTCCACCGCCCTCTACCCCGGTCGCACGGTGTGCCTGCCGAAGGGGGCCGTCACGCCGCGGCCGGCCACCACTCAGGCCACGCCCACCACTCAGGCCACGCCCTCTACCAGCAAGCCCTCCAGCGGGTCCACGTACACGGCGCCGACGAAGACCTACACCAAGGATCAGGTGCGGGCGATCATCCGCTCCGTCTGGCCCGACAGCCTCGAGGACGAGGCCATCCGCATCGCCACCCGCGAGAGCAACCTCATTCCCACCGCCAAGAACTTCTGCTGCATCGGCCTGTTCCAGATCTATTGGAACGTGCACCGGTCGTGGCTCTCGGCTGCCGGCATCACGAGCAGCGCCATGCTGAAGGACCCCCGCGTGAACGCCTACGCCGCCTACCTGATGTACCAGCGCAGCGGCGGCTGGAGGCCGTGGCGGTAGCCGAACGCGGACCATCGGATTCCGGTAGCCGAAGCGAGGCCGACGCCTCTAGACTCGACTCCCGCAAGCGCTCGTAGCTCAATGGATAGAGCATCTGACTACGGATCAGAAGGTTAGGGGTTCGAGTCCCTTCGAGCGCGCCAAGCTGAAATACCTGGTAGATGGCCCCTTTGCGGGGGCCATCTTCGTTTTTCAGGGTCCTGCGGTGAGGGTGACAGCAAGGTCACTTACTCATGGTTACTCGCTCGTCAGTTACTCGTTCCGAGAGGCCCGATCTTGGGCCCGCGCCGGCGGTGACGGCATCACGGCTCGAAGAATGCACGCTCGCGCGTGCGCAACGCAGCGACGTCGGAACAGACGTTGTCATGACACGAGCTCGCGACATCCTTTCCCCTGAACAGTTCGCCGTGATCGTCGACGCGTACGGTCTCGTCGACGCGACGGGCCTGGCCGAGATGATCGGTCGGAGCCACAGCACGGTGATGGCGTACGCAGCAGCCGAGATGTGGCGGACCGGTCATCTGCCGCCGCCGTTGTACATCGGTCAGTCGGCGCAGACCCGTTGCGGTCGTGGCCGCCGGTGGCGTCGCTCGACGGTGCGGCTGTGGCTCGCTGCCGTCGAGGCGGACGAGCGGGCGGTGGCGGTCTGATGGCGCACATCACCCGCGTCGCTCCGCTCGTCCTGATCGACGAGCACCAGCACAGCCTCACTCGTGCCGATGGCTCGCCGGTCGTCGACCCGAACGATCCGCGAGCCCGGCACTTCAAACTGCGGTGGACGGTGCAGGGTCAGCCGTTCCAGAGGCAGCTCCTGATCGATGTGAAGCGGGCGACACTCGCTCGGCAGGCGCACCGGGAACTGCTCGAGGCGCTCGTCGCTCGCACCGAGGTGGGCGACGACTTCTGGCCTGTCACCGGTCAGCGCCCGGTCTCGGGCAAGCATCGCCGTAGGGCGCACGTCGCTGTCGGCATGCCGGTGCCACGACCGCCGGCTGCGACCGAGACGGTGCCCGAGGTCGTCGTGGCCCCGGTGCCGCATCCGCTGGCCCAGTTGGGGTTCCTCGACTTCTTCAACCAGGTGGTGGCCCCAGTCAGGGCCAAGTCCGCGAAGGGGACCCAGGTCAACACCTACCGCTCCTTCGCTCGTGGTCTCGACGGCGAGCTGTCGGTCATCACGCCTGAAGGGAGGGTCGAGATCACGGTCGGGGCGGTGACCGAAGCACAGTTGCAAGGCGCGATCGATCGTTACAGCGCCCAGGGGAACCGTCCTCGTTCGGATTCGTGGCGCAACCATTTGCGCATCGTGGTCAAGGACGTGATGTCAGCTGCGACAAAGGGCGACGAGCCGCTGCGGGCCGACAACCTGTTCGAGAAGCTGGTCTGGCCGATCGACAAGCAGAAGCGCATCAACCGACTTCACCCCGAACAGCGCAAGGAGCTCGTCCCCAAGGAGCCCACTTACCGCAGCGCCCGGCAGAGACTGACGTTCTGGGATGTCATCGACCTGATCTTCCCCCACATCCCCGAGTTCTATTTGCCGCACTGTTGGATGCGGCTGCTCAGTGGTCCTCGGCCGTGCGAACTCTCTGCGTACGAGCCAGGCGACTTCGACTTCGACCTGATGGTCGTCACGACCAAACTCAGCATCACGTTGCACGGCCCTCGCGACAACGACGGAATCCGGCTCAATGAGGGAGGTCTGAAGCACCGCGAAGACGACGAAGAGCGGCACGTCGGACTGTTGAACATTCCCGCAGGTATCGCCGCGATTCGCAGTGCCATCGAGTCGGCCCCGGCGCGTGCTGCGAAGCGCAAGGCAGCCCTCCTCGATGGCACCTTCCGCAAACCGCGTTCGAAGTCGGTCGACCTCGAACTGTGGAAGCAGAGCGAGCTGCTCTTCGCCGAGAAGTGCGCCGTGTTCACCACTCCGAGCGGCGCACCGTTCGACCGGTCGAACTTCGACGGCAAGTGGCGCAAGGCAGTCGAGGCAGCATTCCCTGACGTCAATGACACACGGCGCCTTGTTCGTTTCTACGACCTGCGCGAGATCGGCGAGGCCGCATGGATGGACTTTGGCGCGTCGGCGGCGAGCGTGTTGCTCATGTACGGACACTCCGAGAAGGTGCAGAAGGAGCACTACAACGAACGCCGTATCGCTGACGTGAGCCAGGAGGCCAGGGCCGTGACTGCGGCGCTCGAAGCGCAACGCGAGAACCGGCTCGCGAACCAGCCGGCCGAGCCCGTCGCGCTAGCGGGCCCGACCGAGCGCGTAGCCGATGTCATTCAAATCGAGCGCGGCGGTGACAGCTCCCAGTTGTCAGCCTGACGGCTGGCAGGGAGCAAGACCGGCGTTCCGATGCTGGCGACCAATGGCCGCATAGCGGTATGGGCGCAGCTGGGGCGCCTACTGTTCGGATCGTGACAGATCGCAAGTATCTTGCGAGGGCAAGAGCCGTGGTGTGCGACATTGACGGCACTCTCGCCTTGATCGGAGACCGGAACCCGTACGACTGGCGAAACTCGAAAGAGGACCTGCTCAACAGCCCAGTCGCCGTCGTGCTTCATGGGTTGCACGCCACGGGACTGGCAGTTGTGTATGTCTCAGGTCGCCCTGAAGAAGCACGTCCCATCACCCAGCGCTGGCTCGACTTGCGTGTCGGGATCTGGGGGGAGTTGCACCTTCGAGCAGACGGTGATGGCCGCCGCGATGCGATCGTGAAGCGTGAGATCTACGAGACAGCGATCAGACCGCGATTCGACGTGCAGTTGGTTCTCGACGACCGCAGCCAAGTCGTTGAGATGTGGCGATCGGATCTGCATCTCCCGTGTTTCCAAGTCGCGGCAGGAGACTTCTGAGGTCGGTCCTCCGAGGTCTCTGGACAGACGGGCTATACCCGCATTCCGAGCTCCGACGGCAGCTTGCAGGAAGCCAATGGGAGCTCGGTTTGGTGTCCCCGATCAAGACTCCTGAGTCGCACCATCGATCCATTCAGTCGATCCGGGTAGTACAGCTCCTCGTTGAGGCATTTCGGGCACGACCGAAGTTGGCAGAAACCCAGCAGCGGAATGTCGAGCGAGCCGAACCTAGCGAACACCACGTCGCTCTCAAGTGGCTTGGCTCTGCGGGACTCCCATCGAGCGAAGTCCGGGTGGTCCCCAGTCAGCGACCGTCCGAATACTCGGAACGTCTGATCACTTTCCAACCACTGGAGCGACGACACGATGAACCAGTCGGAGCGCGCCAACGGAACCAGTTGATCGAGGCAGATGTTGAGTTTGTCCTCAAGCTCAACAACGCGGCGTTCATACTCGTAGGCCGACCTCGGGCCCGCCCCGTGGGATTGGTCCTGCCGCGCACTGAGAAACTCGTCGAGAACCGAATTGAGCGGCGATCGAGTCGAGAGCGCGGCAGCTAGGCCGGCGAGCGGCTCCCCAGCCTGCCGGGCGGCCTTCGCTCCCTCGTTTGCGCAACGAAGCCAGGTTCCCAGGGAGACCCCCCGGCTGAATCCGCTGGACCATTCCGGCACCAGAGGTTGTCGCTGCACGGCAGTGAGGTACGACAGTCCGAGAATCCCAAGGATGGTGATCGTGGTCTCGCCGAACCGCAGTAGGTGCGCATACACCTCCTGAGGTGTTCCGGCCTGTCGATCGTTCTCATAGGACCGAAGCGTCCGAGCCAGCGGGTGAGGAAGAAACTGCCGGGCCCGGTGGAGCGGGTCCGTAGCCCGCTCCACAAGATCGAGGGCCAGCGACGCCTCGGTTGCTGCATCGGCGAGGGCCTCGGCGATTGAGTCGCGGTCCGGTTCGTCGAAGGCTGCGCGATAGCGAGCCTCGAATTCGTTCGCGAGCCGTTGACTCGTCGCCTTGAACTCGCGCACTGCGTCCACGGGTCCCATGAGTCGCGGCTGGATCCCAGTAGGTACGCGCAGCGCGTCGAGAGCACGAGTGGTGACGCGCGGAACCGTCCCGTCGTCGAACGTCGCAAACTGGCGCGTTGCGGCGTCGCTTCGAAGAAAGGCGAGCAACAGCACTGGATCGATGCCAGTGGAGCGGAGTACCAGAACTTGACGATCGACGAAGACTGAGGAAACGAGTTGATCGGAGGTGACGATGCACCAGTTCGGATCCCCCAGGGCTCTGCAGATGACATCCCCGGTTTGCAGCTGGGTGAAGTGCGAAGCGGGCTCTCTTCGACCTTCGCTCGATGGCACCTCGACAGCGAGATCGATACCTGTTGGTGTGATCTGGCGTGGATGAAGAACAATGCCGCCGTCCGTTGGCACTCGGACCGGTCGGACCACCTCGGCGACTTCCGGCAGCGGCACGGCGTCGAGATTCGCCGCCCAACGATCGAGATGCTCCTGGTGCGCTGGGTCGAGGGCACGAACAGACCAGGGCACATCGGGGTTGAGGACGACGTCAAACTCGCGCTCAACTTCGCCGGCCCTGTCGATCGAGACGATGCGCGTCGGCGACTGCCTCGAATAGTCAGGACTCCATGCGGCGAGGACTAGTCGAAGCGAAGGTGCCATTCCCATAGATCGAGGCGGTGAACTGGCGGGAAAGACGAGTCCTCGTAGGCCGCCCTGCTCAATCAACACGTGCCGGACGGCGTACTGGTTCCTCACCATCATTGCCGGAAGAATGAAGATCGCTCTCGAACCATCTCTCGCCGAGCCCATGGACGCTGAGAGAAACCGATAGAGCTCGTCGCGGCTTTCTAGCGCTCCCGGCGGCGGGACCGCGACGAGGACATCCCAGCCCGCAGACGTTCGGCGTTGGAATTCATCGATCGTGGTCCAGTCGAAGATGTCGATGATTGGCAGCGGGTCAGCCACCATCGAGTCGTCCAGTTCGCTCGTCGTCAGCTCAGGCAGCGACAGGGGTTTGCTGCTGTCTTCCTGGCGAACGATCACGACTCGCTCACCCTCCATGGGAGCGACTAGGTCGGACGTCGCCCGACCAATCACAGGACCAAGGAGGAAGCTGAAGAGCGTGTCCAGTGTCTCGTTGTCCTGCATCGCAACTTCCAATCGGCACCGATGAACTCAGCGTGATGGTACAACGACCGCCCACATCGAAGGGTCGGGTTCACGGCGCCACCGAATCTCGCTACGGAGCCACGCGGCGGCGTGCGCGGCGAGTTGAGAGCAATGGTGCTCGGCGGCCTCGCGCAGCGAAACCAACGCATCCTCCACGTGCGCGCCGTGCCTGAGCTGTCGTGCGCTGTCCTGTCAACGTGACGGTTGATCTCGCCAACTGTCCATGGGGTGGCGAACAAGTCGGCCTTGCCGCGTCGGCCGAGGTGTTCTCCTCGCAAGACTGTCGGGTCGCTCTGCGA
Organism: Acidimicrobiaceae bacterium; assembly: GCA_947463235.1. Taxonomy (GTDB): domain Bacteria; phylum Actinomycetota; class Acidimicrobiia; order Acidimicrobiales; family Ilumatobacteraceae; genus UBA668. Next base: position 11,890 of record CANHST010000035.1, read on the forward strand.
GAGCGAACAAGTGACCGCAAGATTCTGCGGCTCCTCGTGGTGCCGCGGCTAGCAACGACCCTCGGCCGTCCTATGCGATCGGATCGCCTCCGATGGCGAAGGGGACCTCGAGCTCTAGATGACAGGCTCGGATTCAGTCACCTTGAAACAAGGTGCAGATCGCGCGGGTTCTCGCACCCTTCAACTCAACTAGGTCTCTCGACTTGACGAGCGGCTGCAGGGCGGGCGGCAGCGAGCTAAGCCTCAGAGACTTCGGTCCGGTCGACGGCGCGGCGAGCCATACCAGCGAGTACTTGTTGGTCGAGGGCGAAACCTTCACAACACGCGCGGGTGCATACATCCGTCCGTTGATGATCTGGACCAACCAGTCATCGGGCCGAAACCTGGACGCCTCATCGCCGATCCACTCGACAGCCTCAATGAAGACACGGCCGGACCGTCTGGCTTGACGACCCACACGGCGTCGTTCCTTGGCGTATACGGCGTCACTTGACTTCGTCCAATTCTGGAAGTGTGCGACGCCGAGCCACAGGCGATGCACCTGAGGAGGAACCGCTGTCGACGGGGCAAGTGGAGGTGCTCCCTGGGGGCGCTTGAACACCTTGATCTTGGACAGGTCCGCGAGCTCCGCCTCGCCCAGCTGGTCGTACGGTTGCATCAACTCATACATGAACGCTTGGGCCTGGGCTAGTCCCGCGGGGTCAGTCGTCTCGAGCATCGCCTCGTCGAGAACGTCGCGGGAGTTGCTGGACGCGTTCGCCGAGCCGATGAACAGCCGGCGGGGAAGCAGCACGACCTTCGCGTGAAGGCCCGGGTGCGAGTAGATCTCTACCCCGGCCTGGAGGTACTGGCGGAGAGCCGCAACCGAGGTGCTGCCAGCGGCGACCGCCGCCGTTGACGCATCACAGATGAGACCGTCGCCGCGCTTCAAGGGCAGGACCTCCGGCCCGCCCGATCCGACATAGGCGACCGCGGCGATCACTCTGCCCTTTGCCGCCGCGACCCGCGGGGTCATCGCCTTCCACGGGCTACCGAACGAGTGCAGCTTCACCAACCACCTCCATGGTTTCGAGGTCTAGAGGTATGAACTGCCAACTGCATCCGGCACTAACACTTGGCTTCTTCTCAGAACACAACATCGCCCACCCGCATCACTTTGCAGTCTTGGGGGACCGTACCGAGCGAGGCGGAGCCAGTCCAGAGGAACGTGATCCTTCCATCATTCCTCCAGCATGAGGCCTTCGTTCACTACCCTTCCAGCGGCACCAGCCGACGGCGGAAGGGCACAGGACAGGGACACCACAAATGGGTATTGGACACGTAGCGACCGCGATCCAAGCAGCAACTTCGTCGAGTTCTGGGGAGAACGGTACCGTGCGCATCATCACGGCCATCGTTATCGGCGGTCTCGGCTTCTGGCTGTGGACAACATGGAAGAAGTCCATGACTAAGCGTGCCGAGTTTGACGCAATGGTCAACGCAAAGATCGCGACCGTGTCCGCTACCGCCGACAGCAACTTCGCCACGGCGTTCAAGGCCTCCCAGTCGGCCGGGTCGCCGACGCTCTCCGCTGCGGTCGACGCGTACGAGTCAGAGGTGTGGTTCAAGGGAGTCTCGTACGGCGTACATTCGAACTACAGGGACTGGCACAATGCCCGTCTCGCAGAGGCGTCGGTGACGACCGGCGTGCCAGCGGAGGACATCGCCCACGCGTTTGCCGCCAAGCTGATGCACGAGGTCGAGACCTACCACGGCCGCTACATGAATTGCACCAGCTACAAGGAGCGGGAGCACGCGAAGTGGGTTCGGGGCAACTTCTGGCAAGCCAACCGTGGAATCATCCTCACCTACGGCACCCCGACGTGAAGGGCCGAGCGTCCGCTCTTGGCCTCTCCTGACGTTGCTGGCATGCTGGATTCAGTCCAAACAAGCTGAGACGTGCACCGCGGCGCTATGTCCCTGCGGCCTTAGCCCTGGGATGTCGTCAATGCCCGAACAGTTCCGCATGGCGGTTCGCTCTCCTGATCTCATTCACCAGCACGGATCGGACGGGGACCCCTTTCGAAGGTCGGCTTCCGGCTGGCCGGCCATCCAGTTGGCTGCAGCTCCCGGAATCGGACCGTCAGGTGTGAGCACAACGGACGCGAGGTACGCGCTCCTTACGAGGGCGGACGTTGGGACTGCCAGTAGGCAAGGTCTCGCCTCGCGTCTGGATCGCCGAGCGCAGCGCCACGTTGCAGCCAGACCATGGCTTGGGCCATGTCGCCTCTGTCCATCGAGACGACCGCCAGGCCCACCGCTGCATTGGCACGGCCAGCGTCCAGCGCCTTGCGCCACCAATACTCAGCACCATCAGGACCGTCAAGTCGCCCTGCGCCACGTCGGAGTACGGCAAGCTGGTTCATCGAGTTCGCATGGCCGAGCTCGGCCGCTTGCAGCCACCAGTGCTCGGCGCCGTCGTCGCCGCCGACGAAGCCCTCGTCATGCAGCGATACGGCAAGGTTGTTCATTGCTTCGGCATGGCCGCCTTGGGCAGCTAGACGCCACCAGTGCTCGGCGCTGTCGTGGCCGTTGCGAACTCCGTTCTCGTACTGGATCATGCCCAGGTTGAACATCGCTTCGGTGAGCCCAGTGTCGCATGCTTTGTGTAGCCATGTAAGGGCACCGTCGGCGCCATCGTCACGGCGTTGTGAGTGGCGCAACACGCCCAGATTGTGCATTGCCAACGGGTCACCGAGCAGAGCGGCTCTAGGCCATGTCACCACCTCTCCGATCTTGGTGCTGCTCACTCCGCGACATTCGACTCCGGCATTGAACGGCCCAGTGAGCAGCTCGTATTCGGCCCGGTTCGCAGCGGAGTGGAGATAGCCCTCAGTGGCGACGGCTGCACAGAACACGATCCATGCGACTTGGGGTGACAGTTGCGCTCGGACGCTCCGCTGCAGTTCGGCGCTGAGGTCTCCGGGGGCACCCATCGAGATTCCTTGCGGGTCGATCGTCTTCGCCACTCGGGCAACGAGCTGTTCGATCTCGGGTCGTGCGCCACCAACGCGCGGTCGTCCCCGCCAGTCCAGGCTGGACCACTTTTGCACCATCGTTTCGACGGTCGCAGCAGCAGCAGTCGAGTCGAATGCGCCGCCGACGTTGAGGACCATCAAGGCATCGTCACCGAACACAGTCGAGTACTTCATGAACCTGCTCATACGACCATTAATCATTGCCCATCGATGAGGCAGCATCAGCGTTGAACGGGCAGATCCGTGCGGCGCTCAGCGATGAAGACGTCGATCATCTGCGACACATTCGGGTCTGCCCTAAGGCGAGCGTACGCAGATAGTTCAGCATCATCGCTGTTGGACCGAGTAGCTGCAGATCCCCAACTGTCCGTCGTAGCAACTCACGTACATATAGGTCGAGAACGCCGGCACGGCCGATCAGCCTGACCGCTACGTCCGGCGTCAGGAGGGTCAGCGCACTCCTCAGGAGGAGTGCATCGCCAGCATCGACAACCTATGCCGCGTCCGTCCTTACATCGAGTTGCGAGCTACACATCGAGTTGCGCCATTCGAGCGTTTCTAGCGTGCACGAATTCGATGCTCAAACGGCGATACTCGGCGTAGGTGGGGTAGTCACGCGGGATTGCGACGGACTGGAATTCGTCGAAGGGCATGAAGAAGCGAACCAGCCCTCGCTCGTCGATGATGTCGTCGAGCAAGAAGAACCTCACATAGCCGTCGAAGTCACCGAACAGGTCGAAGAAGTTCCGGTAGCGGTCGAGGGTGTCGTGCAACGGGCTCCATCCGCCGTGGTAGTGCCGACGGACGCATTCCATCGTCAGATCGAAACGGTCAGAGATCGAGCGGTTGCAACCTCGAGCCTGGTTGATTGTCCAACGCCGATCGATCTGGTTGCCGGGGAACACCATCATCCCGCCCATCGTGTACGTGATGTGAAGGAGATACTCGTTCTCCTCGGGAGAGAACTGCTGAACGATCGGTTGGAGTCGCTCGGGCCATCGCAAGAAGGTGGCCATCACGGCGTCGCTGGACAACGAGAAGTCACCGATGTCAGATGAGTGGTGGAGGTAGTTGCCACGAACACCGGTCGAAAGCTCGAACGGGCGGCCATCGGGCAACGGTTTGCTCCACAGCCGACAGTGAAAGTCGCGCAGGGTGGGGCTCGCCCAGTCGGGGTCCTTGCCGTTGGCATCGCTGCGGAAGTCGAACGTGGTGTCGATCGCCATCGACGCGAGCGTACGCGGCGTGTAGCGCCACGCATGCGGCCCCTCCGGCCAGGTTTACGATGCTGAGATGACGAACGCTGAGCACCCGTTTCCATCGGTCTGGCCAGAACTGCAAGCCGATTGGGGCTACCCGACCATCATCGGTGCCCAGGATGAGCTCTACCACTGGGCGCAAGGTCTGGAGGATCTCGCTGCGCGGCTCGAGGAGACCGTCGATTTCCTCGATCGAGATCTCGATCGCGCTGAACGAGTCAAGTTGCCGGGTGACGTGGCGTACAGCCAGCAGCAGATCTTCCTCGTGAGGACGGCTTCGAAGATGCTCGAGCAGGCATCCGGCCTTTCACTTGCACGGTTCTCGACCTGACGGCGAGACCCGAACGAACGCTAGGTCATGCGCTGCCGTCGGCGTCCGGTGATGGCAAGAGCCAGACGTGGCCATAGGTGTCAGAGACGATCGGCCAGATCTCTCGACGGCCTGTATCGACGGAGTCGATTCGGGAGATCACGCTGCGAGGCCCGAGTACCACGAAGTCGTGTGGGATCACCCGGCCCGCAGAGTCCGTCCTTCCCTCGGGGTCTGGGAAGCGGATGGCGACACGTCCTGCATGGCGACGAAACACCTCGGGCTGATCCTCAAGACCGAGGTACATCTCCTCGTACACGCGAAGTGGATCGTCAAAGCCACCACGGTCAAGGAAACGAAACCCCCACGAGCGGCCTCGTGTTGCCCAGATCAGCCTCACTTCAGGCTCCGCAGCAGGACCTGCTGATCCTCCCCATCGTTCAAGGCGATCTGAAAGCCGGTGAGAACGGCCGCCATGTGGTCGTTCTTGGCGATCGCCTCGGAGTGCCTGGTCCGCAGTTTGTTGCCAGCCAGCTTGGCCGCAGCGGTCATCGCTGCGCTGACGACCGGTGCGCCGATCACAGCGAGCACCTTTCCAGGCAACCCACCCCACTTCGCTTTTCCAATCAGAACGGCTGCGAACGCGCCGAGACCGCTCAAGAGCTCCTCAGCGACTTCAGCTCCCGCCTTCTTCTCCTCTACCCATTTGATGTGCCGCTCGAATGGAAGCATCGCCGCGATGGGAAGCACGAGATCAATCCCAACGCGCTGTGTGAGGTCGATCCGTGCCGAATCGAACTTTGCCGACGACAGGAGCACGAAGTCTTCGCCAAGTGACAAGGCCTCGCTCGAGGCGACCATGCTCTTCAGCACAGCACGGAGCTCGTTGAGTTCCTCAAGCGCCTTCTTGATGAGGAGCTCCTGGAACTTCACCACGTCCATGTTCGGCAGCAAGTCGGCCTTCGACAGAGCCAGAATCCAGATGCGAGGGAACTTCACCAGCGGTTTGCCGTCCGGGAGAAGGTCGTCCTTGAGATTCAGCAGCGCGTTCCGGAAGTTGCCGAGAACAGACTTCAGGTAGCGCTCCTCCGCTCCGGCGTTGTCCGCAAGCTCTTGGCCGTCAACGAGCAACATCGCGACATCCGATGTCAACAATGACCTGAAGGTTCCGACCCGACGTTGTGCTTCCTCCGCGCCGCTCACTCCCTCTTGGAACCACTCGCCCGGATAGTCATGCCAGACCAGGCGGAGCGCATCGAAGGGAGACGCCGTCGTCGGCTGCGTATCACCGGCTCTCAGCTTGACGGAGAAGGCGTACGAGATCGACCGAAACCGGTCGGGTGCAGGTCGAGTCGCCGAGTCCCGCATGTCGAGATAGTTCTTGTGCAGCCTGCTTCCCTGGCCGATGTCGTCCGCGACCACGCGGTACGGACTCGATCTCCAGTACGCCGGCTCCTGCGTGCTGCCGTAGAACGACGACAGCAATACCGTCTTTCCACTGCCGCTCTCGCCAAAGACAGCAATGTGTTGTTCGAGGACCCGCTTCACCTGCATGATTCGAAGCTAGTCCGGCTCACCGCGTCGCCCGGCAGAACATCAGCCCTGAGCGACGATCAGTCCTCGCCGTCGGGGTCGAGGCCATGAATACGCAGCCTGCGACGAAGCCTGGCCACTTCACGTTCCAGCTCCGACACTCGCTCGCTCGTCGAGGAACGACGCTCGGTTTCGATGCCGAGGTGGTCACGCACCAAGCGAGTGAACAACTTCCCGTGGCTCTCGGGCTTGTCGAGGAATCGGCGTTCGAGGTCGGACTTCTTCGCGCCGTCGCAGTACAGCTGATACATCGTCTTCAGGGTCGGCAGGTCGATGCCGTACGTCTCCAGGTCGCCCGTCATGCTCATCCGATCTCGAGGGTGAGTTCACTCCTCCCGAGGTATCGGCACACCGCGTTCAGCACTTCAGCGTCATCCTCCAACCCAGTCGGGCTGGCGATGTCGCTGTTCTCGTCGTCGACCTTGGTGAAGTAGGCCACCGAGCCCGCCAGAAGTGCCCGCTCGCGAGCGGTGTAGACCTCTGCATCGGCGATCAGCGCCCGCAGCACGTCGACGATTTGCTCCGCCAGCTGGACGTCGACGAAGTCCCGAATGGCAGCCGCCTCGCGCACCACTTGCAGGTATCCCGTCACCGCATCGAGCGACTCTTGCAACTGTTCGACCGTCACGTCGTGCACGTACGAAGCCAGCACCGCAGTGATGTCCATCAGTTCGTCACCCCCGTGGCGGCGATGAACTCACTCGGCTGACCGGACCAGGAGACGGACAGCACCTCACGCGAGCGCGTGCATGCCACGAAGAGCAACGATCGCTCAGCCTCGAGCGATCGAGCATGAGCACGGGCATCGAGATTCTCGGGAACCACCGCGGCCGGCAGCGGCACCGACCCCCGGCCACAGTCAGCCACCGCCACGGCCCTGAACTCGAGACCCTTCATGCGATGCATCGTGCCCACTGAGACGAGCCCACTCTCCGGGTCGAGATCGCCCTCGATCACCTGCGTTGGCACCTTGGCAGCCTTCAGCGAGGCCTCGATGTGGTCGCGGGTGGCGTTGGTACGGCACGCGATCGCGATCTCGTTGTTGTCGAAGCCTCTGGCTTGCAGCGACTTCACCCAGTCGACGAGGTACGCAGCCTCCGCACCAGACGAGGAGAGATGGTGGAAGGTGGGCACGCTCCCCCGCAGCAACGACCGGTAGCCGGCGAGCGTGTCGGACTCGCCGTCGAGGTCATCTGCCTCAACACCCTTCAGCAGTGCAACAGCCCAGTGGAGAATCTCGCGGGTGGTCCGGTAGTTGATCCGCAGTCGGTACGAGCGGCCCACGACGTGCACACCCACCTTCGACAGCGTGGTCCGGTTCGAGTAGATGCGCTGGAACGCGTCACCGACGAGGAACATGTCGTTGGGGCCTTCGGCCACCGCGGCACGCAGCATCCGCCATTGAGCGGGGTGCAGGTCTTGGGCTTCGTCGACGATGACCGCTGCGTAGGGCTTCACGACACGCCCCTGCAGGTAACCGGCCGCTTCCAACGACAACTGGAGGAACGTGCGTTTCCCGGTGTCTCGCTGGTTCGAACCGAACGCCTCGATCGTCTCCCACACTGCAAGTCGCTGTCGACGATCAAGGCGACCGCCGCGCCCTGGCCGAGCTGCGCGCAGGTACTCGTCACGAGTGCTGATCGCCTGTGCCAGCACGACCTGCTCCCATTCGCTCTTGAGGAACTCTCGGTCGTACTCGCTGCTGGTGGACTCGATGGCCCGGTCCCAGGCTTGACGTTCCTCGGTCATCGACAGCACCTGCGGGCGTGCGCCTTCGGCGTCGCGCACCACCTGCACAGCGATCTTGTCGACGTTCGCAACGGTCACGCGGCTGCGCAGCGCCTTGCCGCCGAGCACTTCGAGGTTGCGGCCGATGATGCCCGTGAGGTTCTTGGTGAA
>CANHST010000036.1 GCA_947463235.1 Acidimicrobiaceae bacterium
AACTCTCGATTCGTTACGACAAGCCCATTCTCACGGCGACGGAGTTGGCCGTTGCGGATCCAGACAACGCAGGTCCGAGAGCAGTGCGTGCAACCGGGCGTCTCTGCTACGCAAGCGGCAACCGCGCCGTCACCGCACTCGGCCATCTCTTCGAGTATGCCCAGTTCCGGCAGCGACGAGGCCTCGCCTGAATGGCTCCTCGCCGCAATCCGATCCCGGGCCTCGTCGTGCTGGCGCTCCTGCCGGCGGCGCTCCTGGGCGGATGCTGGCGATTCGCCGACGCCCGCACTCCGTCTTCAGCGCCGGGGGTGAGTTCGGCGAGTACCAACGTCGTCGTCGCACCAGCGCCGCTCACCACACCGTTGCTGTCGGTGCGACGCACTCCGTCCGTGCTGGCTCGCGATCTCAGCCTGTCGGCGTTCACCGCTGCGGCGAATGACTTCCTCCCGATGATCGACAGCTCGTCGTGCATGGCACTGTCGGTGGATGGCATGGCGGTGGCAGCAAAGAATGCCGATGTGCAGTTGCGTCCGGCGAGCAACGTGAAGATCATCACCGCGTCGGTGGCGCTCGAGGTGCTCGGCGCCGATCACGTGTACACCACGGAGGTGCATGGAACGCTCCAGAACGGGATTGTGACCGGCGACCTGCATCTCATTGGCGGCGGCGACCCGTTGCTCAGCAGCGACTGGTGGCACGGCCCGAACACCAAGTACCCGCCGTTCAACGTCACCGCGATCGAGGCGCTCGCGCAGTCGATCAGCGCTGCAGGCGTCACGAGCATCGCCGGCTCAGTAGTCGGCGACGCCAGCCGATACGACGACGAGTGGTACGCCCCAACCTGGACGAGCGACGTCCGCTTCACCGAAGGTGGACCAATCTCGGCGTTGTTGGCCAACGACTCCCGAGAGGCAAACGACCGGTCGTCGAACGATCCCGTGGTGGGCGCAGCGACGGTTCTCACCGACGCGCTGCGCGCGGTGGGGGTGAGCGTCGCAGGTGCTCCCTCCTCGGGGCCGGCGGTGGCGGGGGAGGCGCTGATCGCCGAAGTGAAGAGCCAACCATTGCCAGCTGTGTTGCAGGAGATGCTCACCACCAGCGACAACAACACCGCAGAGATGGTGTTGAAGGAGATCGGCATGAAGGTCAGCGGTCGTGGCAGCCGTGAGGCAGGCCTCGCGGCGGTGATGGCGACGCTGCAGAGTTGGGGAACTCCGATGGAGGGTGTGTCGCTGGTCGACGGATCCGGCCTATCGGATGAGAATCGCCTCACGTGCGGCGCGCTGCTGCATGTCCTGCAGCACGATGACGCGAGCGATGCCGTCGGCACCGGGATGCCAATCGCAGGAGTTGCAGGAGGAACGCTCAGCGACGCCTTCGTGGGCACCGACCTCGAGGGCGTCCTCCGCGGCAAGACCGGCACCCTGTACAACTACGACGACGGCACCGGTGGCAAGCCCGCAGCAAAGGCCCTTGGTGGGTTCCTTCCGCTCGAGGGCGGCGGGGCCGTCGAGTTCGTGATGTTGCTCAACGGACCTCAAGTGGCAGAGAAGGTCGTCTACCGGCCGATCTGGGACGCCTTCGGTGCCCTCTTGCTCACCTATCCCGCCGGCCCTACGCCGGCCGTGCTTGGACCACGCTGATGTCGCTGCTCCCGATGTTCCCTCTCGGCGGAACGCTGCTGCCCGGCGATGTATTGCCGCTGCACGTGTTCGAGCCCCGATACCTGCAACTGGTGCGCGACTGCGTGGAGAGCCCCGATCACGAGTTCGGCGTGGTGCTGATCGAGCGAGGTCAGGAGGTCGGTGGCGGCGATGTGCGACGTGATGTGGGCACCGTGGCTCGGATGGTGCAGGTGGGCGAGACCGACGATGGCCGCTTCGCGGTGATGTCCGTCGGCACCCATCGGATCCGGATCGCTGCGTGGTTGCCCGACGACCCATACCCGCTCGCCGACGTCGACAACTGGCCGGATCACGAACCGGACGACCCAGCGGTAGTGACGCTGCTGCACGAGGTGGCGCCTCGGGTGCGTCGAGCGACAGCGCTGGCACTCGAACTCGGCGACTCGGTGTCGGATCCGCAGCACGAGCTCAGCGACGACCCCCTCGTCGCGTCGTATCAGTTGTGCAGCCTTGCCCCAGTGGGGGCTGCCGACAGGTACGACCTGCTCTGCGCCGCCGGTCCGGTAGCCCGCTTGATCCTCCTGCGCGACCGCTTGGACGACATCGAAGCGCTGCTGCAGTTCCGACTTGGGGACGCGTGATGGCCTCGCCGCGTGCTACACATGTGGCCGTGGCCGATATTCCCAGCGACCCCATCTCCAGCACGGTGAGCGCTGCAGCAGGCACCCGCGCGCGCACGGTTTCATCCACCGAACAGCTCGCCGACACGGTGCAGATGTTGAAGGACTACGCCCGCCAGGAGACCCTCGACCCGGTCAAGACGGCAGGCAAGTGGATCGGTTTCGGCGTCCTCGGAGCACTGATGATCGGCCTTGCGACCGGCATGCTCACGTTGGGCATCATGCGCATGGCCCAAACTGAGTGGCCCGATGCCTTCGGTGGTCGCTGGATGAAGTTGTTGCCGTACCTGTTCGGTCTGTTGCTCTGCGTCGTCGTGGCACTGCTGGCCCTCCGCCGCATCAACAAGGACCCCCTTACCAAGGAGAAGCGCTGATCATGGCCCAACGCATCACCAGGGAAGATCTCGAGGGCAAGTTTCGCTCCGTGCAGAACGATCTGCAGGGCAAAGTCGACGACAAGAAGAACAGCATCGCCACCGCTGCGGCCGTTGGCGGCATTGTGCTCTTGCTGATCTTCTTCGTGCTCGGCCGCCGGTCGGGGAGCAAGAAGACGTCGTTCGTCGAGATCCGCCGGATCTAGTCGATGGCGATGCTGCCGCGTCCGCGGGCTCCGCGCGTGTTCGCGCCGATGACATACCTTCGCCGCAACGCGGTTCGTAAAGGATTGCTCGGTGGGAACAAGAGTTGGATGGTGCTCATGGTGTTCCTGTATGCGCCGCGCCTCACTCGACGGGCCTTCGGCCGACATGAGGTAGTGGTTGCCAGGGAGAAGCTCGAGCGTGGTCAGTTCGTCCGCGTTGAGGCGCTGCCTCAACTGAGCAAGGCCGACCGCAAGGCAATCAAGAAGGGCACGTACGCGCGATGAAGGTGCTGCTGCGGAACCCGCGGCGCGAACAGGACGTCACCGGGCCAAAGTCGGTGAACGCCTTGCTCGATGCCCTCGAACTTCCTCGCGAAGCGCATCTCGTGATCCGCAACGGCACGCTCGTGCCAGGCGACGCTGCTCTGGCTGACGACGACGTGGTGGAGATCCGACCCGTCATCTCCGGCGGCTGCTAGTGGTCGCGTCTGCGTCGAAGTGTCGCGTGTGCAAGGAACCGGCGATCATCGATCTGCCGCGTCACAACGCAAACTTCTGTGCCGAGCACTTCCTCGAACTGTGCCGTCGTCAGGTAGTGAAGGCCATCGAGAAGTTCGACATGTTGTCGAAGGACGACAACATCCTCGTGGCGGTCTCGGGCGGTAAGGACAGCCTCGCCGTCTGGGACATCTTGGTGGATCTCGGTTATCAGGCTGATGGTCTGTACATCGGCCTCGGCATCGGCGACTACAGCGATGTGTCGGGGGAGTACGCCAAGAGCTTCGCTTCCGAGCGCGGTCTGAACTTGATCACCATCGACCTACGCGCAGAGTACGGCTACGACATCCCCACTGCGGCGAAAGCCACCCGGCGGGTGCCGTGCAGCGCATGTGGCACCAGCAAACGCCACTTGTTCGACAAGGCTGCGCTCGATGGTGGCTACACGGTGCTCGTCACTGGGCACAATCTCGACGACGAAGCAGCGGTGCTGTTCGGCAACACGCTGCGGTGGGACGTCGAGTATCTGTCGCGTCAGTTGCCCGTGCTGCCGGCGCGCAACGGTTTCCCGAAGAAGGTGAAACCGCTCATCCGCCTCACCGAACGCGAGATGGCGGCCTGGTGCATCGTTCGCGGGATTGATTACCTGGTCGATGAATGCCCGATGGCTGTCGGTAACAAGCACCTGGCGTACAAGGCCGCGCTGAACGCCATCGAGCAACAGTCGTCGGGGGCCAAGGCCTCGTTCTACTTGAACTTCCTCGACAACATGGCGCCGCTGCTGGCGGGCCGGTCGGCGGCAGCCACCGACGAACTGGGAACCTGCACGTCGTGCGGGGCACCCACCACCAGCGACCTGTGTGCCTTCTGCCGCACTGCGGAGAAGGCTCGAGCACACGAACCGGTACCGGTGGAACTGGTACTGAGCAGAGGGAGACGACGTCGATGAACCGTCCGTTCGATTACGGCGACAAGGTGCTGGTGCTGGACAACAAGCAGCGGCGGTATCTCATCACGCTCGCCGAGGGCGCCGAATTCCATACGCATGCCGGTCTGTTCCCCCACGCCGATGTGGTGGGCAAGCCCGAGGGCGTCACCATGAAGAGCACTCGGGGCGCGTCGTACATCCTGATGCGCCCGACGTTGGAAGATTTCGTCCTGGAGATGCCGCGCGGAGCGCAGGTGATCTACCCGAAGGATCTCGCACCGATCTGCATGCTCGCCGACATCGGTCCCGGTGTCCGGGTGTTGGAGAGCGGAGTGGGCTCTGGAGCCCTCAGCATGACGATGCTCCGCTACGGCGCCGACATCATCGGCTACGAGATTCGCGACGATTTCCTGAATCGTGCCCGAGCCAACGTGAAGAGCTTCCTCGGCGAAGGCGTACTCGACAGGTACAACCTTCACCTCCGCGACTGCTACGAGGGCATCGACGAACGCGACCTCGACCGCGTCGTGCTCGATCTCCCCGAGCCGTGGCAAGTGGTGCCGCATGCAATGGAGGCGCTGCGCCCAGGAGGAATCCTGGTGGCGTACACGCCGTCCATCACTCAAGCGGCACAGACTCGTGACGCCATGGCGAATCGAGCCTGGAGCGGTACGCGCACGCTCGAGGTGCTGCACCGAGGCTGGCACATCGAGGGACAGGCCGTACGGCCCGACCACCGCATGGTCGCCCACACCGGTTTCCTCACGGTCGGTCGATTCCTCGGCTGAGTTCTCGCTGGCCGACGGCCATGGTGGAACGCGACGAAGGCGGCCCGTAGGCCGCCTTCGTTCAGCTCGATGTGTTCAGCTCGGGCTCAGGGCTCGATGAAGATGCACTCGCCGGGGCACTCCTCGGCGCTCTCGATGACCGCATCGAGGCGGTTATCGGGGATGCCGGCCATGCCGTCGGCACCCTGGGGGAGACCCTTGGCGGTGGCGTACACCTTGTCGCCCTCCTTGACGTAGGCGAGGCCATCGTCGAGCAGGGTGAAGACGTCGGGCGCGATCTCTTCGCAAAGACCGTCACCGGTGCACAGATCCTGATCGATCCAGACCTTCATCTCGTCGTAGCTCCTTGGTAATCCGGATGAGACAGGACGAGCATACACAGGCCGATTCGCCGTTACCTAGTTTCCGCGAGATGTGTCGGGGATCTCATTGCGGAGCGGTGTTAGGTTCCTGCCATGAGCGACGCACACGACGCCGAGCAGGATGCGCTCATCCAGGCGAACATGGCCATGCTGGAAGAGGAAGTCACCCAGTTGCGCCAGCGACTCGTCGACGCACCCAAGCGCCAGCGAGCGCTCGAGGAGCGCCTGTTGGAAACCAAGGGGCAGTTGGCTCAGGCGGTTTCCCAGAACGAGAAACTCAGCTACACGCTGCGGGAGGCTCGTGAACACATCGCAGCGCTGCGTGACGAAGTGGACAAGCTCAGCCAGCCGCCCGCCGCATACGGCGTGGTGGTGGGCAAGAACGACGACGGCACGGTGGACGTACTCACCAGCGGACGCAAGATGCGAGTCAGCCTCCACCCTGATGTAGACCACGACAGCCTCGATCGTGGCGCCGAGGTGGTGTTGAACGAGAGCTTCAACGTGGTTCAGGCTCGCCGGCCCGAGGTGGTGGGCGAGGTGGTGACCATCAAGGAGATCATGGACGACGGGGTGCGGGCCATGGTGGTCGGCCGCGCCGACGAAGAACGGGTGTGCGAACTGGCCGACGCCCTCCGCGGCACGCATCTGCGCAGCGGCGACACGATGCGCCTCGACCCGCGGAGCAACCTGTTGCTGGAGAAGCTGCCTCGTCCAGAGGTGGAAGACCTCCTGCTCGAGGAAGTGCCCGACATCAGCTACACCGACATCGGCGGCCTCGACACACAGATCGAGGAGATCGCCGACGCTGTCGAGCTGCCGTTCCTCTACAGCGACCTGTTCGCCGAGCACCAGCTTCCGGCACCGAAGGGCATCCTGCTGTACGGCCCGCCAGGCTGTGGAAAGACCCTCATTGCCAAAGCGGTGGCGAACTCATTGGCGAAGAAGGTCGCCGACAAGACCGGGGGAGAGAAGGGCCGCAGCTACTTCATCAACATCAAGGGCCCCGAGCTGCTCAACAAGTACGTGGGTGAGACCGAGCGGCAAATCCGCCTCGTGTTCCAACGTGCCCGCGAAAAGAGCGAGGAGGGCTGGCCGGTCATCGTCTTCTTCGACGAGATGGACTCCATGTTCCGCACCCGCGGGTCGGGCATCAGCAGCGACATGGAGAGCACCATCGTGCCGCAGCTGCTGGCCGAGATCGACGGGGTCGAAGGTCTGCGCAACGTGATCGTGATCGGTGCCACCAACCGAGAGGATCTCATCGACCCGGCGATTCTTCGGCCGGGCCGACTCGACGTGAAGATCAAGATCGAACGGCCCACCGAGAGTGCTGCCGAGCAGATCTTCGCTCGCTATCTCACCGATGAGATTCCGATTGCCGAGGGTGCCAGCGTGCCCGACATGATCCGCACCACCGTCGCCGAGATGTACCGCACCGATGAGGCCAATCAGTTTCTCGAGGTCACCTACCAGAACGGCGACAAGGAGATCCTGTACTACAAGGACTTCTCCTCGGGGGCGATGATCGAGAACATCGTTCGTCGTGCCAAGAAGCTCGCCATCAAGCGGGTGATCGCCGGCGGCGAGCGGGGCGTGTGCCTGCAGGACCTGCTCGCCTCCATCCGCCAGGAGTACAAGGAGCACGAGGATCTTCCGAACACCACGAACCCGGACGACTGGGCCAAGATCAGCGGCAAGAAGGGCGAGCGAATCGTCTTCATTCGCACGCTGGTGAAGGGTCACGACGTCGCCGACCGTGAAGGCGGCCGAGCCATCGAGCGGATGGCGACCGGCCAGTACCTCTAATCCCACCATCCGAGTGGGTACTCGCACCCCGGGTGCGAGTCCGGACTCGGATGGGGACGTGGGACTCGGATGGGGACGTGGGACTCGGATGGGGACGTGGGACTCGGATGGGGACGTGGGACTCGGATGGGGTTCAGTGGGTGTTGGGGTGCAGGCGTGAGGCGGGCTGATAGTTGGGACCGGCGGTTTCGTCGACACGACGCAGGAGCGCCTCGCAGGGCGGTTCGAAGGCCGCAGCGAACCAGTCCGCTCGGTCCTCACCGAGCATCTGCCACGGCAGGCTGGTGAGACGATCGGTCTCCTGCTCGATGTGTCGCCGCAGCGCCATACCGTCGGCGTTCACTCCGGCGGCATCGGCAAGGCCACGAGTTGTCAGCGCCGCCCATCCAGCGGAGAGGTCGGCCTCGCTGGTGCCCCGCGACTTCGGCAGCCAATCGGCTTCGTAACCCATCCACGCGTTGTGCAGAATGCTGGCCTCGGCGTGCGACAGCCCGTTTGCCACGACCAAAGCCCAGTGCGTGTCGCCGCGCCACTCGCGCAGGCAGTTCACGGCGTGCCAGCCCGACAACAACGGGTCCTCGGTGCGCTGCATGCCCAGGTGGGCAGCGAAGAAGGTGCGTCCCACGAGTGGAAGTTGCTCCACCACTGGCCACAGCAGCGGTCCGAACTCCTCGAGGGGCTCGATGATGTCGGGCGCATGGTCGCGAAGGCCGGCCACCACCGCCTCATTTCGGGCCTCCCAGAACTCCAGAAATCTCCTGGTGTCGCCGAGTAGTCCGAAGAGGCCCCGAAGCGCCATTGGGCTGATGGAGCCGAACGCCGCGATCACGGCATCGGGCCCTGCGGCGGCGAGAGGAGCGCTCCGGGCCGCCATGTAGCCAAGCGGTCCTGCGAACTGCTCGGGCAGCCCGAGACCCTCATACCTGCGCACCGCGCCCGGATCCCAGAAGATCCAACCGATGGTGGTCTGCACGGAGCGAGCGTTTCGTCGAGTGATGCTCTGCCAGTCGGTCATTCGTGCATTCTCGTCCATGACGCCATCCGGATCGCTACTGTCTCGGCGGGGGAAGGGGAATCCGATGAGGAAACTGTTGTTGTCATCTGCGATCGCAGGCTTGGTGGTGGTGGCCTGTTCCGGATCCGACAAGGGTTCGTCGCCCGCGTCGAGCGCCGCGCCCACGGTGACGCCCACCGCCACGGTGACGCCGAGTCCTCCCGAAACCACCACGGCCCCGGCTCCCGAACTGCTCGCGTCCGCAGCGAGTCGCAGCGTGCTCCCCACGGTGGACGGATCTCGCGCCTATCTCGATGATGCTCCCGGTTGGTTGAACACCACCGATCCGAACGACATCGGAGCATTCATCCCGAAATGGGATCAGGGCGTGGTCGATGTGGGCAACGGCGAGGGCGACGGTTCGTGGGTGCACGACGACATTCGCACCACCGCGCTGGTACTGGCCCGCGGCGACGAGCAGGTGATCATGGTGACTGCCGATGTCTACATGATCTTCGCCGTCGACCAGGACGAGATCGAACGCCGAATCCGGCCGCTCCTGCCTGCCGATCTTGCCGATGCGAACATCGTCATCAGCGCCACCCATAACCACCACGGACCCGACACGGCGTTCAGCGTCAATGACGCCTGGTACGAGATGATGGCCGACGAAATGGCAGCAACGGTGAAGGACGCCGTCGACAAAGGTCTGCAGCCAGCCACCCTCACGGCGGCTGCGGGGGAGCACCGGTTCGGCCAGGCCGACGCACGCGATCCGAACATCGTCGACCCGCGCCTGAACGTGATGGAAGTGCTGGACTCCGACGCCAAGGCCATCGCAACCGTCGTGCAATGGGCCAGCCATCCCGAGACCACGCTCGGCTGGGAGCCACCAGGCGACTTCAGCGCCGAGTGTGCTCAGAAGGGTTGGTCGGCCGACGACTGCAAGATCGAGGGGCGTTACTTCACGGCCGACTACCCGGGCGTGCTCCGAGAGCGGCTCCAGCAGGAACTCGGGGGAGAGGTGCTCTATTTCAATGGCGCGCTGGGCAGCCAGATCGGCCCCGGCCGCGCCGACGTGTGGCAGATCGATGCCGATCACCCCGAAGGTGATGGCGTCACGCCGCCAGCCGGTGCAGCACCGGTCACGGGAGCGAAGGACTTTCGCGATCGCAACCTCGCCCGAACGGCCGCCATCGGCAACTCCCTCGCCGATGCGGCACTGGCCCTGGTGGACGACGCGCAGCCGGCGACGGTCGACGGCATCGAGTGGAAGCGCCAGGAGTTCTTTACCCGTCTCACCAACATCGGTTTCCGCGTGCTGCTCAGCGATGGCGACCTTGGTTGGCAATCGGCACACGGCTACACCTGCACTGCGAAGCCATTCACCGACGCCAACTGCACCGACGATGAAGGCAAGAGCATCGACGACGCGGTCCTCACGCCGTTGGTCGACAGCCAGATCCGCGTCGCAGATGTACTGAAGACCCGGCTCACCTGGGTGCGACTCGGTGACGTCGGCTTCCTGTTCATGCCTGGTGAACTGCCACCCGAGTTGGTCATCGGGCTCCCCGACGACTTCAGTACCGACACTGCGAAGTACTTCGCAGACCCCACGCTGCACGCGACCGGAGACGACTACGTGATTCCCGGAGCGCTGCTCGACCTTGCCCCGACTGCACAGACCTTCACCATCGGTTTGGGCGGTGACGAGCTTGGCTACTGGACACCCATCAACGAGGTCCGCTTGAAGTGTCTCGACCTGGTGATGCCGGCAGGTAGCGGCATCACGTGCCAGCAGCTGTTCGACAAGGGCCTGCTGGTGGCAGCCGATGCCGTCGACGGTCCTACTTGCCGTGCACTCACCGATGCTCCACCCTCGGCGCCGACGCCGGACGAGACGGCACTGATCGCCGTCTGTCGCTACGGGCAGGCACTGGGTCGCGAACTTGGCGAACCGCAGGACCACTACGAAGAGACGAACTCCGCCGGGTGGGACCTGGTGGACGACACCTGGGCTGCGGCCCAGCAACTGTTCAAGGACTGAGCGCGGCGTTAGGGTGCCCGGCATGGCGATCCCGAAGGTGTGCGGCATCGAGACCGAGTACGGCATCCTCGTACGAGGTGCCGATGGCAATCCGGTCGCTGCGTCGTCGCTGCTGATCAACGCCTATCTCGCCGCCTACCAACGCAAGGTCGGCTGGGACTTCAACGACGAGCATCCAGGTGCTGACGCACGCGGTTTCCGGGTCGACGATCTGTTGGCGCCAGAGGTCGAGACGCATCTGGTGAACGCCGTGCTCACCAACGGCGCCCGCTACTACGTGGACCACGCGCACCCGGAGATCAGCACGCCCGAATGCCGCACCGCACTCGATGCGCTGCGCTTCGACCGAGCAGCGGAGGAGATCGTTCGAGCCAGCATGCGAGCGGCGTCCAACCTGCTGCCCGACGACGCCGAGATCCTCTGTCACAAGAACAACTCCGATGGAAAAGGCAATAGCTACGGATGCCACGAGAACTATCTCGTCGCTCGCGACTTGCCCTTCGGTCGACTGGTGCAGCAGATCACGCCCCACTTCGTCACACGGCAGGTGGTGGTGGGTGCGGGCAAGGTGGGCTGCGAGTTTCCGGGCCTGAGCACAGCCGAGGTTCCGTTCCAGTTGAGCCAACGGGCCGACTTCTTCGAAGAGGAGGTTGGCCTCGAAACGACGCTGAAGCGGCCGATCGTGAACACGCGTGACGAACCTCACTGCGATCCGTCGAAGTATCGACGACTCCATGTCATCGTCGGTGATGCGAATATGAGCGAGACGGCCACGTTGGTGAAGTTGGGCGCCACCAGCATCGTGCTGGCGATGATCGAGGATGGCGCCATGGGCGACGACCTGGCGCTGGCGAACCCGGTAGCCGCGATCCGACAGATCAGCCACGATCCCTCGCTGCGGCAGACCATGCTCCTACGTGACGGCCGTCGCATGACGGCGATGGAGATGCAGTTCGAGATTCTCGCTCGGGCACTCGAATACGAACGATCGCATGGTTTGGCGTGCGTCGATTCAGCCGTGGGCCGGCAGGTGCTGGAGCTCTGGGAGTCCATTCTTTCAGGACTCGACAGCGAGCCTGCGTCGGTGGCGCATCAGGTGGACTGGGTTGCGAAGCAACGGGTGATCACTGGTTACGCCGAGCGTCATGGGCTGCAACCAACCGACGCTCGCCTCAAGGCGCTCGATCTGCAGTACCACGACCTTCGCGCCGAGAAGTGTCTGGCGCTGCGAGTGGGGCTCGACACGCTGGTGGACCCCGCTTCGGTGGAGGACGCGATGACCATGCCCCCGACCGACACGCGTGCGTATTTCCGCGGCCGCTGTTTGGCGAAGTGGCCCGAGGCGATCGTTGCCGCAAACTGGGACAGCATGGTGTTCGACATCGGGCGCGACCCGCTCAGGCGGGTACCGATGATGGAACCGTTGCGTGGTACGGCAGAATCCGTGCAAAGGTTGATCGACGAGAGCAGCACCGCCGGCGAGTTGCTGGCCAAGCTGGGGGCGTAGGCAAGAGAAGAGGGATCCATGGCAGAGCGAACGCAGAAGCAGAAACCTGCTCCGAGCCGCACCGAAGAGACCGTCGAAGCAGCACCTGCGGTGACGGAGAGCGGCGACAAGCTGAAGGCCGAACTCGACGACCTGCTCGACGAGATCGACGGAGTGTTGGAGACCAACGCCGAGGACTTCGTGAAGTCGTACGTGCAAAAGGGCGGCCAGTAGCCATCATGTCGATGCCCCTGTTTCCGATTGGAGCCGATCCGGGCTCGAGTTTTCCCGAGTTGTTGAAGCGGGTCGGCCTCGCGCCATCGCTCGACGGTGTAGGTGAACTGGCGGTTCCGCACGCCACCACGTGTGTGGCACTTCGCTTTGCCGATGGTGTGGTGATGGCGGGCGACCGTCGCGCCACGAGTGGCAACCTCATCAGCCACCGAGGCATGGAGAAGGTTGTACAAGCCGACCAGCACAGCGGCGTGGCCATCGCCGGAGCCGCGGGCCCGGCAATGGAAATGATCAAGCTGTTCCAACTGCAACTCGAGCACTACGAGAAGGTGGAAGGCACTGCGCTGAGCCTCGAAGGCAAGGCGAATCAGCTCTCCATGATGGTGCGCAGCAATCTGCCCGCCGCGATGCAGGGCATGGTCGTGGTGCCGATCTTCGCCGGCTTCGATCTTCGGCGCAGCAACGGCCGACTCTTCACCTACGACGTCACCGGCGGCCGCTACGAAGAGCACGATTACGTCGCTACCGGATCGGGCATGCTGCACGCGGGCACCGTCATCAAGATCGGCTGGCGCGATGGGCTCGATCGTGATGCTGCCGTGTCCTTGGCGTGTCGCGGCCTCTGGGAGGCAGCCGATGCCGACTCCGCGACGGGCGGGGTCGACGCGCTCCGGGGCATTTATCCGGTTGTTGCCACCATCACCGCCGACGGATGGTCCCGTCTCCACGACGACGAGTTGTCGGGCGTGTTCGAAACGATCATCTCGGAGGTCCGTTCACGATGAGCATGCCGTTCTACGTTGCGCCCGAACAGATCATGAAAGATCGGGCCGATTACGCCCG
This sequence comes from Acidimicrobiaceae bacterium, assembly GCA_947463235.1. GTDB lineage: Bacteria > Actinomycetota > Acidimicrobiia > Acidimicrobiales > Ilumatobacteraceae > UBA668. The sequence continues at coordinate 12,875 of CANHST010000036.1, forward strand.
AAAGGGAATCGCGCGCGGTCGAGCGCTGGTTGCGGTTCGCTACGACAGCGGCATCGCACTCGTGGCCGAGAACCCCAGCAACACGCTGCGCAAGATCAGTGAGATCTACGACCGCATCGCCTTCGCTGGCGTAGGCAAGTACAACGAGTTCGACCAGTTGCGTGTGGCGGGCGTGCGTGCCGCCGATCTCAAGGGGTTCCAGTACAGCCGCGATGATGTGGATGCGCGGAGCCTGGCGAACAACTACGCGCAGATTCTCGGCCAGATCTTCACTCACGAGATGAAGCCCATGGAAGTTGAGATTCTCGTTGCCGAGGTTGGTGTCACCCCTGACGGCGATCAGCTCTTCCACATTCTCTACGACGGCACCGTGGTCGACGAGATCAGCTTCAGCGTGCTCGGCGGCGACGCAGAGGCCATCAGCGCCCGGATGGACACTGCGGAGGGCGCCTCGCAGACGCTCGAGGCAGCCGTGCAGGCAGCTACGGCTGCGCTCTCGGGCCCCGACCGCACCTTGGCGGCAACCGACCTCGAAGTGGCGGTGCTCTCGCGCCTCAACGGGCGTCGATGCTTCAAGCGTCTGAGCGACGACGCGGTGGCTGCCGCGTTGACCGCGTAGGACCAGCACATGCCGCACATCGACCTCAACAGCGATGTGGGCGAGGGCTATGGCGCGTGGAGTGGCGGGCCCGATGAACTGCTGGTTCCATTGCTCACTTCGGTGAACGTGGCGTGCGGCTTTCATGCCGGAGACCCGGGCACGATGCGCCGCACCTGTGAGCTCGCCGCATCGCACCACTGCGTCATCGGCGCGCAGGTGAGCTATCCCGACCTTGCCGGGTTTGGTCGCCGCTTCATCGACATGCAGCCCGACGACCTGCGCGATGCGGTGATCTATCAGATCGGCGCGTTGGATGCGTTCGCCCGCCTGTTCGGCACGACGGTCAGGTACGTGAAGCCGCACGGTGCGTTGTACAACGCCATCGTCCACCACGAGGCGCAGGCACACGCCGTCGCCGAGGCGGTGAAGGAGTACGACCTCGGTCTCCCGATTCTCGGACTTCCCGGAAGCGCCATCGAGGCGGCCTGCAAACCAGTGGGCCTTCGATTCATACGAGAAGGGTTCGCCGATCGCGCGTACACCACTGCCGGCACCTTGGTACCGAGAACCCAGCCCGGTGCGCTCCTCTCCGATCCAGCGGCCGCGGCTAGCCAGGCGCTCGAGTTGGCTGCGGCCGGCGTGCAGTCCCTGTGCATCCACAGCGACACCCCCGGCGCTGCAGAGTTGCTGGCCGCCGTGGTGGAGGCTCTTGGCGCTGCGGGTTGGGAACCCCGCCCGTTCGTCTCGTGAGGTTGCTCCCGTACGGCCCACGCGCCGTGTTGGCCGAGTTCTCCGATCTCGCCGAGGTGATGTCGGCAGCGGCCGCGTGGCGCCTGGCCCAGTTGCCGGGAGTAGTCGACGTGGTACCGGCAGCAGCGACCGTGCTGGTGGTGCATGACGGCAGTCTCGACACCGCCCTACTGACCGAGCCCTCCACGTCGATGGCCCCTCCGGGGGGCGAACTCGTGGTGGTCCCGGTTCGCTACGACGGGGAGGATCTCGCCGAGATAGCGGCGGCCTGTCACATGTCGGTCGACGACGTGATCGCGCTGCACAGCGGCACCGAGTACACCAGTGCGTTCTGCGGATTCATTGCCGGCTTCGGCTATCTCGTCGGGCTGGACGAGCGCTTGGTGATCCCGCGGAGAGCAACACCGCGCACCCGGGTGCCCGCCGGTTCGGTGGCGCTGGCGAGCACTTTCACCGGCGTCTATCCGGTGGAGAGCCCCGGTGGGTGGAGCCTTCTCGGACACACCGACCTGGCGATGTGGGTGGAGCATCGCGACCCGCCTGCCACCTTGCCTCCCGGAACACGCGTCAGGTTTCAGCCGACATGATCCACGTTGACTCCTGGGGCGTCGCCGGCAGCGTGCAGGATGCGGGAAGGCCTGGCCGTGCCTGGCTCGGCGCGGGTCGTGGGGGAGCGGTCGACCTGCCCTCGCTCGCTCTCGCCAATCGCCTCGTCGGCAACGGAGAATCCTTCGCTGCCTTCGAGACGTCAGGTGGTCTCACCATCTCCTTGACGAAGCCGACGATGGTCGCGGTCACCGGCGGCGTTGCGCACGTCACGGTGGAAGGCGGTCCCCCGGTGGGCTGGGGCATGCCCGTGGTGCTGCCAGCAGGGGCCACGATGCGTGTAGGTCGAATGCTGCTGGGTGCTCGCGTGTACGTGGCGGTGCGGGGAGGCGTCGTCAACCGCGGCGATGCGATGCACGCTGGACCCGACCCGCAGACAGGGGCGGCAACGCAACCAGCGGCGCGGCGCGAGCCGTCCACGAACGTGCGAATCTGGCCAGGCCCTCGGTTGGATTGGTTCGATGGCGACGCCTTGCTCACCTTGACGTCGAAACCGTTCCTCGTCACCGACACGAGTCGCGTCGGTACGCGCCTCCGCGGCGGTGCGCTACACCGCGTACGACATGGCGAACTTCCGTCGGAAGGCATGGTTGAAGGAGCGATGCAGGTTCCGCCGGACGGAAACCCGATCGTGATGCTTGCGGGCTATCCGGCAACGGGTGGCTATCCCGTCATCGCCGTCGTCGACCCCGTCGACGTCCACCTCGTAGCGCAGGCCCCTGTAGGTACGGAACTGCACTTCCTGCCGGCGTAGAGAACGAATATCTTCAGGCCCTCGGCTGCGCTACGGTGCGCGCATGGAGCGGCGCATCTACGGACTCGAAAACGAGTACGGGGTCACCTGCACACTGCGCGGCCAGCGTCGCCTCAGCCCCGACGAAGTGGCTCGCTATCTCTTTCGCAAAGTGGTCAGCTGGGGGCGCAGCAGCAATGTCTTTCTCCAGAACGGCGCCCGTCTGTATCTCGACGTGGGTTCGCACCCCGAGTACGCCACGCCTGAATGCGACAGCCTGTACGACCTCGTGGTGCACGACAAGGCCGGCGAACGGATCCTGGAGGGCCTGTTGCAGTCTGCCGAGCAACGCCTCCAGGAGGAAGGCATTCGCGGCACGATCTACCTCTTCAAGAACAACACCGACAGCGCTGGCAATAGCTACGGATGCCACGAGAACTACCTCACCAGCCGAACCGACGATCTAGGTCACTACGCCGAGGTGCTCATTCCCTTCCTGGTGAGCCGACAGATCTATACCGGCTCCGGAAAGGTGCTGCAGACTGCGCGTGGTGCCATGTTTTCCATGGCGCAGCGTGCGGAGCACATCTGGGAGGGCGTCAGCAGTGCCACCACTCGCAGTCGGCCGATCATCAACACGCGCGACGAACCCCATGCCGATGCGGAGCGCTACCGCCGTCTCCACGTGATCGTGGGCGACAGCAACATGAGCGAGTACACGTCGTTCGTGAAAGTAGGCGCAGCGGCATGCATGCTGCGGATGCTCGAAGACCCCGGTGTGGTGTTGCGCGACATGACCTTGGAAAATCCGATCCGCGCCATTCGCGACATCAGCCACGACATGACCTGTCGCCGAAAGGTTCGGCTGGCCAACGGGAGGGAGGTCAGTGCGCTCGACATTCAGCGCGAGTACCTCGATCGGGCACTTCGGTACGCCGACACGAAGGGGTTTCCTCCCATGGAGCAACGGGCTCTGGAGATGTGGGAGCACTGCGTCAGCACCATCGAGAACGATCCGTTGAAGCTCGACCGCGAGGTCGATTGGGTGATCAAGTACCGACTGCTCGAGGCCTTCCGGGCGCGCCACGGGCTGGAACTCGGTGATCCGAGGGTGCAGTTGCTCGACCTTCAGTATCACGACATCTCCCGAGAGCGCAGCCCGTTCTACAAGCTGCAAGACCGCGGCATGGTGGAACGCATGTGCCTCGACTCCGACATCGAGGCTGCGGTGGAGACACCTCCCCAGACCACTCGCGCACGTTTGCGCGGTGAGTTCATCAAGCGGGCAAAGGAACGCAAGCGCGATTACACGGTCGACTGGGTGCACCTGAAACTCAACGACCAGGCGCAGCGCACCGTTCTGTGCAAGGACCCCTTCCGCAGCCGCGATGAACGGGTGGAGAAGCTCATCGCGTCGCTCTGAGGCGACCGTACGTGAGGCCATTGTGACGGGTAGCGTGGTCCCGATGTCAGCAATGCCGCCCGAGGAGATCGACGAATCGCTGGACCCCCAGCCGCCGGAGTCGACCAAAAAGTCCAACGCGTGGGCTGAGTGGATCATCGTCATCGTCGTGGCGGTCACCGCAGCGCTAGTGGTTCGAGCCTTTGTGCTCCAGCAGTTCGCTGTGTCCGGGCACTCCATGGACACGACCCTGCACGACGGCGACCGTGTTCTGGTGAACAAGCTGAGCTACCGCATGCACAACCCGAACCGCGGTGACGTGGTGGTGCTCAAGACCATCGAAGGTGCCGGCGAGCGCGACCTGATCAAGCGCGTGGTGGCGCTTCCTGGTGAGTCGCTCGAGTATCGCAACTGTGTCTTGTACATCGACGGTCGTGAACTCATCGAGCCGTATCTGGACCCAGAGGTGGTCACGCCCACGTCCTGCGGTGGCGATCAGGCGAAGGTGACCGTCCCGAATGACAACGTGTTCGTGATGGGCGACAATCGCGGTGGTTCCAAGGACAGCCGCGACATCGGCCCGGTGAGCTACCAGGACCTTCTTGGTCGGGCATTCGTCATCATCTGGCCGAGCAGCGACTGGGCCTGGCTGTAGTCAGACCACCGGCCGGGGTGCGCCCAGCGTGTCTCGGTAGGCGTCCATCATTCGGTCGGGATAGTCGCTGAACAGGCCGTCGATGCCCATCCAGAAGGTCCGCTGCAGAATTGCTGGCTCCTGAATACCCCACGAGAAGCACACCCGCTCGAACCGGTGAAACAGCGTGACGAGACCGCCATTCCAGTCCGAGTGGTACATGTTCACGGCGTCGATGCCCTCGTTGGCGAGGATCGCTGCGCGCCGCTCCGGCCCCTCCTTGATCTTGTCGAGCCGAGTGCTGTCCACCAACCTCACGCCCTGGCCTCGCAGGGCTTGAAGGGTCTCCCAGCGCGGGTGACACAGCCAGATGCGGGACAGCATCTGCGGGGCGGCCTCTCTGGCAACGTCGATCACCCGTTGGCCGGAGCTCGGGTCCTTGAGATCAAGGCTGAGGTGATAGGCGTGGCCGCAACGATCGAGCAACTCTGCGAACTCCGGAATGTGAGCCGGGAGGTCGGCGCGTCGTACCTGGGAGATCGGCGTCGAGCGGCCGAATCGCCGCCGCACCACTCCATCGTGATCGAGCACTGGCACACCGTCGGAGGTCACCCACACGTCGCTCTCGAGGCCGTTCGCCCCGAGCTTCAGGCCGAGCTGGAACGCCTCGATCGTGTTCTCCGGGGCGTAGGCGCGGGCGCCACGGTGGGCAAAGCCGATCGGATCATCGAGGAGGGAGGGCAGCCGCTGTTGCACCTGCGGATGATGCCACGCGGCGCTAGGTCATGCGCATTACCTGACGATCGCGCACCATCAACTTCGCCGTTCAACTCCTAGACTCCGGGTCGTGTTCAACATCCAGGGCAGCGAGATGATCTTTCTCCTGCTCGTCGCGCTCATCATCCTTGGCCCCGAAAAGCTTCCTGACGCCATCAGGAAGTTTGGTCGTGCGTATTCCGAGTTCAAGAAGATGGCCAACGGATTCCAAGGCGAGCTGAAGTCGGCTCTCGACGAGCCGATGCGCGAGCTCCGCGAGACCGCTGACGCCATGAAATCGGCGGCGGATTTCGACCTTGGAGGCATTCTCAACCCCACTTCTGACGGATCGGTAACCACACCGACCGCCGTCACACCCCCTCCGATCAAGAAGGAGGAAGGGCTGAACTTCGGCACCATCGCACCTCGTCGGCGCGATGACGAAACAGCGCCCACCGAGACCCCCGTGTCCAGCAGTGAGGTTGCACCTGAGGCAGCACCGAAGCCTGCCGGAGGGTTGAACTTCGGCGGCGACACGCCGCGTACCACTCGGGTGCCTCGCGACCCACTGGCCCCCGTCGAAGACAGCGCTTCATGAAGTTGCCCTTCACCGACCGCGAAGAGAAGGTCACGGTCAAGACGCCCGACGACCGAATGACCCTCACGCAGCACCTCGCTGAGCTGCGTACACGCATCATCCGATCGCTCCTAGCGGTCGTGCTCGGCGTGATCGTGCTGCTGGCCAGCTACGACCAAGTGCTGAACTTCATGCGCAAGCCGTACGAGGATTTGTGCAGGCAGAAGCCCGAACTCACCTGTGAGCTGCAGTTCCTCGGGCCACTCGAGGGCTTCAGCACCCGTCTCTCCATCTGCACGTACGGCGGGCTGATTCTCGCCCTTCCCGTGATCTTGTGGCAGATCTGGCGTTTCGTGGTGCCGGCATTGCACGCCAAGGAGAAGAAGTACGCGATTCCCTTCATCGTCTCTGCGGTGGGTCTTTTCCTGCTCGGTGGCGCGGTGGCCTACTGGACGCTCACCCCGGCGCTGGATTTCCTCATTTCCTGGGCTGGCAGCGATGTGAAGGCCAACTTCCAAGTGAGCAAGTACGTCAGTCTGTTCGGGCTCATGGTGGCAGCGTTCGGCATCACCTTCGAGTTCCCGGTTCTCCTGGTGTTTCTCCAGCTCGTCGGGGTCATCACCCCACAAACGCTGCAGAAACAATGGCGCATCGCCACCGTCGTGATCTTCGCCATCGCCGCAGTCATCACGCCGTCGGGCGACCCCTACAGCATGCTTGCCCTCGCCATTCCAATGGTGATCTTTTACCTCATCTCGATTCT
>CANHST010000037.1 GCA_947463235.1 Acidimicrobiaceae bacterium
CGCAACGAGGGCGGCGATCGGGCGGGTCGACATGGCTGTGAGTCTCGCATCACTGTGTCCGCAGGCCACAATGGGAGCGTGATCTCGCTCGACGACATGCTGGCCGACCTCGAACTCCTCGTGAACACCGAGTCCACCTCACTGCACCTCGATCTCCTCGATCAGTCGGCGTCAGCGGTGGCGCAGGTGATGGAGCGCCGACTCGGCACTGCACCCACCATCGTGCCCTCGGTGGCCGGGCCACATGTGCTCTGGAGCGGGGGTGGTACTCCGAAGGTGTTGCTGGTGGGCCATCACGACACGGTGTTCCCTGTCGGGTCTGTTGCCGCCCGTCCGTTCTCTGTGGTGGATGGCAAGGCGACGGGGCCGGGGGTGTTCGACATGAAGGCGGGCATCGTGCAGGCGGTGCACGCGGTGGCCGCGCTTGCCGACCGCAGCGGTGTGGAGATCCTGATCACAGCCGACGAGGAAGTGGGCAGCGATACCTCGCGGGCGCTCATCGAAGAGCGGGCGCTGGCCTGTGGCAACGTGCTGGTGTTCGAAGCCAGTGCCGACGGCGGAGCGCTGAAGATCGCCCGGAAGGGCACAGGAACCTTCGAAGTAGTGGTGCATGGCAAGGCCGCGCACGCCGGCCTCGAACCGTGGAACGGCATCAACTCACTCGTGGCCGCTGCCGAACTCATCAGCGTCATTCCCAGCTTCGCCGACCCCGCCAAGGCCACCACGGTGACACCCACCGTGGCGGTGGCGGGTACCGCCGACAACGTGGTGCCGGCCGAGACCCGAGTGAAGGTCGACGTGCGTGTCGAGCAGATCGAAGAGGGCCCCCGTCTGGAGGCGGCGTTCGCCGGCCTGCGCACCTCGGTGGAGGGCGCGCGGGTGGAGATCCTGGGCGGTATGAACCGTCCGCCGATGCCGGTGGGCGCAGCGGGCGATCTGTTCCCGCTGGCGCTCGAGGCGGCGGCGCAGGTGGGCATCGCCGACGTTCAGGGCGTCGCGGTGGGCGGTGGCAGCGACGGCAACTTCACTGCTGCCATCGGCGTGCCGACGCTCGACGGTATGGGCGCCGTTGGCGGTGGCGCCCACGCCCTGCACGAGCATGTGCTGGTCGACACCATGGTGCCCAGGGCCGAGATGGTGACGGCCCTGCTGACCCGCCTCTGACCCCACCCTCTGCGGTTGGGTCCGATACAAGCCACCCACGGCACATTTCGGACCCACGGGTCCGTTGTGAGCCAGGTGTGGCACGTTTCGGACCCACGGGTCCGGTGTGTGCCAGGTGCGGCACGCGTGCGTGTACCTGAAGGGGCTACTCGCCGCCCTCGAGCGCCATCAGTCCGCCACTGCCCAAGGTGCCGGCGTTGCGGTACACGTCGAGTTTGGCGCGGCTGTCGTCGATGTCGAGGTTGCGCATGGTGAGTTGGCCGATGCGATCGAGCGGGCCGAACGCAGCGTCCTCCACCTTCTCCATGCTGAGTCGCTCGGGCGCATAGGTGAGGTGTGGGCCGGTGGTGTCGAGCAGGGTGTAGTCGTCGCCGCGGCGCAGCCGGAACGTGACCTCGCCCGTGATGGCGGCGCCCACCCAGCGCAGCAGTGGCTCGCGCAGCATCAGGCTCTGCGGATCGAACCAGCGACCTTCGTACAGCAAACGACCGAGGCGGCGGCCCATCGTGCGGTAGTTCTCGATGGTGTTCTCGTTGTGAATGGCCGTGACGAGACGCTCGTAGGCGATGTGCAGCAGCGCGAGGCCGGGGGCCTCGTAGATGCCGCGACTCTTGGCCTCGATGATGCGGTTCTCGATCTGGTCGCTCATGCCCAGACCGTGACGGCCGCCGATCTCGTTGGCGGCCATCACCAGCGCCACCTGATCTGGGAACTCTTCGCCATTGAGCGCGACCGGCCAACCCTCGTGGAAGCGCACGCTCACCACTTCGGCCTCGATGGCCACGTCGTCGCGGTAGTGAGCGACGCCCATGATCGGCTCCACGATGTCCATGCCGGTGCCGAGTTCCTCGAGCAGCTTGGCCTCATGCGTGGCGCCCCAGATGTTGGCGTCGGTGCTGTAGGCCTTTTCCTTGCTGGCGCGGTACGGCAAGTTCCGTTCGGTGAGGAACTCGCTCATCTCGGCGCGGCCGCCGAGTTCGGCCACGAATGCCTCATCCAGCCACGGCTTGTAGATGCGCAGGTTGGGGTTCACCAGCAGTCCGTACCGGTAGAAACGCTCGATGTCGTTGCCCTTGTAGGTGCTGCCATCGCCCCAGATGTCGACGTTGTCATCCTGCATGGCGCGCACCAGCAGGGTGCCGGTGACAGCGCGGCCAAGTGGCGTGGTGTTGAAGTACGTCTTGCCGGCCGTGGCGATGTGGAACGCGCCGCACTGCAGCGCCACCAACCCCTCGTGTACCAGTTCGGTTCGGCAATCGATCAGGCGCGCATGCTCGGCGCCGTACTCGACGGCGCGGTCGGGCACGCCGGGAAGATCGCTTTCGTCCTGTTGGCCGAGGTCGGCGGTGTAGCAGTAGGGGATGGCCCCCTTCTCGCGCATCCAGGCGACCGCGGCGGACGTGTCGAGCCCTCCACTGAACGCAATTCCGACCCGTTCACCGACGGGGAGCGACGTCACAACCTTCGACATATGGCCGCGACGCTACCCACTGACAGCGGCGGAGGGTGCATCTCGCACCAAACCGGCGCTGGCGGCGAGCGACACCAGGAGGCCTCCAGCGGCGAGTACGTACTCCACCGCGAAGTAGCGGGCAGGGCCGCCGATGTCGAGCGTGGCGATCGCGGCAGTGATCGCTGCGCCGAGCACCCCCCACCACGGCATCCACGGTCGGTGCGACAGGGTCATCAGCGACAACGCCAGAGGAGCGACGAAGGGAACGAGCCACACCAGGATGAAGCGTGGAGCGGTCTCGGGACCCAGCCACCATGTGGCCATGCCTGTGACGCGCGCGCTGTACCAAATGGCCGCGAAGCCAGCGGTGATGCCCACCCAACCCAGCCAGAAGGCGGTCGACCAGCCTTGGGTGAGTTCGCCGCGCTGCATCGGGCGTTGCGGGCGCACGAGGTCGGTGGGCGGCTCGGGAAGTGCGACGGTGGGCTCCATTCGTCTCGGAGGGTATCCCATGCTGGTGGATGCGCTCATGTCATCAACGACTACCCTTTCTCCGGTGAGCCCCACCCCCTTTCAGAAGCTCAGCATCTTCTTTCCGATGTGGAACGAAGAGGCCTACATCCACCGCGCAGTTGGTTACGCCAAGGACGAGTGCGAGTGGCTGGTGAAGGAGGGGGAGATCCTCGACTACGAGTTGATCGTGGTCGACGATGCCAGCACCGACAGCACGCCGCGTCTCGCGGATGAACTCGCCGAGGCCGACTCGCACGTGAAGGTGGTGCATCACCCGGTGAACCGCAAGCTGGGCGGGTCGATGAAGACCGGCTTCGATACGGCCACCGGCGACCTGGTGCTCTACACCGACGCCGATCTTCCCTTCGACATGGCCGAGGTGCGTCGTGCCGTGCGTCTGCTGCGCTACTACGAGGCCGACATCGTGTCGGCCTACCGGCACGACCGTACGGGCGAGGGCAGTGCGCGGGCCATCTACACGTTCTTCTACAACTTCCTCATTCGCAGCCTGTTCGGGGTTCGCATGCGCGACATCAACTTCGCGTTCAAGCTGTGTCGCAGCCGGGTGTTCGACCACATCCATCTGCAGAGTGAAGGCTCGTTCATCGACGCCGAGTTGATCATCAGTGCTCGCAAGTACGGCTACGAGGTCATCCAGTTCGGTGTCGATTACTTCCCGCGTACTCGTGGGGAAAGCACGCTGGCCTCGTTCGGTGTGATCAAGAAGATCGTCAGCGAGATGTTCGCCCTTCGCAAGGAACTCAAGGGCATTCGCCCGGTCACCGGCCCGAACGCCTGAGTCGTCGTACCGGCGGTTCATCGGCCCGGTGCCGAAAACGACTACACGGCCTCGCGTTGCCGCAAGGCCGTGTAGGTGTGGGATGAGTCGTTCGTGATCAGTCGTCGTTGGTGATGGTTCCCGTCCCGCTCGACTTGGCGAAGGTGGTGCCGACAGCGTTGGACAGCTGCACTCGGAAGGTTTCGTTGGCCTCGCGCACTCGGTCGCCCTTCACGGAAACCGTGACCACTGCGGTGCGCTGGCCCGGGGTGAAGGTGATGAGGCGGTTCTTCACGGCGGCGAAGTCGCTGGATGCACTGGCCGTCGCCGCAACGGTGTTGGCCCGCATCGTGACCGTGCTGCGAGGAGCGGTGGACAGCGTGACCGTAAAGGTGAACGTCGTGTTGCCCGAACGGCCTTCGAGCTGCGAGACGTTGTTGATGCTGGCCGTGGGAGCCGTGTCGTCGTCGAGGATCGTGCCGGTGGACACCAGGCGACCGGCTGTGGCGTTGGTGACGTTGGTGATGGTGAACGGCACCGTCTCGTCGGTCTCTGCGGTGGTGTCGCCCAGCACGCTGACCGGGACCGTGGCGGTGAGCTGCCCGGCCGGGATGGTCACGGTGCCGCCCGTGCCGGTGTAGTCGGTGCCGACGGTGGCCGTGCCGCCGAGGGTCGACCAGGTGATGCTCACCGGGTAGACGCTCGGACGATCGAGCTGCAGGGTGAAGTTCATCGGGGTGCGGGCGTTGCGGTTGCCTTCGAGCACCGACAGGTTGGCACCGGCATCAACCACCGGCATGTCGTCGTCGAGGATCGTGGCAACGGCCGTAGCGGTTGCCGGGCCGGTAGCGCCGGTGATGGCGCCGGTCCGCAGCGAGAACGTCTCGGCGAACTCCACTGCGGTGTCGTCCACGATCGTCACCACCACGGTGGCGGTGGTCTGGCCCGGGGCGAAGGCGGCGATGCCGGTGGCGCCGAGGAAGTCGGTGCCGGCCCGTGCGGTGCCCGGCACCAGCGACCACGCCACCGACACCGGATTCACCGGTGCTTGGTCGAGGTTGATGTCGAACGACACGGTGGCGCCGATGCCTTCGGTGACCGTCTGGTCGGCGCCGATGCTCATCACCGGCAGATCGTTGTCCACGATGGTGGCGGTTGCGGCGGTAGCGCCAGCAATGACGGCGCCGGTTGCTGCCGAGATGGTGAAGTCCACCGTCTCGTCGGCTTCGACGAGGCTGTCGTCGAGCACGCCAACCGCCACGTCCACCGTGGTCTGGCCAGCGAGGATGGTGGCAGTGCCGCCAGCGGCGATGAAGTCGGTGCCGTCGGTAGCGGTGTTGCCAGTGGTTGCCCAGTCGATGGTCACATCGGCAGGAGCCGGACGATCGAGGCTGATGGTGGCGGTGAGGGGCAAGCCGCTGCCTTCGGTGGCGGTGCCGGCCGACAGCATGCTGACGCCCGGGTAGGTGACGGTGCGGAACTCGGTGAACGACGTGATGGCCGACAGTGCGGGGTCCGCAGGAGCCGGATCCACGGCGGACGCCGAGAGGAGGATCTGCGTGTCGGGGGCGACCGTGAGCGTCGTCACCAAGGTGGCCACGCCGGTGGCGTCGGTGGCTGCGACGCCGAGCACCGTTCCACCCTGGTCGAAGGTGACGTCGGCGCCCACGATGGGAGCGCCGGCAGCGTCGGTGAACGTTGCCGTCAGTGTGACCGTGGGGCTGGTGATGTCGGCAGGCACCACGAGGGCCAGAGCGGCGACCGGAGTGGTGGCGATGCCCGGCACGACGGCCGAGGTCGGGTCGCTGAGCACGGCCTCGTAGTTGCCGGCGAGGTCGGTGAAGCTGTAGAGCACACGAACCACGGCGCCCATGTCGGCCTGCTGGACGGTGTAGACGTCGAATGCACCGGCGACGTCGAGCCACACCGGATCGCCGAAGAAGTCGCGGGTGAAGCCGTCCCAGGTCTGCCAGCGGAAGGCCTCGGTGGCGGTGTCGATGCCGTCGGCGTCGAACACCTGCGGGATGGCCGTGATGGCGGCACCCGGCACCGGGTTGTTGTTGCTGAGCTGCACGCTGCCGACCACCGAGTTGTTGGTGGCCACCGGGCCGAGCGTGATCACGCCGTCGGGGAAGCGGACCTGCTCGATGTTCAGGAGGATGTCGGTGCCCTCATTGGCAGCGCCGCCGCCATTCGGGTTCACGACGCCGCCACCACCACCGCCACCACCGCCACCATTGCGGGGGATGTGGCTCACGATGGCCCGGCCGTCGGGCAGCTGGCCGACGATGTACTGATCCATCGGGAAGCGGTAGATCGCTGCGTCGATGGCCGAATCGTCGGTGGGCACGGTGATTTCCTTCACCGGCACGCAGGCGTCGGGTGTGACGCGACGGGCGATGAAATCGTTCTGGATCTGATCGAGCGTGTCGACGTTGCGGAGGGTGCCATCGACGTAGGTGCACTGCAGGTGCACGGTGAGTTCGGCGTCTCCATCGATGAAGTCGGCACCGCCGCCGCCCTCGAGCTCGTCGCTGCCAGCGCCGCCCATGACGATGTCGTCGCCCGTGAAGCGGTTGAGGATGCCGGGTGCAGCGAGCACGCTGCCACGGCTGAGGAGGTCTTCCAGGCCGGTCACCGAATCGAGGTTGGCCTGCGTGAGCTCGTGGCCGACGAGCAGCACCCGGTCGTCGCCGCGCATCGAGTCGTTGAAGGGGCCGCCGGAGAGGCCCTCCACCAGGCTGAAGCGGTCGCGCGGGTTGGCGAGGCCGCCGGCGATGACCGGAGCGATGCGCAGATCTGCGAAGGCGGCGCTGGTCTCACGGGCGTAGCTGACGAAGTCGAAGCCGAGACCGCCGTTGCTGGTGTCGAGGCCACTGCCGTTCATCATGATGTCCATGCCGCCCTCGGCGAGGTAGCGGTCGTCGCCGGCGCCACCGATGATCACGTCGTCTTCGCCGGTGAGCAGCACGAACGCGCCGCGCTCGTCGCCCACGAGGAAGTCGCCGCCCTCGCCGCCTTCCAGCCAGTCGCGGCCCGGGCCACCCGAGGTGGCGTCGGCGCCAGCGCCGCCCATCACGAGGTCGTTGCCCGAGCCGGCGAAGCTTTCCTTGTCGTCGGAGCCGTGGAAGATGGCGTCGTCGCCGTTGTCGCCGAAGAGCAGGTCGACACCGCGGCCGCCGTGCATCACGTCGTTGCCGTTGCCGCCCGCAATGGTGTCGTCGCCGTTCACGTCGGTGAGCACGTCGTTGCCGTCGTTGCCTTCGAGGAAGTCGGCACCGATGCCGCCTTCCAGCGTGTCGTCGCCGTCGTTGCCCCACAGGGAGTCGTCGCCCTCGGCCGAACGGATCTTGTCGGTGCCGTTGGTGCCGAGCCACGTGGTGTGGTTCTCGGTGGTGCCCTTACCGGTGAGACGAATGGTGCCGTCGCTCATGCGCACCATCTTCGACACGCCGTCGAGGTTGGGCTCGTTGTACGGGGTGGCCGGGTCGTCGAGGATGGGTCCGCCCTTGGGGTGGGTGGCATCGATCGGCGTCTGGGCGCTGAGATCGAAGGTGTAGTCGGCGCGGGTGAAGGCCAGCACCGGGATGTTCGTTGCATCGGTGTTGCGACGGATGAGGTCGGAGAACATGTTGCCCTCCAGCTCGGCCACCAGCGGCAGGCCCTCGGTGCGCAGGAGGTAGTACATGCGGTCGTTGTCCTGGAGCGCTTCCATCTGGCTCTCGAACACGTAGTTGAAGGTGGTGCCGAGCATGCCGCCGAACAGCGGCGGTGCCTCGGCGAGGCCGCCCATCCACAGGTCGATGTCTTCCAGGCCGGTGATCGGCTTGCCGTCGACGTCGGCCCAGTCGCCGTTGCCCTTCATGAAGTCGGCGGCGTCGGCCGGGGCGTCGAGGGTGTCGTTCACGAGGGCGTCGGCCGCGGCGCGGCGGGCCTCGTTGGTGGTGGCGGCGAGGATGGTGGGGTGCTGGCCGTAGGCGGCCACGAAGTTCACCAGCGATGCTGCATGGCGCAGCGACATGCCGAAGTCCTGCCAGTCCTGGTACGGCTTCAACGAAGCGTTGCCGCCGGCGCCCGTGAGGGTGCTGTTGAACAGCTCGCGACGCACCTCGTTGAGCGGGGCGATGCCCTCGCTGCGTGCACGGGTGATGTTCAGCGACGGCAGGTCGAGGGGCAGACCCACGAGGTTGTTGCGAAGTGCTTCGGTGACGAACTCGTCGATCTCGTCGCCGCGCTGGCTCACCATGCCGCGAATGATCGAGCCCGAGGCCTGGTCGGCGCTGAGGCGGTTGCCGTGACCGTCGTCATTGAACGACGTGGGGTTGAGGAACGCCTCCATCAGCGGGATGTCGTTCGTGGTGCCATCGGCGTTGGTGCGAGCCACCGTCTCGGTGAGCATCGAGTGACCGAAGCGGTAGACGGCGTGGGCGAACTCGGCCGTGATGGCCGGGTTCTTCGTGGTGTCGTAGCCGCCGAAAAGGTTCACGTTGGGCTGGATGGCCCGGGCGAACTCACCGAACACGATGTGCTGGTACTCCATCTCGTTGACGAACTTGGCCGCCTGGAAGATGCGGTCGCCATTCCAGGAACCATCGGGGAGCAGCCAGGCGCCGAGCGCAGCGGGCGATCCGTTCGGAAGGGTCGTGACGAGCTCTTCGATCTGCTGCACCAGGCCCTGGTGCTCCGAGTGGAAGATGTCGTGCATCGCCGTGAGGCCGATGTTCTCGTTGCAGCGACCGTCGCCGCAGATGAAGTGGGCGTCGAGCAACTCGTTGTCGTAGGTGCCAGCGGGCCACGGCGTGTCGAGCGAGGTGCCGGCCACGGTGTCGGCATCCGGGCCGCCATTGGAGGGCACAGCGCTATGGGCGATGTCGTTGAGGAACGAGTGGCCGGTGCGCACTGCGCCAACCGCAGTGGGCGAGATGGGGGTCAGGGGGTTGCCCTCCATCGTGGTGCCGTCGGGCAGCACGAGCTGCGGGTAGCCGTCGACGCCGGGGAGGAAACGACCGTAGGCGTCGGTGGCCAGCAGCGGCACGTTCGAGATGTCGCTGTCGGCGAGTTCGATACCGAGCAGCGATGCAGCCTGCGCCTTCACATCGGCCCACGTGGGCAGGCCGCCGTCGATGCCCTCGAGGAGGCGACCCGTGCTGGTCGGGTGACCGAACACGTCGAGGCTGTACTCACGCACGAACACCTGGTGCGACGGGTGTGAGGTGTACGTCTGGTTGTTGTCGATGTAGGGCGTCACCTGGTTGGTGGCGTCCTTGATGTCGTCGTCGGTGCCGAGCACGCCGTCGGGGCCGGGCTGGTTCGTGGCGCGGGTGAGCACCATGAAGTTGCTGTGGCCGCCGGGCACGTACAGCGGGTCGTCGGGCTGCAGCGGCACGAACACGTTGCCGCTGCCACCCTTGGCGGCGAGGTCGAGGCCGTGATCGAAGAACTGTCCGAAGATCGTGAAGAGCGAGTTGTACGACGCAGAGAAACCGGCGTCGGGTGCCACGTTCGGCATCACGTACTGGGTGATGCTCGGGGTGGTCGGGTCGCGGTCGTTGTCGACCTGGATGGTGGTGGCACCGAAGCCGTGGCCGACGGTTTCCGCAGCGGCGGCGGTGGCGGCGGGGTTGTGCTCGGTCTGATCGGCGATGAGGTTGGAGATGATGCGCGGCTCCTTGTCGACCACGATGCCGCTGTTCTGGGCATACGAGGTGGCGTCGCCGACCTGCAGCGGGCCGGGGCCGTCTGCATCGAAGAAGAGTCCGTCGCCGGCCATCCACTTCGGCGCCGTGAGGCGCGGGAAGGTGAGATCGGCGGCGCCGTACAGGGCCTGACCAGGGGTGATGTTGTTGTTGCGGCCGTCGGTGTTGCGCAGGCCGAACGGCAGGTTCTTGTTCGTGAGCGAGTTCACGCACGCCAGGGCGTTCGTCAGCGCTGCCGGATCGGTGCAGAGGGTGCCGGTGCCATCCGGGTGCGCCTCCGAGATCTGGATCTGCGCCAGGATGAACTCCATGTCCTGCTGCGTCAGGTTGATGCGCTGCGGTTCCACCGGTCGCGCCGCCTGGGCCATCACCGAAGTGATCTCACCAGGGACCGTCAGCAGCCCGCCCGCCACGATGGCCGTAGCCACCGCTCCCGCCATGATGCGCCGCATGTGAACACGCCCGCGCTCAGTGTTTCCCGCCATGTTTGCTCCCACGGACGGCACGATAAGGAACTGAGGACCTTCTGACCAGGGCTTCGGGCCTCAATGGGCCGCGCGGCCTACGACCCTTCGGTAAACAGTGTCGAGCCAGTCCGCGAGTGGTGGTGAGGCCATCACCCAGCGTCACATCACCTGAACCGAACCTGATCCAGCCTGTTGGTAGCCTCAGGTTGCATCGCCTCACCGGAGAGTTCGTGACCACCCCTAGGCCCCCCGCCACATCGCAGCGCAACCGTTCGGCGTCGTCGCCATCGCCGGTGAAGCGGTGGGCGCCGGCACTGGCAGCCGCGGGTGTGCTGGGGGTGGTGGTGTTTGCCGGGTTCTCCGGCGATGACGCCCCGTCGGGTTCGGCGGCCGGGTCGAGCTCGAGCGCTACCGGCTCGTCGCTCACCGTGCCCGGGAGTACCACTCCGCAGGTGGTGGTGGTCACCGACCCAGGCATCAGCAAGACGCAACTCCGCCAGACGCTGCGGCGCGGCACCGTGGGCGACGAAGTGAAGGCAATTCAGCAACGCCTGAAGGAGTTCGGGTTCGACCCGGGCCCGGTGGACGGTGTGTTCGGTGGCGGTACCGAGCAGGCGGTGTGGGCGTTCGAGGGTTTGGTGCTCCGGCGGGCCAATACCGAACAGAGTGGTGAGGTCACCAACGACACCTGGCAACTGATGCAGGACCCCATCACGTTCGGTCCTCGGCGCCAACAGGGCGTGGGCCGCACGCACATGGAGATCTACCTCGACCTGCAGGCTGCCATCGTGTTCACCGACGACAAGCCCACGCTCATCACACATATCTCATCGGGCACTGGCGAGCGGTGGTGCAACATCATCACCCAGGACACCGACGAGAAGGGCGAGCCGCTACCCGAGCCCGTCAAGGTCGATGTGTGCGGCATCTCGAAGACGCCGGGTGGGGTGTTCCACTTCACGAGGCGATACACGGGCAACCGTCAGGGCCCGCTCGGCGGCATGTGGAACCCGGTGTACTTCAACTACGGCATTGCTGTGCATGGTGCCAAGAACGTGCCGTCCGAGCCCGCATCGCACGGATGCATCCGCATCCCGATGTTCATCGCCGACTACTTCCCCAGCCTGGTGAAGAACAAGGACCTGGTGTTCGTGTGGGACGGCAAGAAGGAACCCGAGCAGCAGTCGGAGAACGACATGCTGCCGGTGTTCAACTTCCGCAACCCGGATGCCACCACCACCACGAGTTCCACCACCACGACCTCCACCACGATCGCGAAGACCACCACGACGCCGAAGCCGGCCACCCCGACCACGCCGAAGCCCACCGCCACCTCGGTGGCTACCACCACCACGGTGGCGTCCACCACCACCTCGGCCTCGGGTGGCTGACGACCCCAACCGGTGATCGTCGCCCGGTCAGCCGTTGGTGCTCAGCGCCGAACGTGTGACGACGACGCCAGCATCTCTGAGGCCGCATGCGATGGTCCGAGTACCCGCAGCACCACTGCCAGCGGCCATCGTGTCCGCACATGGCGAGCAGACGCCAGGGGAGACGGGGCAGAATGGTCGGGTGACTCCTGCCGACACCGCCGTGTTCATCGACCGCCTCGCCCGGGCTCGGGCCAGTATGGAGGCCAACGGCGTGGACACGCTGCTGGTTTCGGTGGGCAGCGATCTTCCGTATCTCACGGGGTACGAGGCCATGCCGCTGGAGCGACTCACCATGCTGGTGGTGCCGCGTCACGGTGAGGCCACCCTGGTGATCCCGCGACTCGAAGCGCCGCGGGTGGTGGAGCAACCGGGTGCGTTCTCACTGCGCCCCTGGAACGAAACCGACGATCCTGTGGCCATCGTTGCCGGGTTGGTCTCCGCTCCTGCGGTGGCCGCTGTGGGCGACACGATGTGGGCGCGGTTCCTCGTGGAATTGCTCGGGCACTGGCCTTCGGATCGCACCCGCTACGTGCGCGGTACCGCCGTCATGAACGATCTGCGGATGCGCAAGGACGCCGCCGAGATCGCGGCATTGCAGGCCGCCGGCGCCGCCGCCGACCGCGTGGCAGCCCAATTGCACGCAGGCGACATTCGCATGGTCGGCCGCACCGAGGCAGAGGTGAGCGCCGACATCTCTGCTCGCCTGCTGGCGGAAGGGCACGACGTCGTGAACTTCGCCATCGTCGCCGCAGGCGAGAACGCTGCTTCGCCGCATCATCATCCCGGGTCGCGGGTGATTCGCGACGGCGAACTGGTGCTGTGCGATTTCGGAGGCACCATGGCTGGCTACTGCAGCGACATCACTCGCTGCGTGCACCTCGGACCGCCCTCGAACGAGATCGCCGAGGCGTACGCAGTGCTGCACGCTGCGCACGCAGCAGGCGTGGCAGCAGGCGTGGTGGGTGCGCAGTGCCAAGACGTGGATCGCGCCGCCCGCAAGGTGATCACCGACGCTGGCTACGGGGAGTACTTCATCCATCGCACCGGTCACGGCATCGGCATGGAAGCCCACGAAGATCCGTACATGGTGGAGGGCAACTCCTTGCCCATCGCCGCCGGCCATGCGTTCAGCGTCGAGCCCGGCATCTACGTGGCGGGTAAGTGGGGGATGCGCCTGGAGGACATCGTGGTGGCGGCCGATGGGGGTCCGCTGTCGATGAACCATGCCAACCACTCGCTCGTCACGCTGGGATAGTTGATATCGCGCGAAGATCGCGCTCATGACCGTTGTCGACGAACCTCGATCCCAGCGACTTCCCTGGCACATGCGCGGCAGTTATGCGCCGGTGACCGCCGAGGTGGAGGCCTTCGACCTGCCGGTGATCGGTGCATTGCCCGATGGGTTGAGCGGCACCTACGTGCGCAACGGTGCAAACCCGAAGCACAAGCCCACCTCGCATTGGTTCGCCGGTGACGGAATGCTGCACGGACTCCGTGTCAGCGATGGTCGGGCCGAGTGGTATCGCAATCGTTGGGTGCGCACCAAAGCGTTGGATGGGGTGAACCGGATGGACATGTCCACGGGTACCTTCGACCTCACCGTTGGTTTGGCGAACACGCACGTGGTGCGCCACGCCGGCCGAATCCTCGCGCTCGAGGAAGGCAGCTTTCCGAACGAGGTCTCACCGGAACTCGACACCATCGGCCCGTGCGACTTCAACGGCCGCCTTCGTACGCCCTTCACCGCGCATCCTCACACGTGCCCCGAGACCGGCGAGATGCACTTTTTCGGCTACGAACTGGTGCAGGCCCCCTTCGTGACGTACCACGTCGTGGACCGCGATGGTGTGCTCGTGCACTCGCAGCCGATCGAGGTGGGTGGACCAACGATGGTGCACGACTTCGCCATCAGTCGGAACTACGCGATCTTCCTCGATCTGCCGCTCGTGTTCGACCTCGACCTGGCCGTGTCCGGCAGCATGCCGTTCGAGTGGCGCCCGTCGTACGGGGCGCGCATCGGGCTCCTGCGTCGCGATGGGTCAGGCGCGGCTCCGCGATGGTTCGACGTACCGCTGTGCTACGTGTTCCACGTCATGAATGCGTGGGACGACGGTGCCGATGGTCGTTACGTCTGGCTGGATGCCGGGCGTCACGCCAGCATGTGGGACGGCGGCCCGCAGAAGTTCGAGCCGTCGCTGATGCACCGCTGGCGCTTCGACCTTCATACCGGTGAGGTGCAGGAAGAAACCTTCGACGACGTGTCGCATGCGTTCCCCCGGATCGACGACCGGCGCGCTGGTCTGCCGAATCGGTTCGGATGGGCCGTGGCGCCCCGAGATCCATCCGACACTTCGATGGAAGCGCCGACCGGCATCGTGAAGTACGACCTGGCCACCGGATCGCGCACGTTCCACGACTTCGGTGCCACCTCGCTCAGCGGCGAGCCGGTGTTCGTGCCGCGCGGCCCCGAGGCGGGGGAGGACGATGGCTATCTCGTCACCTACGTGCTCGACAAGGCAACCGAGTCCTCCACCTTCGTCGTACTCGATGCCGCCGACATGTCGTCGCAGCCGCTCGCTGTCGTACCGTTGCCGCAACGAGTACCGCTGGGTTTCCACGGCAGCTGGTTCGCCGACGAGTGATCGTCCCGACCTGAGGGGGTAGGCACATGCTGGACATCAAGATCATTGGTGGCACGGTGATCGATGGCACCGGCGCGGCAAGCGCTCGTGCCGACGTTGGTGTGCTCGACGGCCGCATCGTGGCCGTCGGCGAGGTGCCCGATGGTGCCCGACGCGTCATCGATGCCACCGACATGGTGGTGGCCCCCGGCTTCATCGATCTGCACACGCACTACGACGCGCAGGCGTTCTGGGATGGCACGCTCAGCCCGTCGCCGCTGCATGGTGTCACCACGGTGATGGCCGGCAACTGCGGTTTCAGCATCGCGCCACTCACCGGTGTGGACGGCGGTGAGGTGCGCGCCGATGATGCCGACTATCTGATGCGGATGCTCGCCCGGGTCGAGGGCATGCCGCTGGAGAGCTTGCAGCAGGGCGTGCCGTGGAACTGGGGCAGCTCGGCGGAGTACTTCGACATGCTCGACGGAACGCTCATGCCGAACGCCGGGTTCATGGTGGGCCATTCCGCCCTGCGTCGAGTGGTGATGCACGACGATGCCTCCGAGCGTGCGGCGACGGCCGACGAGATCGCCCAGATGGCCACGCTGCTGCGGCGCGGTCTGGCCGCTGGCGGCATGGGCTTCACCAGCACCTGGTCGACGAGTCACAACGATCATCGGGGTCATCCGGTTCCATCGCGTTGCGCAACTCAGGACGAACTGCTCGCCCTCTGCAGCGTGGTCAGCGAGTTCCCGGGCACACAGCTCGAGTTCATCCCGGCGGTGGGCCAGTTCAGCGACGAAACATTCCGGCTGATGGGTGCCATGAGCGCTGCAGCCAACCGGCCGCTGAACTGGAACCTGTTGCAGGTGTACGCGCAGAACTGGGAACTCGTGCAGCATCAACTCGCCGGGTTCGACATCGCTGCGGCCGAGGGTGGTCGCGTGCTGGCGCTCACGCTGCCCGACACGTTCCGCCTGCGGTTGAACTTCACCAGTGGGTTCATCCTCGACATCCTTCACGGATGGGACTCCCTGATGGCGCTGCCCGTGGACGAGAAGATGCGGCAGCTGCGCGATCCCTCCACGCGGGCCGAGTGGAACCGACTTGCGCAGAGCACCGAAGGCACTCAGCGCGCCATCGCCAACTGGGCGGGGTACTGGGTGCTGGAGACGTTCAGCGACGAGTGGAAGCCGTATGAAGGTCGCATCATCGGCGAGATCGCCCGCGAACTCGGCCGTGAGGCGTGGGATGTGCTGGTGGACATCGTGCTCGCCGACGGACTGCGCACGGTGATCGCCACCCAGGACCGGGGGCAGGATGATGCCACCTGGTCTCGCCGTGTGGAGGTGTGGCGCGATCACCGTGCCGTGGTGGGCGCGAGCGACGCAGGCGCGCACCTCGACATGATCGACAGCTTCGCCTACAGCACCACGCTGCTGGCGCGTGCAGTGCGCGAACGCGGCCTGCTGCCCATGGAGGAAGCGGTCCACTACCTCACGGGAGCGCCGGCTGCGCTGTACGGCCTGCACGAGCGTGGTCGTATCGCGATCGGGTTGTGCGCGGATCTGCAGGTGTTCGACCCGTCCACTGTTGGGCCCGGACCGGTGGCCATGAAGTTCGACCTACCTGGTGGGGCGGGCCGCGTGTACGGCGAGGCGATCGGGGTTCACCACGTGATGGTGAATGGCGTGCCGTGCGTCGAGCATGGCGAGTTGCTGTCTGCCCGGCCGGGCAAGTTGCTGCGCAGCGGCGCCGACACGCACACCGTGCCGGTCAGGGAATGACGAACGCGTTCTGGTCGACCACGTCGCCGTAGAGGGTGAGGGTCACCAGTACGTCGCCGTCGTCGACCTTGGCCACCATGCCGTTGTCGAGTGCGCAGTACACCGCGGTGCCGCCGGGCAGTGGCACATCCACGCACGTCACTGGCTGATCGGCGATGGCGTCGGTGCGGAGTACAGCCGGTCCGATCTTTGCCTCCGCATCGCGGCGCATGCGCTTCGCGGTGTCTGCCGCGTAGAAGTCGACCGTCACGGCTGTGTCGCTGATGCGCTGGAGGTCGAATGCGTCCACACACGGCTGGCTGCCGTCCTCGGCGCAGGTGGCCACCTGGTCGGGGGTTTGGATGTAACGGGTGTTGCCCACCGTGATGCTGCGCTTGCCGGGTTCGAGTACCACCAGGGCGGGGGTGGTCACGTTCCCGTACTTGGTGAGGATGCTGTAGGCGGCAGTGGCCGGACCAGCGGTGATGGCATCGATCTTGTTCAGCACGGCATCGATCGAGGGGTCGCCCGTGGTGGTGCCGGGCAGGAAGGAACCCTCGGCATTGAAGTACGGGCGTTCGCCGGTGAAGCAGCCAGCGAGGAACAACGTGGAGAGAGCGAGGGCGACGAGGCCGCGACGAGACACGAATGTCGATGGTACGGGCTGCGGCTGCCGAAGCGGCAGCGGGACACCGAGAAGCCGCATCGGCACTCGCCGCCACCGACGACGCACCCGGCGGGCGGGAGCATGGCGCATCATCGGTGGCGGACAGAGCGACTCAGAGCGCAGCAATCACGTCAGTGCGGGCGACCGACGTCATCTCTGCGATCGTGATGCGAGCGGGACGGGAGATCCATCTGCACATCACTGATGACACGCTGCAGATGCCGCGAACGTTTGGTGGTTCGGAGGGAATCCTTCCTAGTCTCGTGTCGTGATCTCGCTCGACGCCGCCACCCTTCTCTTGCAGTGGTCGGCCGGAGGTCTGCTCTTTCTCTGGTTTACGACGCGGCGTAGGGAAGTAGGCCTTGGTTACGGCTGGCTGCTGCGCGGTACGTACCTTCTGCTCGCCGCCCTTGGCGTGTGGTGCGGCTTCCGTTTCGGCACGGTTGCAGTGCGCGAGGCCAGTGGTATCGCAGTGGTGGTTGCCACGCTGGCGACGCTCGTGGTGAGCATCGTTCGTCGCAAGGCCGGCGTGTCGGGGGCCATCGCCGATCACGATCGTCGTAGCGAGCGAATCGCCGCGATGACGGGCATCGACCGCGAGGTTCCCGACGATGCACCCATGGCCCGTGGAGCGGAGTTCCCGCCGGTGCTGGACCTCGTGGCCCCGGTGTTGGCAGTGCCGGGCCTCATCGCCGCTGCGATGGATGCAGGCGGCAACCCGTTCACATCGTTGCTGCGCACGTTCGCCGGTGCACTCTTCCTCGGCGCCGTCACCGACGCGATGTTGTTGGGTCACTGGTACCTGGTTCAGCCGGGCCTGCCCCGTCGGCACCTCAACGAGCTCGTGCGGGTGCTCGGATGGATCTGGCCGTTCGAGGTGGCGTCGATGCTGCTGCCGGTGGGGATGTTCTCCGTGTTCGCCGGCACGGTCGACGACGGGTGGAGTGGTCAACTCGGCTGGTTCTGGGCTGCCTGTGCCGTCACCACGATTGTGCTCGTTCAGGTCACCAAGGCCGCGCTGAAAGAACGGTCGTACTCGGCGGTGATGGCGGCCACGGGTCTGCTGTACCTGGCGATCCTCACCGCGTTCGGCACCGACCTGGTGGCCCGCGCAGTGCTGGCTGGCTGAGCAGTTCGGGAAGTTCGCGGCAGACTGAGGAAATGTCTGCTGCGCTCCACGCCCGAGGTTTGTCGTTGGCGCTGGGGGCGCGGCACCTACTCGTCGACGTCGATCTTTCGGTCGACCCAGGGCAGTGCATCGGTCTCGTCGGCCCGAACGGCGTGGGGAAGAGCACGTTGCTGCGCGTGCTCGCCGGTTTGTTGCCATCCGACAGCGGTGCCGTCACGCTCTCACCGGCCGGCGCCAACGTTGGCTACCTGCCGCAGGAACCCGAACGGCGCGACGAGTCGGTGATGGCGTATCTGGCCCGTCGCACGGGTGTGGCATCCGCGTCGGAGGCGCTCGACGCATCCACGGCCGATCTTGCTGCGGGCGTGGAAGGTTCCGACGACACCTACAGCGATGCGCTGGATCGTTGGTTGGCGCTCGGTGCCGCCGACTTCGAATCGCGAGTGGGGGAGGTGTGGGCCGAACTCGGCCTACGCGACACGTTGCTGCACCAAGGGATGCCGTCGCTCTCGGGAGGTGAGGCCGCACGCGCCGGCCTGGCTGCGTTACTGCTGGCCCGGTTCGATGTGTTCCTGCTCGACGAACCCACGAACGACCTCGATCTCGATGGTTTGGCGCGGCTGGAGAAGTTCGTGAACGGTCTCGGCGCTGGCTGCGTGCTGGTGAGCCACGACCGCACCTTCCTGCAACGAACGGTCACGCATGTGGTGGAACTCGATGAGTTCACCCATCAGGGCACCCGCTACGCCGGTGGCTGGGATGCCTACCTGCGCGAGCGCGAACTCTCGAAGCAACATGCCCGACAGGCGTACGAGGAGTACGACGCGAAGCGTTCGTCGTTGGCGGGTCGGGCTCAGCGCGAGCGCGAGTGGGCCACGCAGGGTCTCTCGCGGGCGAAGAAGAAGCCCGACGACAACGACAAGAACATCAAGGCTTTCAAGGTGAACCAGTCGGAGCAGTTGGCAGGTAAGGCAGCTCGCACCGACAAGATGATGGAGCGCCTCGAGGTGGTGGACGAGCCTCGCGAAGGTTGGCAATTGCGGCTGGTGATTGCGTCGGCACCGCGGAGCGGGAACGTGGTCGCTCGTCTCGACCATGCGGTCGTGGAGCACGGCACCTTCACGCTCGGACCCATCGACCTCCAGATCGACTACGGCGAGAAAGTGGTCATCGAGGGCCCGAACGGCGCAGGCAAGAGCACGCTGCTGCGGGCGCTGCTGGGCGAGGAACCGGTCAGTAGCGGTACCCACTGGCGAGGGCCCGGTGTCGTGGTGGGTCGGCTCGAACAGGCCCGTCATCAACTGGCTGATGCACCCACGGTGCTGCAGGCGTTCATGGGCGCCACCGGAATGCTGGTGCCGGAGTCGCGCACGTTGCTGGCCAAGTTCGGCATCGGCGCGGAGCATGTGAACCGCTCCGCCGAGTCGCTGTCGCCGGGTGAACGAACCCGACTGGTGCTGGCCCTGCTGATGGCCAAGGGTTCGAATTGTTTGGTGCTCGACGAACCCACGAACCACCTCGACCTTCCCGCTATCGAACAACTTGAGCAGGCGCTCGCGACCTTCGAGGGCACGGTGCTGCTCGTGAGTCACGATCGATCCCTGCTCGGCAATGTGGCCCGCACCCGCACCCTCGAAGTGCGCGACGGCCGGGTCGTACGCGACACCCCCGCCTGACCATCGCTCGGGTGGGGGAGCCGGCGAGGGTCAGGTGGCGGAGCGGATGCGGTGGCTTACGGCGGCTCCGACCATGGCCAGGCCGAACGCGATGGCGAGGTTGACGCCCAATGCTGTGGAGATCGGCATGGAGCCGCGGTCGGCGACGGCGACGGTGGCACCGCCGACTGCGCCCATCAGCGAGTAGCCGAGCGCATCAGCCAGTGCGACCTGACTACTCACCTTGCCTTC
>CANHST010000038.1 GCA_947463235.1 Acidimicrobiaceae bacterium
CGAGGTATTCGCCGACGATGCCGACGGCGCCGCGACCTGTGTTCGCTCGCTGCCGATGGCGAAGTGGTGGGATCTCGACATCTTTCCGCTTGGCGCTCCGACGGTGCCCGGTGGCGCGTCATGAGCGCATTCACTCCGGCCGAACTCGAGTACCTGCGCACGCAGCCCCTGATGCGCTTCGCCACGGCATCGCTGGCGGGGAAACCCGATATCGCGCCGGTGGTCTTCGGCGTTGACGGCGACGACATCGTCAGCGGGGGTTTCGACATCACGCACACCGTGCGGTACCGGAACATTCAGAGCAATCCGCAGGCCACGCTCGTGATCGACGATCTCGCCACCACCGATCCGTGGTCGCCGCGAGGGATCAAGATCGTCGGCTCGGCCTCGATCGAGGAGGCGGACGGCAACCCCCGCTTCCGCATCACCCCGCACGTCATCATCAGTTGGGCCATCAACGACACCACACCCGGGATTCCGAAGATGGAACGTCGTTCGTTGCGCTGACGACACGCGGGACTGAAGTCCCTGACAGCCAAAAACGAGTGGGGGTAGGCTGCTGGGTATGAGCTTTTGGCCGACCAAAGAGCACTGGAGCGTCGACATTCCGCTCCGTACCGAGCACTACATCTGCCCCGCGTTGGAAGCGACCGGCTTCGTGGCCCTCACTCCCTACCCGGGCGAGATCCCCACCGAAGAGTGGGAGGGCTTGGAGTACATGGACTGGAAGAGTGGCGGCGACACCAACTTCGCACCACTCGCCTCGGCCGATGGCACGCTCGATTGCCGCGGATTTTGGGACAAGGGCAAGACCGACAAGGACGCCCTCTGGACGCCCAACGCGGAGAAGGCGCCCACCCTGAAGGCCTATGTCGACAGCATCGGCGCCAACTTCGGTCGGGTGCGCATCATCAAGCTCGAGCCCCAGGATCACGAGCAGGCACTGAAGAGCTTCCACCGCGACGACAACAACCGCTTCAACCCGGCCGGTACCGGCTGGGTGGTGCGCAGTTGGATCGAACTCACCGACGATCCCGACAGCTACATGCTGCTCATGGATCTCGACGAGGACCGTCTCCCCATCCCCAGCACCGAGCGTCGGGTTCCGCTGCCGAGGTTCGCCCGCTTCGTGGTGGACACCCAGCGTCTCTGGCACGTGGTGGTGCACAACAGCACCACGCCGCGGTACGGCCTGATCACCAGCGTGGAGTGCACTCCGCACCTCCAGGGCTGGATCGACAGCCAGGTTCCAGCGCTCGTCTGAGGCCCTAGCCTTCCAGGCGTGTCGCCGCTCTCATCTGTCGAACATCAACCCATGGGCGCCGTGGTGCGCCTCCACGACGCGCCCGAGGAATTGCGGGCCGCGGTGGCGGCAGGACTGGCGCTGTACCCATCCGACATGGGCGTGACCGGCGATCTCGATGTGCGCTGTGTGGTGGTGGGCGACGACCCCGACATCGACCCGGCCTGGCCGGTGATGACCGCCGACGATGGCGACGAGACACTGGTGGTGCGCTGCGGTACGGCGGTCGCCACATTGCATCACGAGTTCGCTGTCGCCATGCTGCAACTGCCCGAGTCCATCCTCGCCGAGCAGGATGCGCTGCGGTTGTTCGTAGAGGCCGCATTCACGGCGTTCCACGTGCGCCGGGGGCAACTGCACGCGATGCACAGCGCCTTGGTGGCGCACGACGGTGTGGGGTTGGTGCTGCGCGGACCGTCGGGTGCGGGCAAGAGCACACTCACCTACTCGTGCATGCGTCTGGGCATGTCGGTGTGCAGCGACGATTGGCTCTACGCCGCCGCCGCACAACCGGCCGGGCGGTTCGCCGGTTATCCGTGGCGGATGATGATGACCGAGGACGCCGCCTCGCGATTCCCTGAGCTTGCCGAGGTGGCCACCGTGCCGCACCCCGCAGCGGAGGGTCGCAAGGTGCCGGTGGTGCCGCCCGAGGCGCAGCAACTCGTCTCGATGAACGCCCATGCGGTGGTCTTGCTCGACCCGTCGCCCGAGTTGTCGCTGCAGACCATCACGGCCGACGAAGCGCTCGAGCGCTTCTGGGAACCTGCGCTGCCAACCGAACGCGCCCACCTCACGCAGGAATGGGTGTCGGAGTTACTGAACCGGCCGGTGTACGTGTTGCGCCGTGGCACCGATCCGGAGGCCGCTGCTCAGGCGTTGCGCGACTTGGCCGTGAGCCTGCGGTAGAGCAACTCGAACGCCGACGCCGTGAACTCGGCGTCGTGGGCACGCGCCCACTCCAACGCCGACTGCCCGATGGCGCTGCGGCGGGTTTCGAACAGCATGTCGAGAATGGCCGCGGCGAGTGTGCGGGGTTCTCGGTCGGCCACTGCCCATGCGGCGGGCGGCGTGAGTGACGCGAAGTCGGCGACGTGCCCGACACGAGTGCCAACGGTGGGTACCCCGCACGCCGCTGCCTCGAGCACGGCCAACGGCCCGGCGTCGTGGTGCGAGGTAAGCACGTGAAGTACTGCGCCGTTGATCACAGCCGCCAGGTCCTCGTGGGCCACATGGCCGCGGAACGTCACCCGGTCGGCGATGCCCAGTTCGTTGGCCAACCGGGCATGGTGGCCACCGAGTGTGTCGCCGCCCGCCACGTCGAGCGTGAGCCGGGGCTCGGCGGCAGAGGCCAGTGCAACGGCGCGTAGGAGGAGGTCCTGATCCTTGACGCGATTCAGGCCGGCCACGTGCACCAGGTGATGCGGCCGAAGTGCTGCGCTGCCGGGTGAGAACCTCGACAGGTCGGCACCCAACGGCACGATCTCGTGCACCGGCGCGCCGGCAGCCACGACGTGGCGGTGCATCCACTCGGTGGCCACGGTGACGGCGGTGGCCCCGCGGAGCGCTCCGAGCGCGAGTCGCCGAGTGCCGTCGCGTAGGCCGCCGCCGTACTCGATCTCCGGCACCGACGCGAGTTCTCCGCCACAGACGCTCACCACCGACGGCACGCGATAGCGCGTTGCCGCAGCGACAGCGGCCAAGCCCGGAAGATTCGCCCACAGGCCGTGCACCACATCCACCCGGCCCATCGCGGACGGCACGGATGCAAGCACACGTGCAATGTCGGCCTTGCCGTGCCGACCGATGGGCACGTTCACCACTCGTGCTCCGTGCAGCGTCCATTCACCCGGTTCGGTGTCGTGGCCGACGGCGACCACCGTGACCTCGTGGTGCGCCGCCATAGCGCCCACGAGGTGGTGCACGAACGGAATGACCCGCTCACCACCGGGAGGGTCCACCCCACCGGGCACCACGTACGCGATTCGCATCCTGGCAGTCTCGCGGATCCGATGTCGTGGCTAGTGTCCTGCGATCGTCGTTCCCTCGGTCACCCCGTGGCGTGGCCAGCAACTGCTGCTGGTCGATGCTGTGCTCGCCCGCCTACTGGGGCGCGATTCGGCGCTGCCCGAATGGCAATTGGCGACGGTGCAGCAAGTGGGTCTGGCCACCGGACTGACAGCACTCGCCGGGTCGCTCGGACTGTTCGAGTCGGCGGCCGCCGACGTGGTGGCGTACGTGCAGGAGCAGCAGGGGCAGGTGCAGGCCCGCGCCGATCGCTTCGCAGCCCTGACCCCGAAGGTGCTGGGTGCTCTCGCTGGCGCCGACATCTGCGCCGTGCCCGTGAAGGGTGCCGTACTCGGGGGCAGTGCTGGCGGCACCGCTACGTGGCCGTCGCCGCAGACGCGACCGATGAGCGACATCGACGTGCTCGTGCCGGCGCGCTATCGGGCCCAGGCCGGTGCCGCTCTGGCGCGTGCAGGCTGGGCGCTGCACGCCACTGAGGACCACGAGGACACGTTCCTGGCATGGGGCGACGGCAGTGTTGGCCGCACGGATGGCGAGTCAGCCGACCACAACGGTCGGGTCGAAGTGCATCCGGGCTGGCTGGAGTTCCTCCACGGTTATACGGCCCACGGATTCGACATCGAGGTCGAGTCGTACCGAACCGACGATGGGCAGTGGCGGCTTGCCGATCCGGCATTCGCCGTACACGTTGTTGGTCATCTGTCGTCCACCGTGGTGCGCGCCGAAGTGCGCGCGGTGAACCTTCTCGATGTGTACTTCTTGCAGCAACAGGGACTCGACTGGGGTGCGATGGCGCAGGTGATGCGCTCGGTGGACCCCCGGCTCACCGGACCTGGTTTGTGGTTGGTGGACCGCGTGCTGCCGGGTGTGGTGCCCGGTGAAGTGCTTCGGTTCGAACTGGGTCGCCTTCGGCATGCCGAGTTGCTGGCGGCAACCTCTACCGCAGCCGTCCTGCGCGACCCGACACAGCGCACCACCTCGCGGTGGCGTTCGGCGTTTGCGCAATCCGCTGCCGAACAGGCTGGCGTGGCCCGCCAACTCGGCCGGTCGGCGGTCGGACGGTTCCGATGAGCGCAGCGTTGCGTGTGGCGATGGTGATGCCGCCCATCACCACCGGCCGGTTCGCCGACGTAGTGGATGGCTGGCCGACCATCACGTCCACGGTCGACGGTTTGCGCCGGGCAGGTGTGGAGGTGACGGTGCATGGGCGCACCGGCGAGGCGGAGGGTTCGTTGGAGCGCGGCGGCGCGACGTATCGCTTCCATCGATCCGATGCGGTCTTGGTGTCGGCGATCGAGGCTGATCGCCCGAGTGTCGTGCATGTGCACGGTCTGGGATGGACTCGGCTGCTCCGTCGATTGGCCAAAGTGCCGGCCCCACTGCTGTTACAGCACCATGGCGAGCCGGTGTTCAGCGGTCGCGCTCGCGTGGGCCATCGACTGGTGCGACGCAGCATCGCCGGCTACATGTTCACGGGTGCCGCGGAGGGCCAGGCGCAGCCGTGGATCGACGCAGGGGTGATCGCGCCGGACGCTCGCTTGTTCGAGGTGCTCGAGGCTGCGTCGATGCTGCCGGATCCCGAGCAGCCGGCCGAACCGTTGCAGGGTGCCCCGGCGGTTTTGTGGGTGGGCCGTCTGATCGCGGGCAAGGACCCTCTCACCGCTGTGGAGGCGTTCGCCCTGGCCGCGCTGCCGGACGCGCAGTTGCACCTGCTGGCCACCGACCGCACGATGGAGGCGGAAGTGCGAGCCCGAATCGCAGCGACTGCCAGCCTGCGCGATCGGGTGCATCTCCACCCTCCCGTGCTCCATCAGCGGATGGCTGCCTGGTATCGGGGAGCGCACATCTACTTCTCCACCAGCCATCGTGAAGGCTCGGGTTACTCGCTCATCGAAGCCATGGCCTGCGGCTGCGTCCCGGTGGTCACTGCGATACCGCCGCATCGGGCGATCGCCGGTGACGTGGGTACGCAGTTCCCCGTCGCCGACGCACCTGCAGCCGCTCGGGCATTGGAGAACGCAAACTGGCGCTCCGGTGAACCAAGCCTCGAAAGATCACGTATCGTCCTGTCTTGGGAACATGTGGCCGGCCAGTTGGTGGCGGCCTACGGCGTCGTTGCGCGCAGACGGGATTGAGCAGTTGGACGACAACACCATCGAATCGACAGTGCTGCTCGGCCACTCGTACTTCCTGCTGCTCGACCCCAAGCAGCACGCGAAGATGAAGCCGTACCCTCCGCTGAACACGCTGCACGCTGCGACGGTGTTGCGCCAAGAGGGTCTGAGCGTCGCCGTGTTCGACGCGATGCTCGCCAACGACGAGTCCGACTTCCTCGCCAGCCTGCAACGGCACCGTCCGCAGATCGTCGTGTTGTTCGAGGACAACTTCAACTTCCTGTCGAAGATGTGCCTCACCCGTATGCGCGAGGCTGCGCTCACGATGATCGGGATGGCCCGCGAGGCTGGTTGTCGAGTGGCTGTGTGCGGTGCCGACGTCACCGACCACCCCGAGGTGTATCTGGAAGCCGGCGCCGAGGCGTGTTTGTTGGGCGAGGGCGAGCACACCATGCGCGAGGTGGTCTCGCGTTGGCTCAGCGACGATCCGCAGCAGTCGCTCGCCGATATCCCCGGTATCGCTGTACTGGTCGATGGCGAGGTGTCGTCGAACGGCCGCCGTGCGATCGAACGGCATCCCGACGTGTTCGGTCTGCCTGCCCGCGATCTCATCGACATGGACGCCTACCGCGAGGCGTGGGTGTCTGCGCATGGCAAGTTCTCGTTGAACGTGGTCTCCACCCGCGGTTGCCCGTACTCGTGCAACTGGTGCGCCAAGCCGATCTGGGGTCAGCGCTACGCGATGCGCTCAGCCACCGAGGTGGCCGATGAAGTGATTCACATTGCGAACGACTACCAGCCCGACCACCTGTGGTTCGCCGACGACATCTTCGGGCTTCGTAGCGATTGGCTTGCTGCCTTCGCCGATCGTGTCGAGGCGGCGAACGTGCGGGTGCCGTTCACCATGCAGAGTCGCGTCGACCTGATGAACGACCAGGCGCTCGATGCCTTGGCCCGTTCGGGCTGCCACGAGGTCTGGCTCGGCTGCGAAAGCGGCAGCCAGCGGATCCTCGATGCGATGGACAAGGAGATCACGGTCGAGCAGATCCGCGTGGCCCGGCACGGCCTTCGCGAGCACGGTATCCGTGCCTGTTTCTTCATCCAGTTCGGCTATCCGGGCGAGACCTGGGACGACATCGAGAAGACCATCGCACTCGTTACCGAGCTGCTGCCCGACGACATCGGCGTCAGCGTCAGCTACCCGCTGCCGGGTACGCGCTTCCACGAGATGGTGAAGCTGGAACTCGACGACCAGGCGAACTGGGAGACCTCCGGCGACCTCGCCATGATGTTCCACGGCACGTATCCCACCGAGATCTACCGCGAGCTGCACCTCAGCCTGCACGACTTGCTCGATCTCAAGCGCCGTGAGGCGGGCCTCAGCCGGGCCCAGCACACGCTGCTGGAGGAAGTGCCGCTGGAGCAGCACCGCGAACGAGTGGAACAACGCTGGGTGGCACTGCGCGAGCGTGAGGTGGGAGCCCGCAACCCCAACCCCACTCGTCTGCGCATCTCCGTTCTGTCGGAGTAGACCATGGCGGGTGGCACGCCCTGGTGGAAGGACGCGGTCGTCTATCAGATCTATCCGCGCTCGTTCATGGATTCGAACGGCGACGGCATCGGTGATCTGAACGGCATCACGTCGCGTCTCGATCACCTGCAGGTGCTCGGCATCGACACCATCTGGCTCAGCCCGCACTTCGACAGCCCGAACGCCGACAACGGTTACGACATCCGCGACTACCGCAAGGTGATGGCGGAGTTCGGCACGATGGACGACTTCGATCGGATGCTCGCAGCCATCACCGAACGAGGGATGCGGCTCATCATCGACCTCGTGGTGAACCACAGCAGCGATCAGCACGAGTGGTTCGTGCAGAGTCGATCGTCGCTCGACAACCCGTATCGCGACTACTACGTCTGGCGCGATGGCGTGGATGGCGGCCCACCGAACAACTACCCGGCGTTCTTCGGCGGCTCGGCATGGGAGCACGACGCCACCACCGATCAGTGGTATCTGCACTACTTCGCCCCGCAGCAGCCCGATCTGAACTGGGAGCACGAGCCCGTTCGCCGTGAGGTCTACGACGTGATGCGGTTCTGGCTGGACAAGGGCGTGGCCGGGTTCCGCATGGACGTGATCCCGTTCATCTCGAAGCAGCCGGGATTACCGAACCTGGAAGGCGAGCAGCGAGCCCGCCCGCACTACGTGTATGCCAGCGGCCCTCGGGTGCACGAGTTCCTGCACGAGATGCACACCGAAGTGCTCGGTCCGTACGACGCCGTGTCGGTGGGTGAAGCGTTCGGAGTGGAAGTCTCGGAGATTCCGAAGTTCACCGATTCGGCCCGCGAAGAACTCTCGATGATCTTCCAGTTCGATCTCGTGCGGCTCGGCCATCCGCACTGGCGACAGCGGTCGTTCACCTGGCCGCAGTTCAAGCGCATCGTGTCCGACATGGATGAAGTGGCCGGTACCACCGGCTGGAACACCAGCTTTCTTGCGAACCACGACAACCCGCGCATGGTGAGCCAGTTCGGCGACGACTCGCCGACGTGGCGCGAGCGATCGGCGAAGGCGCTCGCGACGTGGAACCTCACGCAGCGGGCCACCCCGTTCGTGTACCAGGGCGATGAGATCGGCATGACGAACTACCCGTTCACCGACATCGAGCAGTACGACGATGTCGAGGTGAAGGGTCTGTGGCGCAATCTCGTGGAGACGGGCAAGGTGCCCGCGGCGGAACTGCTCGAGCATCTGGCGCACACCAGCCGCGACCATTCGCGTACGCCGGTGCAATGGAGCGCGGACTCCGAAAGCGGGTTCACCACGGGCACGCCCTGGTTGGCCGTGAACCCGAACCACACCACCGTGAACGCAGCTGCACAGATGATCGACGACGGCTCGGTGTTTCACCACCATCGTCGGCTGATCGCCCTGCGCCGGGCACATCCGGTGTTGGTGCACGGCGCCTACTGCGACCTCGACCCTGAGCATCCCAGCGTGTTCGCCTACACGCGCACGCTCGACGGTGTGAGTGTGCTGGTGCTCTTGAACCTGTGCGGTGATGCACTCGATTACTCCCTGCCCGCCGGCGTCACCATCGCCGACACCTGGTTGGCCGAAGCACACGCTCCGGAGCCGATTCCGGGCGCAGGGTCGGTGCACCTCGCTGCCTGGCATGCCTCCATCCACCTACTGTGAGGCCGTGATGCGTGTGCACGGGCCCGAGCGATTGCAGGGACAGGGACTTCATCCTCAGCAGGCCGAGAGCGGCGACCGCGCCATCCATGCGCTGCTCACCGACCCGGTGGTGGGCAAGCAAGCGGACTTGGTGCTCACCTGGCGTGGAGCGGAGGCGGCCGAAGGGTCGTACGAGGTCTGGTCTGGTCGGGGCATGGTGCGGTTTCAGCGTGTGATCGATGATTCCGGCCACCTGCACTTCGAGGTGCTCGAGGTGATCGGCCAGAACCCACTCGCGGCCGACGATGCGTTGGCGTTGAACACAATGGACCTGGAGCGTGCAGCAGCGTCGGCGTCGGGTTTCGAGGCCGACGACCCGACCCGACGTTTCATCGCGCCGGAACATCAGACCTACCCGTTCGGCTACGAACGCGTTGCCCAACTGTTCGATTCGCCGAATGCTCCCGACCTTGCCGTGTCGCCGAAGGACTGGTGCGCGGGCAGCCAACCGGGCACCCATGGCGCGTTGCATGTGCGGCAGGCGCGGGCACCGCTGTGGTTCAGCGGCCCGGGCGTGCGCGTGGGCCGGCACGAGATGGCGGCCCGCGCCGTCGACATCGCCCCCACGGTGCTGAAGGCGTTGGGATTCCCCACGGTGGATGGTCTCGACGCCACGGGTGCTTCGGCGAACGACGTCTATCTGGCGCGGCAGGACGGGCGAGTACTCGACGAAATCCTGCAGGTCGAGGGTTCGCAGCCGACGCGTCTCTACGTGTTGCTGATGGACGGCATGCACCAGACCGAACTGGAAGATCGCCTGGCCCGCGACCCCGAGGGGCTCCCGAACCTTCGTCGCCTGCGCGATCGGGCTGCGGTGCTGGCCGGCGGTTCGATGGTGAACTTTCCTTCCATCACCTGGCCCAGTCACACCGCCATCGTGACCGGTACCTGGTGCGGCCATCACGACGTGGTGAACCCCACCTACTACGTGCGCGAGCGGGGTGAGACGGTGTCGCCACAAGGCATCCAGATCGGCACCGAACGCTTTGCCTCGCGGCAGGTGGAGAGCCTGCACGAGGCGTTCCATCGCGAGCGCCCCGAGGGTCTCACAGTGGCCATTCACGCACCGTTCGGTCGCTCGGCCCAGCACGCCGTACTGGAGGGCCGCAACCTCTGCGAGCGCGCTGCGGTGAAGGAACTGAGTCTGCAGTACGCCGAGGAGATGAACCCGCGCTGGTCGCACGAGCATCCGGCGGTGGCGAGCGAGTCGCTGCTCGACACCCGTGGCCTCGCGCAGATCATCGAGTTGCTGCGGCGCGACGACCTGCCGGCACCCGTGTTCGTCTACCACGAGCTCGCTCTCACCGACGGCGCTGGCCACGAGTACGGACCACACGACGGTGGCCTGGCTGATGCACTCACCGAGACCGACGTGCGCATCGGTCATGTGCTCGCTGAACTGGATCGGCTCGGTCGATTCGACGACACGCTGTTCGTGGTGAGTGCCGACCACGGCATGGCACCGCAGGACGTGTCGTTGAACGCCAATGTCGCCGGCCACGTACTCGATGCCGGCTTTGAGGCAGTGGTCGCCGAGCCGATGATCTGGCTCCGCGACGTGAACATCACCGTGGAGCGCAAGCCCGATGCGCGCACTGCGCGCGTGGAGGTGACCGACCACGATGCTGACGCCACGGGCGAGCATCAGCCGGTGGAAGGTGCCGTGATCACGGTGATGGCCCATCGCGACGGCACCACGCCCCGCGAACTCGCTCGCGGTCGCACGGATGCGAACGGCTTGTTCGGCTTCGCCACGCCCAGCGACGTGGCGTCGAGCGATGTCACCATTGCCGTTCGCGCCGGTGGCTTCAACGCACGGTATCTCTGCCTCGACGGCAGATCGCTCGGCCTCGACCTCCGCGCCGCCCTCTACGCCTGACCGCCACCCAACAGCGTCGCCGCCAGCCCCCGGTTTCTCGGCGGGATTCTTCCCAAATTGGTTTCTCGGTGGTGTGATTCCCGGAGACCGGGAATCACACCACCGAGAACGACAACGCGTGACCGGTCAGCTGTGGCGGTGCGCTGCAGCGAGGTTCGCTACATCGCGCATGATGCGTGACATCTCGAAATCCTTCGGCGTGTAGATGGCGCTCACGCCGGCCTCCGAGAGGCGATCGCGATCGACCTCGGGGATGATGCCGCCCACGACCACCGGTGCATCCACGCCCTGGGCTCGGAGCATGTCGACGATGCCCGGCACCAGGGCCAGGTGCGAACCGCTGAGAATCGAGAGGCCGATGACGTCGGGGTCTTCATCGACTGCCGATGCCACGATCTGCTCGGGCGTGAGACGGATGCCGCTGTACACGACCTCCATGCCGGCATCGCGGGCGGCGACGGCGATCTGCTCGGCGCCGTTGCTGTGCCCATCGAGGCCTGGCTTGGCCACCAGAAAACGCGGCGGGCCGCCAGCCATGGTCTTCACGAACTCGGCCACGCTGGCCAGCTCGCCCACGCGACGGCCGACGGCTGCGTTCACCCCGGTCGGGGCGCGGAACTCGCCGAAGACCTCGCGGAGGCATTCGCTCCATTCGCCGGTGGTGCCACCAGCCTTCGCCAGAGCGATGGAGGGCTCCATGATGTTGCCGTTGCCCACTGCGGCGTCGTGGAGCGCTGCGAGCGCGGCGTCAACGGCCGACTGGTCGCGAGTGCGACGCCATTCCGTCACCTCGTCGATGAGTTCGTGTTCCACTGCCGGGTCGACGGTGAGGATGTTGCCGGGCGAGTCGAGCGGTGAGAGTTCGGTCTCGGTGAATGCGTTCACGCCCACCACGGTCTGATCGCCGGCTTCGATGCGTCGCGTGCGCTCGGCCATGGACCGCACCAGGCGGCCCTTCAGTTCGTCGACGGCGGCGAACGCGCCACCAAGTGACAGCACTTCTTGGAGTTCCGCCCACGCGGCATCGCGCAGTTCGCTCGTCTTCGCTTCGATGACGGTGGAGCCGTCGAACAGGTCGCCGTACTCGAGCAGGTCGGTCTCGAACGCGAGTACCTGCTGCATTCGCAGCGCCCACTGCTGGTCCCACGGACGCGGCAGGCCGAGTGCTTCGTTCCACGCCGGCAACTGCACGCTGCGAGCTCGAGCGCGCTTGGACAGTGTGACCGCCAGCATTTCGAGGACGATTCGTTGCACGTTGTTCTCCGGCTGCGCCTCGGTGAGGCCAAGGCTGTTCACCTGCACGCCGTAACGGAAGCGACGCGCCTTCGCGTCGGTGACGCCGTACCGCTCGAGACCGATCCGGTCCCAGAGATCGGTGAACGCGCGGAGCTTGCAGACCTCTTCAACGAAACGGATGCCGGCGTTCACGAAGAACGAGATGGCGCCGAACACCTGGCTGAACTGCTCGGGGGCCACTTGGCCGCTGGCCTGCACCGCGTCGAGCACATCGATGGCGGTGGCCAACGAGTAGGCGATCTCCTGCACGGGCGTGGCGCCGGCCTCCTGCAGGTGATAGCTGCAGACGTTCATCGGGTTCCACTTCGGGGCGTGCTGTGCACACCAGGCCACCATGTCGACGATCAGTCGCTTGCTGGGCTCCGGAGGGAAGATGTACGTGCCGCGAGACAGGTACTCCTTCACGATGTCGTTCTGTGTGGTGCCGCGCAGCGCCTTCGATGGCACGTCCTGCTCTTCGGCGTTGGCGACGTAGAGCGCCAGCATCCATGCCGCGGTGGCGTTGATCGTCATCGACGTGTTCATTTGCCCGGGCGGGATCTGGTCGAGCAGCGTCTTCATGTGGCCGAGGTGCACCACCGGCACACCGACCTTGCCGACCTCGCCTCGGGCCAGCACGTGATCAGGGTCGTAACCGGTCTGCGTGGGGAGATCGAACGCGATCGAAAGACCGGTCTGGCCCTTCGCAAGGTTCGTCCGGTACAGCTCGTTCGATGCTCGGGCCGAAGAGTGGCCCGAGTACGTGCGCATCAGCCAGGGCTCATCGCGATTCGTCATTCCGGAAGTGTTACCGCTCGGTAGGGGCGACCGCTACTTGGTGGGGGTCATCGTTGCGTCCGTTCAGCGCTCTGACGATTTCTTTCAAGAAGTCCTCAAGTGATCGCAGAACCTGCCGATGATTTCTGTACATCAGGCGGCGGAACGCCTCATAGAGGCCCATCGGGTGGCCGGGATCACTCCCCGGCCACCGCGATGGCCACAAGACCGAGGTACTCGGCCCGAGGGATCTCCACCACGCCGAGCGATGCCAGGTGCTCAGTGCTCCACTGCACATCGAGCAGCGAGGCGCCCGTGGCCCGCAGGTGTTCCACCAACGCGACGAGGGCCACCTTCGATGCGTCGGTTGCGCTGTGGAACATCGACTCGCCGGCGAAGAATCCGCCGATGCGCACCCCGTACAGACCGCCGACGAGTTCATCGTCGAGCCAGGTCTCCACGCTGTGTGCCCAGCCCATCTGGTGCAGTCGCACGTAGGCGCCAACGAACTCGTCGTTGATCCAGCCGTGCGGCCGCCGCGGGTCGCCGCAGCGTCGCATCACCGTTTCGAACGCGGTGTCGTGGCGCACCTCGAAGCGGGAGCAACTCTTGCGGAGCGAACGCGACACGCGGAGCGCATTGAGGGGAAGCACGCCGCGCGGGTCGGGCGACCACCACCCGACCCTTCGACGGCTGTATGGCATCGGAAACAGCCCACTTCGATAGGCCTCCAGCAACGTGCCGGGCTCCAAGTCGGCGCCAATGGCCACCAGGCCGTGCTCGTCGGCACGGTCGGGTGATGGGAACTGCCAGGGGGTTGTCGGCGGCTCGACGGGCATCGCCGTCAAGTCTGCCGCAGCCGGGGTCAGTACGTGTAGAAGCCGCGCTTGGTCTTGCGGCCGAGATGACCAGCGGCCACCATGCGACGCAGGGTGGGCACCGCTGCATAGTTCGGGTCGGCGAACTCGGCGTACAGCGCATCGAGGATGGCGAGCGACGTGTCGAGGCCCACCAGGTCGAGCAGAGCGAACGGACCCATCGGGAAGTTGCAGCCGCCCTTCATGGCGGTGTCGATGGACTCCATCGATGCAGTGCCGACTTCCCACATGCGGATGGCGTTGTTCAGGTAGGGGAAGAGCAGCGCGTTCACGATGAAGCCGGCGCGGTCCTTCACTTCCACGCCGTCCTTGCCGCAACTGGCGGCGAAGGCCAACGCCGTGGCGATGGTCTCGTCGCTGGCGGTGATCGGCCGCACTACCTCGACGAGCTTCATCATCGGTGCCGGGTTGAAGAAGTGGATTCCCACGACCTTGTCGGGGCGCTGAGTCACCATGGCCATCTCCACCACGGGGAGTGTGCTGGTGTTCGTGGCGAGGATGCCGCTGGGCTTCACGATCTGCTCGAGTTCGGCGAACAGCGCCTTCTTCACGGCGAGGTCTTCCACCACGCTCTCGATGACGAGATCGCAGTCGGCGACGGCGCCGAGGTGGTCGGTGGCCTGGATGCGGCCGAGCACGGCGTCGCGCTCCTCCTCGGTGGACTTGCCGCGCTCGATGGCCTTGTTGAAACCCTTGGCGATGCTTGCGACCATGGCGTCGGCGGACGCCTGGCTGCGGGAACGAACCACCACGTCGTAGCCCGCACGCGCCGCCACTTCTGCGAGGCCCGAGCCCATGATGCCCGAACCGAGGATGCCAACCTTCTTGATCTCAGTCATAGCGGGACACAGTAACTACCTGCGGGTAACTTCGACGAAGCGAGTACGGTCGAGGCCATGTCCGCAGCAGACCCCGACCAGCGCCGCGCCGGCACCGAAGCAGCCCTGCAGTTCTTCATGGAGGCCGATCGGCTGAAGGGCGTGGAGCGCCGCAACTGGTTGGCCGATGGGTCGCGCCGAGAGAACACGGCCGAGCATTCCTGGCATCTCGGGATCGCTGCGATGATCTTCGCCGGGTACGCCTCCGAGCCGGTCGATGTGGGGCGCGCCGTGTGCATGGCGCTCGTGCACGACATCGTGGAGATCGACGCTGGCGACACCTTCGCGTACGACACCTCCGAACTGAACGACACCAAGCGGGCCCGCGAGGAAGCCGCCGCTGATCGCCTGTTCGGGTTGCTGCCCGCCGCCACCGGCCAGTTCTTTCGGGCCTTGTGGGACGAATACGAGGCTGGCGACACGGCAGAGGCGCGTTATGTGATGGCGGTCGACCGTGTGGCCCCGATGTTGCTGAACATGGCCGAGGGTGGCAGCGCCTGGAACGAGCACGGCATCACCCGAGCTCGAGTGATGGCTCGCAATGGGGTGCACATCGAACCTGCCCTGCCGGAGTTGTGGTCGCTCGCCCAGGCGCAACTCGACGCGATGACCGACGCCGGCGTCCTGCCCGCCGAGTGACCGGTACGTTGGGTCCGCCATGGCATTTCGCAAATCGCCCCGCTACGTCGTCGAACGCACGCCACGTGGCTATGTGGTGCACCTGCAGCGCGAGGAGATCGAACTCGTCGTCCGACTGCTGCAGGAGATGCGGGCGCTGATCTCCAGCGACGATCCGCAGCACGCCCCACTGGTGCGTCGGTTGTTTCCGCCTGCGTACCACCTGGCCGACGATGAAGAGGCCGAGAGCGAGTTCCAGCGTCTGATGCACGACGACCTGGTGACCTCAC
This sequence comes from Acidimicrobiaceae bacterium, assembly GCA_947463235.1. Taxonomy (GTDB): domain Bacteria; phylum Actinomycetota; class Acidimicrobiia; order Acidimicrobiales; family Ilumatobacteraceae; genus UBA668. The sequence continues at coordinate 15,279 of CANHST010000038.1, forward strand.
GGCTCGAGAGCATCGGTCTGGTGGAAGCGGCACTCACCGAAGGCCGACCGATGACGGAGGGCGAGGTGAACGGGTTCATGCAGTCACTGAATAGCGTTCGCCTCGTGCTGGGCACGCTGCTCGATGTGAGCGAAGAACACGATCCCGACGTGGTGCGCGACGACGACCCCATGGCGGGCGAGCATCACCTGTACACGTTCCTCAGTTGGCTCCTCGAGAACACGGTGCAGGCCATCAGCCGGTAGGGCTGACCACACACCCCACGGCGCCGGGCCCGGTGAGCACTCCCATGCTCGGGCCGATGCGGAACCGCACCACTTCGATCACGTTTGCTGCTTGCCCGATGGCCACTTCCAGCGCGTCGGCGGTGGGCACGCTGCTGGAATCGCTGTGGCCGATGCCAACCCGCAGGCGCTGCCCGCACGCCATCATTCGCGTTGCGATGTCGTCGACCGCGTCGGCCGCATGCGGGAACGTTGCCAGGGCGGCCGCACTGCCGCTGGCCACCTGCACGAGCACCATCGATGTGTCCGTGTGGTCTGGGTGGAGGAGCACGAGGTGCCGGAGCGCGTTCGCCGCTTGCTCCGACGCCACCGCAGCTTGCTCGAGAGTGGCTCCGTGGCGCACGGCATCGGCAGCAGCCCACACGCAGCAACCCACTCCGAACCCCACGCTGGTGGAATCGACCACACGAACCGGAATGGCGGTGGCGTGTGCTGCAAGCCGGGCTGCGTTGACGGCGCCGGCCACGGTGGGGGCCACGTGGATGGACAGGATCTCGGTGCAGCCGCGGGCGATGAGATCTTCGTATGCCGCAGCGAATTGCCCGGGGCTGGGCTCGCTCATCGAGACGTCGGGGTCGGTGGTGGCGGAGAACCGCGAGTAGAACTCGTCGGCGTCGAGGTCGACCCCGTCGAGGTACTCGATGCCGTCGATCGTGATGGTCACTGGCACGATCTCCACCCCGAGGTGGTCGACCAGTTCCGCAGGTAACTGCGAACTGGAGTCGGTGCAGATGCCGATCACTCCGATGACCGTAACGACCCAAGGTGAAGGACGCGTGACGATCTCGGAACGATCCGCGGAGGGTTCAGTCGGTGGACAGTTCGCCCAACCACGCCGGCATGCGCACCGGGCGCCCTTCGGGGTTCACGCAGCCGTGCACCGTCACGCCGGTGGCCCTGACTTCTCCCTCGACCGCGAGCAGGTAGGCCATCTGGAACGACGCTCGAGTGGCGGCACCGAGCTTGAGGTGTACGGCCACCCGGTCGTCGAACTTCAGTGGCTTGCGGTACTGCACGAATGCCTCGAGGACGGCGTAGTCGATGCCCTCAGCGCGCATCTCGGTGTACGGGTGGCCCAGGTGCCGCAGATACTCCACCCGGGCCTCCTCCAGGTACGGGAGGTAGCGGCTGTGGTGCACGATGCCCATCGCATCCGTCTCGGAGAACCGGACGCGCAGGTGGTGTACGTAGGGGTAATCGGCGGGAACGAGGGTAGGTTCGAGTTCGAGTCGCACCTGTTGAACCGTACCCGCGGAACTTCGCGCGAATCGGCTGAGTGAAATCCTCCGAAGGGCTGATAATGTAGTTCCGCTCTCAACCGGAGTCGTCCAATGCCCCCATCGTCTAGTGGCCTAGGACACCACCCTTTCAAGGTGGCGGCACGGGTTCGAATCCCGTTGGGGGTGCAAGAAAGATCAATCTGGTCTTCCAGTTTGGTCCCGTGGTGAAGTTGGAGTTCACGCCGGCCTGTCAAGCCGGAGGTCGCGGGTTCGAGTCCCGTCGGGACCGCTCAGAGCGCAAGCTCTGACGGCAAGGTCGAGTAGCTCAGTCGGCAGAGCATACGCCTGAAAAGCGTAGGGTCACCGGATCGACGCCGGTCTCGACCACTGGGCGGCAGACCCCTCCGGGGATGCCGCCCGTCGCCGTTTTCGGGCCCCTCAGGTGGCTCGACACGACGTGCGCAACGGCGCGAACCCGAAGGTGTTTCCGAAGGTTTTCCGAACCTCGGTGGGGCAGCATGCCCTTGCACATCTCGCCGCCGGCTCTCCTCGCCGCTGCTGATGAATCGGACGCAGTTCGATTTTCTCTGGCGCCCGACGGTGGGATGTGCCAATGTCGCTCGAATCGAGCGGCACCCGGCCGCCCAGGGGAAAGGGGGAGCCGATTCATGGGCTTCATGGACAAGATCAAGGGCCTCGTCAAGGGCAACAAGTCCGCCGTCAAGGACGGCGTGGACAAGGCCGCTGACGCGGTGCAGTCGAAGACGCCCGACAGCGTCGACGCTCAGGTTGAACAGGGTGCCAGCGCCGTCAAGGACGTCATCGACAAGATCAACTGATCGCCCACTCGATCCGACGGATCGCGTGCCGCGCCCCGGTGCACCGCATGGTGCCCGGGGCGTTGCCGCGTCTGGGGACCCTTACAGGTGCCGAGGGCGGTCGTCTGGCGTGTGAGGTGCTCGGCAACGACCTCTGACACGGCGAGCACTTCGTCTGGCACACTTGCCGGGTGTCGGCCATCGAACGTCCTGCGCTGGAGCAACAACTCGTCGATGCGATCGAGGTGCTCGATGCAGCGATGCCGAGTGCTCCACCCAGTCCGGACAATCTCGTTGCGCTGGAGCGACTCTTCGATGTGCAAGTGGCCAGTCGGCACACGGATCTCGCCGCGCGCTGGCTGCGGAGCAAAGGACAGGGCTACTACACCATCGGGTCGTCGGGTCATGAGAGCAACGCCGCTGTGGCGATGGCGTTGCGGCCCACCGACCCAGCGCTGTTGCACTATCGCAGCGGTGGCTTCTACCTCGCCCGTTCCGGAGTGGAGGGTGTGCGCGACATCCTCTCCGGCGTCGTCGCGGCCAGTGACGAGCCGATCGCAGGCGGGCGCCACAAGGTGTTCGGCCGGCACGACCTGGCGATCATTCCGCAGACGTCCACCATCGCGTCGCATCTCCCTCGTGCCGTCGGCGTTGCGTTCGCCATCGGTCGCGCCCTCAAGTTGGGCATCGATAGCCCGTGGCCGAGTGATGCGCTGGCGGTGTGCTCCTTCGGAGATGCGTCGTCGAACCACTCGGTGGCCACCGGAGCGATCAACACGGCGTTGCACTGCGCACACCAGCGCCTTCCTTTGCCGCTGCTCTTCGTCTGCGAAGACAACGGGTTGGGCATCAGCGTGCGGACCCCAGCCGGTTGGGTTCGCAGCGCCTACGGGAACCGTCCTCACCTGCGTTACGAGTTCGTCGAAGGCAACGATCCGGAGGCGGTGCTCAGTGTCACCCGCGACCTGGCCGAGTGGGTGCGCACACAACGCCGTCCAGCCTTTCTGCATCTTCAGACGGTGCGGTACGGCGGCCACGCCGGCACCGACGTGGAGGCCGCCTATCGCAGCGCTGCCGAGTTGCGCGCCGATGCGGCCTTCGACCCCATCGTCGCCACTGCAGCCCGACTGGTGGCCAGTGGCCAGCATTCGTCGGCGTCGTTGCTGGCCCGACACGACGACCTGCGCACGTTGGTCTACGACACAGCGGACGACGTTGCCCGACGCCCGCAATTGAGCACCGCTGCAGAGGTGATGGCGCCGCTGGCTCCTCGGCACCCCGACGAGGTGGCGAGCGAAGTGCTCCAACCGCGCCCGCATCACGATGACTCCGACGCTGAGGCACCTCGTCTCACCCTGGCTCAGGCCATCAACAGCACCCTCGGTGATCTGCTCGGTGAGTATCCGAACATGCTGCTCTTTGGGGA
>CANHST010000039.1 GCA_947463235.1 Acidimicrobiaceae bacterium
GCGCCCGACCTACTGCTACGCCTCTTCCAGCCCTTCGATCGACTCGGTGCCGAACGCACTGGCATCGAGGGCACAGGTATCGGCCTGACGGTGGCGCGAAGCCTTGCCGAGACGATGGGAGGTCGGCTGGAGGTGCGCTCCACTGAAGGCGTCGGTTCGGTGTTCACCCTCGTGCTGCCCCGGGCCTGAGCCAAGCGCCGGCGCACGTGGCGCGGTCACACGTGGCGCGGTCATCCGATTGGGCCGCTACGGCCCATTCGGGTGCCCACGACGCCCACCCGCAGGCCGGGCAGGGGCCCCGCCGCGGTCAACCGACGACGAGGCCTGCGCCCAGGGCTGGTGAAGTCAGCACGAGGCACCTTGTTATCGACCCGTTATCAGTGTTCCGTAAGATGACCGTGGGTGGCTCCCGACAATGAGGCTCATGTGCCCGCAGGGCAACCGGTGTGGCGATTCCGCCATTTGGCACTGGTTGCTGCTGCGGGCCTGGCCGCAGCGGTGTGAGATCGCGTCGAACCGCGAACCTCACACGCGGCGCGGTCATCCAAATGGGCCATAGCGGCCGGCGGGCTCAACCGGTGACCGCGTTGCCTGAGACTCAGGCCAGGCGGTTCGCCAACGACGCCACGCTAAACACGCCCCGGCCCCTGCGGTTCACGGCCGCCACCCGGTAACGGTACGTGACACCACGGCGCAGGCCTGCCAACGTGGCCGACCGCGCCGTGGTGACACCATCGGCATAGGTGACCCACGTGACGCCATTGTTGGCGGAGTACTGCACCACGTAGTCGGTGATCGGCGCACCGCCATTGGCTGGCAACACCCACCGCACCGTAACCCGACCGAGCGATGACGTCACCGTGGGCGTCGCCACCTTGGCGGGCACCGCCGCAGGCACCGCCACCACTACCAACGAGTACGCACCGACTCCCGCCACGTTTGTCGCCGCCACTCGGAACCGGTAGGTGGAACCATTGGTGAGGCCCGAAACTTTCAGTGACAGCGCGGAGGTCACGCCGTTCACTGGGTCCAACCACGTGAGGCCACCATTCGCCGAGTACTGGACCCGGTAGCCGGTGATGACCGAGCCACCATTCGCCGGCGCCGTCCAAGAGACCGTCACGGCCTTGCTGGCGGCAACCGCCTTCGGAGCAACAGGCCTCGACGGCACCGTCCGCGGCGTCACCGAACCACTCGCCTCGCTGAACACACCCGCACCAGCAACGTTCACGGCAGCAACATGAAACCGGTAGGCGGTGCCGTTCGACAAACCAGTCACCGTTGCACCTGTCGCAGCACTCACACCATCAACAAACGTCGACCACGTACTGCCCGCATCGCTCGAGTACTCCACCACATAGTCCGAGATCGCCGCACCACCATCGAACGGCGACGACCACGACACCACCACCTCACCACTGCCCGCCGAGACCGACGACACCACCACCGCCGACGGCACCGTCCGCGGCGTCACCGAACCACTCACCTCGCTGAACACACCAGCACCGAAGCCGCTCACACCGGCCACCCTGAACTGGTAGGCGGTGCCGTTCGACAAGCCCGTCACGGTCGCAGCCGTCGCAGTGCTCACACCATCAACAAACGTCGACCACGTGCTGCCCCCATCGCTGGAGTACTGCACCACATAGTCGGTGAGCGCACCACTGCCAGCACTGGCCGACGCGCTCCAACTGAGCGCCACGGCGGCATTCTCGGGCGTCCCTCCCAGTCCGGTCGGCGCTGACGGCAGCGTGGGTAACGGCAGGATGATCGACGAACTGTTGGCGCTGAAACTGCCGGTACCGACGGAGTTCTTCGCCGCCACCCGGAACCGATACGAGTTGCCGCTGGTGAGCCCTGTCACGGTCGCGGCAGTCGTCGTGCTCACACCATCAGCAAACGTCGACCACGTGCTGCCCGCATCGCTGGAGTACTGCACCACATAGTCAGTGAGCGCCACCCCACCGTTGTCGGTCGGTGCCGTCCACGTCAGCGCTACTGCGGTGAGACTCGGCGTGCCGCCGACTGCAGTCGGCACGCCCGGTGCGACCGCGGAGGCCGTGGTGAACGTCGAGCGAATCGACACGTTCGATTCGAAGGTACGCGCACCATTCGCAGAGCGAACCTGCCAGGAGTACAGCTCGTTGCCCAACAGATTGTTGAAGGCTGCGCTGAGCGTGTTACCCACCGCCGTCCAGGTGGTACACGGCGTGTCGAGGCCCGCCACCAAGCAATACTCGTAGCCGGTGGCACCAGAGCTGGCTGACCACGTCAGCGTGCCGCTACGAGCCTGCGCTGTGGCACCTGGCAGCGGAGCTGTCTTGGAGAAGGCGCCCAACACCCGAGAGCCATACGCTGCTTCCGCGGCGACCACGGCACTTCCGGCGTCGAGCAAACCGGCGCCACACAATGCCAAGGTGCAGGAGCTTCCCACCGGGAACGCCAGAACATGGCCGGTCAACATCGTCGACATCGCTGATGGGGAGATGGATGGATCGACCGACTTCACCAACGCCGCCACACCAGCTACATGAGGTGCCGCCATGCTGGTGCCTCTCGCCGCGCTGTAGGCAGGAGCACCAGGCGTCGTGGTGCCGTCGTTGAGCGTGCTGACGATCAATTCGGCGGCAGTGGCGCCATCGCCTCCGGGCGCTGTGATGTCCACCACACTGCCGAAGTTGCTATACGAGGCCCTGTTCCCGGTGGTGCCCGAGGCCGCGACCGTCACCACGCCCGTGCAGCTCGCAGGAGCGAACGAGCCGGCATCCGCATTGCTGTTGCCAGCTGCCACCACCACGGTGGCACCCACAGCTGTGATGTCGTTCACCGCGCTTTGGTAGCTCGCTGGGCAGGCAGCGGCACCACCCAGGCTGAGGTTCAACACACTCGCCGGATTTGGGTTGGCCGGAACACCGCTGACGGCCAAACCAGCCGCCCATCGCATCCCATCCAAGATGTCGCTGGAGAACCCCCCGCACTTACCCAACACACGCACCGGCAGCACCTTCACACCCGGCGCGGTACCGCTGATGCCCGTGAGGTTGTCTCCGATTGCGGCGACGGTGCCCGCCACGTGCGTGCCGTGCCAAGAGCTATTCGACACCGGGCAACCGGAGAAGTCGGTGGTGGCAGCATCGGCTGCGGAGACCCAGTCACCCGTATCACTCGGGTCGGCGTCGCGGCCGTCACCATCGGTCGACCGCACGGCATCGGAGACGAAGTCGTAGCCCGGCAACACCTGCCCTGCGAGATCCGGATGGGTGGTGATGCCGGTATCGATCACCGCCACCACCACGTCGCTGGTGCCTCTGGTGACATCCCACGCTGGCGGCAAGTTCGCCCCGAACGACGAGCCGGAGGGCGTCTTGAGATCCCATTGATACGGAACCCAAAAGGGGTCGTTGGGAATGAACGTGGGGTACATCTTGTAGTCGGGCTCGGCAAAGGCAACACCCGGCAACGCAGCGATGCGGGATGCGAGTCGCTTGACGTTCGCAAGGCTGTGACGACCCGACAACTTCGTCACCCAGGCGCCATGCGCGGTGGCCCGCTTGAGGCGCACACGCTCGCCCACAGAGGAGGTCAACGCGGAGAGATTGGGCGCGCTGCCATCGAGCATGCGCACGATCAACTGATCGGTGGCATCGAGATCGGAGACAGGTGCGATCGGCAGCGGCCCCACGTGCGCCTGGGCACTCGCACTGTCGGCGCCGACCAGCGACATAAGTACCGCAACGGCACTCAACGCCGCCAGCGACGAACGCAAGGAGATCGTCCATGCACTGCCCGTCATGAACACCATCGACTGCTTCACCTCAACTGTTCCTGCATCTCGTAAGTCGACGACATCTCGTCCTCGTTGGGGTGCAGGTACCGTAACCCAATGCTCTCAGCTGTGTCGCTCGGACAGTCGTACGCCAGTGCATTGCCGGGTCTCTACGAGCCGTGGCAGGCGGCCACCTTCCCCGACCCGCAGATGCTGGTGCTGAACACGGCCCTCGCAGTCGAACTCGGCATCGACCCCGACGCGCTCGACGCCGTCACCCTCACCGGCCAGACCCTGCTGCCCGGCAGCGCACCGATCGCCATGGCCTACGCCGGCCACCAGTTCGGCGGCTACTCGCCGCGCCTCGGTGACGGACGTGCCCTGCTCCTGGGCGAACTCACCGCACCCGACGGACGCCTTGTCGATCTTCATCTGAAGGGTTCGGGTCGCACCCCGTTCGCACGCGGTGGCGACGGCAAGGCTGCGGTGGGCCCCATGCTCCGCGAGTACATCATCAGCGAGTCCATGCACGCGCTGGGCATTCCCACCACTCGCTCGCTGGCCGTGGTGGCCACGGGCGAGCAGATCGCCCGCGACACGTTGCTGCCCGGCGCCGTGCTCGCCCGTGTCGCCGCCAGCCACCTGCGCGTCGGCACCTTTCAGTACGCCGCGAACACCGGCGACACGGAGATGTTGGACCGTCTCGCCCGCTATGCCATCGAACGTCATCACCCGACGGCGTTCGCGGCGGCGAACCCCTACTTCTCGTTCTACGAGTCGGTGGTGGAAGCGCAGGCCGAACTGTTGGCCAAGTGGATGCTGGTGGGCTTCATCCACGGGGTGATGAACACCGACAACATGACCATCTCGGGTGAGACCATCGACTACGGCCCCTGCGCGTTCATGGATCGTTTCAGCCCGGCCACCGTGTTCAGTTCCATCGATCACGGCGGGCGCTACGCCTACGGCAATCAGCCCGTCATCGCACAGTGGAACCTCGCTCGCCTGGCCGAAACGCTGCTGCCGTTCTTCGCACCCGAGCAGGACGAGGCCGTCACGATGGCCACCGATGTGCTCCGCTCGTTCACCGATCGCTACGACGCTCACTGGTTGGCGGGCATGCGCACCAAGCTGGGTCTGCCCAAGCACGCCGACCGCGCCATCGTCGACGATCTGCTCGCGCTGATGCAGGCACAGTCGGTCGACTTCACCAAGTGTTTCCGTTCCCTGTCGTCAGCACTTCGTGGCGACGCCAGCCGGGCGCGCTCACTGTTCTCCGACCCGAGCGCCTTCGATCAGTGGTCGGCGCGCTGGATCGCTGTTCGCAACAGCGAAACCCGCGCCAGTGGTGAGGTGGCCGCCGAGATGGATGCGGTGAACCCCGTGTACATCCCGCGCAACCACATGGTGGAAGCGGCGCTCGATGCGGCAACCAACGGCGACCTGGCTCCCTTCCACGCATTGGTCGAGGCGCTGCAGCATCCCTTCGAGGAGCGCCCCGGACTGGAGCGTTACGCCGAACCCGGCAGCGAGGACGCTCCGTACCGAACGTTCTGCGGCACCTGACCTTCAGCCTCCGCGACGAGGCGACAACGGGACTAGTTCGTGTGGCGCTGGCGTTCGAGGCGGCGGCGCAGCACCTCACGCACATCAGACACCGATGCCGGCTTCGGCACGAACATGTCGGCGCCGGCATCCAACGCTGCCTGACGGTCAGCAGCCGTGGCGCTCGCCGTCATCACCGCCATCAGCGGCTGCGGTGCGCCAGCTTGACGGGCGAGGCTCACCAGCTCGAGACCGCTCATGCCCGGCAACTGCACGTCCACCAGTGCCACATCGAACTCGCTCGTCTGCAGCTGGACCAACGCATCTTCGGCGGACTCCACCGTCACCACCTCGTTGCCGAGCTGCCGCAACTGCATGGCTGCCAGCAAGAGGTTCACGGGGTCGTCGTCCACCACGAGTGCGCGCAACGTAAAGGGTCCATCGGTGAGATCGGCCCCGATGTGGACGCGTTGACCCTCCTGCTGCGAAATCGAAGGGGCTAGAGGAAGTTCGAACCAGAACGTCGAACCACCACCGCGGCGCGGAGATGCTCCGACCGCGCCGCCCATCGCCTCCACCGTGCCCTTCACGATGGCCAGACCCAAGCCCACGCCAGGCGATCGCTCGTCGACACCTCGCTCGTAGGGCTCCCAGAGGCGCTGCACCTCGTGGGGTTCGATACCGCTGCCCGTGTCGGACACTTCGATCCGGGCCGACCCAGGAGCGGCTCCCCTCGACGCGAAGAGTCGCACTTCGCCCACGCTCGTGTACTTGCACGCATTCGCCAGCAGGTTGGTGATGGCCTGGCGCACACGCTCGGGATCGGCGAACAGGTAACGAAGGTCGTCGGGCACATCGTCAACGACGAGGCGCACCCCTGGGCGCGTGTTCTTGCGGGCGATGAACGCGCAGTCGTTGAAGGCGAACTGAAGGTCGACCCGATCGGGGCGAACCCGCAGGTGACCCACCTCGATCTGCGCCACGTCGAGGAGATCGTCGACGATGCGTCGCATCGTGGTCGATTGGCGGAAGACGCCCCACGCGGCGTCGGCGAATTCCGCCGGCAGGCTTGCCTTGGTGAGCACTTCGCTGAGACCGAGCATGCCGTGCAGCGGATTGCGCAACTCGTGGCTCACCTGCTCCACGAACGCAGCCCGCCGCCGCAACGCTGCTTCTGCCTCATCGCGTCGACGCACCACTTCGAGTTCGACGTTCTTCCGGCGATCGATGTTGCGCACCGTCAACACCACGGCGGCCACCTCAGGGTCGTCGAGCAGGTTGATACCGGTGAACTCCAACCACGACACCCCACCGTCGGCGCGGACCATCCGGGCCTCGGTGTATTCCTCCGCCTCGAGGCCTCTGGATACGAGCGACGAGAACATCTCCAGCACTCGCGGCTGGTCGTCCGGGTACACGAGCGCAAACGGTGGGAGGTCGTCGACGTTCTCAGTCGACGGGTCGTAGCCGAGGTCGAACCGATAGCGGTCCGAACTGTCGATCAGCGTGCCGTCACTGCGCAGTAGCACCACCGAGTCGAGGATGTGCGATGTCATCAGGAGATGTCGCCGCTCTGTCACCGCTAGGCGCCGCTCGGCATTCACCTTGGCAGTCACGTCTCGACCCACGGAGACGACCGACCGAATCCGTCCGGTCTCATCGCGGTCTGCCGAGTCGGTCCATTCCATTGCGCGATTGTCGGGGTACACCCGTTCGCGAACGTACGAGTGATGTCCGCTCTCCAGCCAGTTCACGCTGAACTCTGGACCGTCGTTGTCGGGCCAAGCGATGAGCGCGTTCAGGTTCAAGCCCTGCACATCCGCGCCGTAACCGAAGTAGTCGCGATACGCCTGATTGCAGAAGATGATCGTGCCGTCGGGAGCCCACTCGCAGATCAACTCGCGTTGCGCGTCGAGCACTCGTCGAAAGTGATCATGGTTCATTGCGTTGCGAACCCGGTGCTTCCCCTGCGAGGCCACTCGGCTGCCGCCGATAGCCGTCGAACACAGCCGAGAGTAGCAGACGACCCATCCACTTTCATTGGACGTTATCCAACCTTGATCTGAATCCTGATCGGTCGTTCATACTGTGGCTGCGGTCCACTGCCAGTGCCGACGACATGCCGTCCCACTCGCTCCACATGTCGCACATTGCGTCCTTCGACCGCTCCCATGGGTCGTTCCCCGGCTCGTACTCCAGGAACTCTCCGTGCCAGCCGCGGTCGGGATGATCCGACACTCCGGTGAGCACCTTGTTGGGCTGGCGCCGCTTGTTGCGGACACGAAAGATGATGTTCTTGCGGCTTTCGGTACCGCGTTCGTTGCGGGTGACCGTGTGGAGGATGTGGTACGTGGCGATGGCCACGTCGCCGGCACGCATCATCACTTGCGTGGGGCGCGGCCATCGGCGGCCGTCAGGCGTGCACTCCGAGGTCTCGTCGATGAACTGCTCCATCACGGCGTCGGGCGCATAGATCAGACCGCAGTGGTTCGGCACGTCGTGACGCAACCGCGGCCAGCCCGGACCCTCCGGGCCGATGTGCCCGTTCACGCTGCGCTGCCAACGGAAGAACGACTCCACCGCATGGTGCGACCCGGGGATGACCGCCGTCTGACCACAGCCCTCCACCAGTTGATCGTTCAGACAGACGAAGAGGAACGCCGTGAAGCTGCCGAGTCCCAGGGTCATCGCGGGATCCTGGAACATCGGGGTCATGTTGTGGCCCATCACCTCGGCGCTGCGACCAAGATCGCCCTTTGGTCCCGATGCGAAGTAGGCGCGATACACCTCGTCGGGTGTGCCCTCCAACGGAGTCTGCGGTGGGGCGATCGTGATGGCCCCATCCATGTGCACCTCGGCGCCGTAGTAGGGCAACTCGCGATCGCGGTAACCGGTCGGCATGAAGAAGTCGCCCGGGTCGCGCCGTTGATGGATACCGGGTTGGCATGCCGTGACGGGGTCGAAGTCGCCCATCACCTCGCGCAGGATCGGGGTGACACACGACCGATTCACCAAATCGGTAAGCGCCCCGTCGTTCGCCAGCCCGTCGCCCTTGGTCGCGCGCTCGATGCGCTCCAACGCTGCCGCCACCAACTCGGGCGGCACGGCACCACGCACCACCACGTAGCCGTCGCGATACAGCGACTGCTTCTCTTCGACGGTGAGGGCGGTTCGTTGCGGCTCCATCACAGGTCCAGTCGGTAGACCCGCTTCGCCGTGCCCCAGAACATCGCGTCTCGTTCGCTCTCTGAGAACGGGGCGGCGATCTTCTTCAAGCCGTTCCACAGCACCGCGTACGACAGCGAAAACCTGTCGACGGGGAAGTTGCTCTCGAACATGCATCGCTCGGGGCCGAAGCACTCGATGGCGTGCAGGTAGTAGGGCGACTGGGCCGCTACGAACTCGTCGCTGGTGGGCGGGCGATCCGCCGTGTGCCAGCCGAATCCATTGTCGGGCATCGCCAAGCCACCGAGCTTCGCCACCACGTTGGGGCATTCGGCGATCTCGGCGATGGTGATCTTCCACTCCTCGAAGATCTCCTGCCGACGTCCGGCAAACTGCCCCACACCAAGGGGCGTGCCGAAGTGGTCCAGCACCAGCAGCGTGTCGGGCACCGACCGCGCCAGATCGGCGAACTCGCGGTTCTGGTAGTGGTAGTGCCAGGTGTCGTACGTGAGGCCGAGTTCGCCCAGACGAGCCACACCCTTGCGGAAGTTCTTGTCGGCATACAGGCCGGGGCCTGCACGACCCGGGATCATCAAGGCGTCGGGTTCGATCGGGTGGGAGCCCGCATGACGGATGCCACGGAACAGGCCCTGCCCCGCTGATGTGTGGGCATCGATCACGTCGTCGAGGTGCTCCAGATCGGTGAGGTCGGCGTGCGCCACGATGCCGCCGATGAGGCGGCGCGGGTCCTTCGCCGCGACACCCGCCACGAACTCGGTCTCGCCCACTGGCGCCAGATGTGCAGGCCCGTCGATGCGGTACACGGCGTGGCACTCCACGAACACGGTGCGCTCCACCCGATGCCCCGCTGCAGCGGCATCGGCGGTGAGATCGGCAAGGCCGTACGGCAGCGCGCCGCCACTGGGCCATAAGTGGTGATGCGGATCGATGATGCGCTGCTCGGGCGCAACGATCTCTTCAACCACCTGGTTCAGCCAGTCTTGGCTGCCCGGCTCTGCCACGTCACCACCCCCACGGTCGTCACGCAAGGCTGCCATATTGCGCGAGGGCCGCGCGTCGCGGCCTCGGCACTACTTCTTGCGCGACGATCGAACTCCGAAGTACCCGCCGAGACCACCGACCGCCGCCACGACCACCACGATGAGCGCCCACGGTGTGCCGTTGCCTCCGCCCGACGGCTGGATCACCGGCAGCACCGTGGTGCTGGAACCCACGGGGCCCGACCCATCACCAACGACGGTGGTGCTGGCACCGTCGACGGGTGTCGACCCAGCCGACGTGGTGGTGTCGCCAGTGCCCACGCTGCCCGAATCAACGGTGGTGCTCACGGACCCGCCATTCGCCGTGGTCGACACTGCGGCGCCCGGCACCGTGGTCGTGAACCCGGGCACCGTCGCCGGCGGCAACGTGCTCGGGGTGGGCGGCGGGTTGTTGCTCCAAGTGATGGGGATGAACTGATCGTTGCTCAGGTCGTCAATCACCTCCGGCGACATGCGGAGATAACACGTCGCCGAGTTCGGTATCCCGGAAGAACCCTTGGTGCCGCAACTCCATTCACCGAGGTTGGGGTCGTCGCCGTTGAACACGGTGATGACACCCTTGCCCTTGCCGTTCACGATGACGGGATTCACGGTGTTGAACTGCGAGCAGTCGAGGGCCAGATCGAACTTCAGGTCTTGATCGCTCCTCCAGCACTGCTGAATGAAGACGATGCTCGCGGTCTGATCGGTGAGCGTGACACCGACGTCTTCGGTCGCTTTCGCGGCATCGAGCACGTTGGGCACCACCACGGCATCGGCAAACACCGACCCCGACCAGGCGACAGCGATGACCAGCGCTACCACCACACGACCGACCATCGAAATGCGACGCATGAAGACCTCCACCAGGGAACGCGACACTTCTTAGCAGCGTAGAGACCCGTCGGCAGCAGCACCTGAAGGCGACCACTAGTTCCAGCCTCCAACACTGCAACGTTGCCGGCGCGCCACCATGCGGCCACCCCCTGTACACGGGAGCCGCAGTATCGTCCCCGGTATGCACGAGTTCCGGTCCGTCGACGACCTTCTCACCCACCTGCTCGCACTCAGCGAGATGCCCTCGGTGGAGTGCGATCAGTTCACCGAACTCGACCACGGCCTGCAATCGGCGGCGTTGCTGCGCGAAGAGCATCCCGGCGATCCGGAGTTGCAGGTGGCAGGCCTTCTGCACGATCTGGCTCACCCGTGGGATGGGCCGGGTCAGCCACGCCACGCCACGATGGGCGCCGACGCCGTGCGCGGGCTGCTTGGCACCAGAGTCGCCAACCTCATGCAGGCTCACGTACCCGCCAAGCGATACCTCGTTGCCACGCGGCCCGAGTACTTCGCGCTGTTGTCGGACGACAGCGTGATGACACTCGCCGCCCAGGGCGGTCCGATGGACGCCGTGGAAGTGGCGGAGTTCGAGACCGACCCCGACCACATGGCGATGGTGGCGCTGCGCATCGCCGACGACGGCGCCAAAGTGGTCGGCGCGAAAGTCACCGGCCTGGAGTTCTGGGTGCCGATCATCCAATCGGTCGCTGCCATCCACGCATGACCACCGCCTTCGCACCGGGCGACCCCGCAGGGGCCACGCACTTCGCCGAGCACGGCTGGGCGTTGGTGAACACGCTCACGCACGATGAGGCCGAGCAGTTGCGGCGCTGGGTGGACGACATCGCCACGTGGCCCGACGCCGAGGGCGAATGGATGCACTATCGCGAACTCACCGACTTCGGGCCCAAGCTCTGCCGCACCGAAAACTTCGTGCCCTTTCACGACGGGCTTCGCTCGCTGCTCACCGAGGGTTCGATGGTGGCGACCGCCGGCGAACTGCTGGGCGAGCCGGCCGCGCTGTACAAGGAGAAGATCAACTACAAGCTCGTTGGTGGCGCCGGTTACTCGCCGCACCAGGACGCGCCCGCATATCCGTTCATCGAGGCCCATGTGAGTTGCATGGTCGCCATCGACGACGCCGACGTCACCAATGGCTGTCTGGAAGTGGTCAGCGGAATGCACCACGAGTTGCTTCCCATGGACGACGTGGGTTGCATCCACCCCGACTCGGTGGCAGCGATGGCGTGGACCCCCATGCCCATTCGCGCCGGGCAGACGCTGTGGTTCCACAGCCGCACGCCACACCGCAGCGGGCCGAACCTTTCATCGGCAGACCGGCGTGCGCTGTACCCCACCTACAACGCGTTGCGAGAAGGCAACCTGCGCGACGCCTATTACCGCGAGAAGTTGGCGCGCATGGCCGCCGCCACCGTGGGCTCGAACGTGCAGGTGTCGCTGATCGGCGACTTCCAAGGCCGCCCCGTCATCGACTGACCCGGGGTTTCCAGGCGTGCTCGTTCCCGGTTTCCGGAAGTGACGCCGCCGGGAAGCCAGTTTGGGAAGGATCCCGCCGAGAAGCCGAGGGGGTGGGGCGCAGCGGGCAGACTGGCGGGATGCAGCGTGCACTCATCGACCCCGCCACCGGGCGCCAGTTCGCCACGGTGACCGACACCAGCACCGCCGACGTCGACCGGCAGGTGCTCGCCGCCGCAGCAGCCGGCAGGGAATGGGGCAGCGCCACTCCGTCGGCACGCAGCCTGGTGCTGCTGAAGTTGGCCGACCTGGTGGAGCAGCACGCCGACGAGATCTCGCGCCTCGACGTGGAAGAGACCGGCAAACCCTGGACCGTGATGCGCGACGGCGAGCTTCCCTTCGCCGCCGACAACCTGCGCTTCTTCGCCGCATCGGCACGTTCGCTCCACGGCACCGCAGCCGGCGAGTTCAGCACCGGCTACACCTCGATGTTGCTGCGCCGACCGGCGGGCACCGTGGCCGCCATCACGCCCTGGAACTTCCCCTTCATCATGGCCGTGTGGAAGGTGGGCGCCGCACTCGCGGCCGGCTGCACCGTGGTGCTGAAGCCAGCACCCACCACACCGCGCTCATCAATCCGCCTCGCCGAACTTGCCCTGCAGGCCGGACTGCCCGCAGGAGCCCTCAGTGTGGTGACGGGCGACGCCGAGGTGGGTGAAGCGCTGGTCACGCACCCGGCCATCGACATGATCACGGTCACCGGCAGCAGTGGCACCGGCCGCCGCATCATGCAACTCGCGTCGAACGGCCCCAAGCGCGTACACCTCGAACTCGGCGGCAAGGCACCGTTCATCGTCTTCGGCGACGCCGACATCGAGGCCGTCGCGGGAGCCGCAGCACTGGCAGGCACCTACAACTCGGGTCAGGACTGCACCGCCGCCACACGCATCTATGTGGAGCGGTCGCGACACGACGAACTGGTGGATGCCATCGCCGCAACGATGAACACCATTCGCCTCGGCGACCCGTTCGATACCGCCACCGACATCGGCCCGTTGATCACCGCAGCCCATCGCGACCGTGTGCAGGGTTTCGTGGATCGCGCCCGCAACGCCGGTGCCGGTGTGGTGTGCGGCGGGACCGCACTGGACCGCGACGGCTACTTCTTCCAACCGGCACTCATCACCGGCGCAGACCAGCAGAGCGAACTCGTGCAGGACGAGATCTTCGGGCCGGTGCTCGCAGTGGTGCCCTTCGACGATGAAGGCGACGCCATCGCCAAGGCGAACGACACCGCCTACGGGTTGGCATCGTCGGTATGGACCAGTGCCGTCGACCGCGGGCTACGCGTGGCCCACCAACTACGAGCCGGCGTCACGTGGGTGAACGACCACCTGCCCATCGCCAGCGAGATGCCGCACGGAGGCCGAGGTGCCAGTGGGTTCGGCAAAGACATGGGCCACGACGCCGTGCTCGACTTCACGCTGGGCCATCACGTGATGGTGAAGCACCAGCAGCCCGCAGAACGCACCGGCTTCCGCCCGGCCTGACGGCGCCACGTTCGGCGTCAGATGGGGGCGGGTAGTTCGCGCATGAGGCGCAGATGCTCCTCGGTGCGGAACGTCTCCTGCTCGCGCTGAATCTGCACCAACGAGAACTGCTCCACATCCACCTCATGCACCGTGGCCATGGAGAGTTCGCCGACATGCTGGTACGCACCATCGAATCGTCGGCGCACGGCTGCCAGCGAACCGTTCGCGTCGCCCGATTGGGCCGTGCCGCGATAGCCGTAACCCTCCACCAGGTTCGCCGTGATGGTGGACTGCAGCCCCAACCGCCACAGCAACTTGTCGCTGGCTTCGGCCAACACCTCCGGCCTCACGCCGAGCAGGAAACTCTCCTGCTGGCGGGCCCACGGTTTCACAACGGAGTTCGTGAGCACGTAGCGGTGATCCTCGGTGTGGTTCACAGCACCGCCGTGCAACAGTCGGCCATCGAACATCAGCACCGTGCCGGCCGGTGCTTCGAGGTTGATCGGTCGCGGCAACGCGCCGTAGAGGCCCCTGCCTGGCTCGCCGTTCGCCCGATGCGAGCCGGGCACCAGCAGCGTGCCGCCGTTGCGCTCGTCGACGTCTTGCAGGATGTACATCGAGTTCACCAGGATCGGCGCTTCGTGGGTGTGGATGGGCGCCACCCATGTCTGGTCCTGATGCATCGGCTGCGGATAGCAGCCGGGGTACGAGATGTTCGCCAACAGGCTGAAGTGGTTCCAGCCCGTGCCCAGCGTTTCGTCGAGGATGCGTTCGATCATCGGGCCTGCCTGCACCGACGCCGGGTCGTGTTGCAACAGGCCCACGAAGTCGGCGCCCTTGTTCACCAACGACCACACGTGCTGCTGCGATGAGACCAAGTAACCGATGCCGAGGGCACGCTCCGCGGCAGCCTGATCGGCCACTCGCTCGCGGATGCGACTGCACTGCTCCGCCGACAGACCGTCCTCGATGAGGCAGAAGCCCCACTCGTGAAGATCGCGCCCCAGCTGCTGCAGGTCCTTCGTGGGCGTGGGTAGATCGATGTCGCGCCAGTACTCGTGCTTCCTGGCCACGGTGGTGTCGTAGTACCAACCCTTGCCCCAGTCGAGCGCGTCGCCGTCCTTCGGTGGTAGCAGCCACGGGTTGTTGATGAAGATCGAAAGGTACGGTTCGCCGCTCTGTAGGAACGACTGATACGGACGGAATGCATCCGTCCGCACAGCACTCAAGGCCTCCGGTGTGAATTCATTCGGAATCATGCAAACCCCCGGTCGCACAACTTAGCCAACGGTCGGATCCCACCCCTACGCTCAAGACCGAGGAGAAGGAGACATCGATGACACACGAATGGGGTCCCCTGGCAGCACTGGCCGGCGAATGGGAAGGGCAGGGCGGTCTCGACACCTCCTTCCAGCACGCCACCGAGCAGGTGGTCGGCACGCCGTTCCTCGAGCGCTGCACGCTCAAGCCGTTTGGTCCGGTCGACAACGGCAGTCAGCATCTCTACGGGCTCGACTACAAGACCGCGATGTGGCGCGGCGACGAGCAGAACCCCTTCCACACCGAGGTGGGTTACTGGCTGTGGGACGCCGCCACCGGCGAAGTGCTACGCGGTTTCGTGGTGCCCCGCGGCATCACCGTGCTCGCCGGTGGCACCGCCGCAGCCGACGCCACCGGTTTCACCCTGAAGGCCACCAACGGCAGCGTGCCCTATGCGATCGGCGAGAACACGTATCTCGCTGCGCATGCCAGCACGCTCAGCTACGAAGTGACCATCACCATCGGTGACGACGAATGGAGCTACGACGAGACCACCATGCTGCGCATGGATCAGTTCGCCGAACCGTTCGCTCACACCGACCACAACACCTTGCGCCGCGTCGGCTGACCTTCGTCCGATGACCACGCGGGCCCGCTTCGACGATTTTCGAACCGGCCAAGCGGTGGTGCTCGACGCGCCCTACGACGAACAGTCGGCATGGTCGCTCGACGATGTGCGCCCACTGCTGCGCGCCGCCGAACAGCACGCCATGCACGGCGCCTGGGTGGCGGTGATGGTGAGCTACGAAGCTGGGCCGGCGTTCGACCCGGCCCAGCAGGTACACCCGCCCGTGGCAGGGCTACCGCTCGCATGGTTCTGTGCATTTCACGCCGCGAACCACACCGGCCTCGTGGAGCGTTCCGATCAGTCGGTCACCGTGCACGATCTTCAACGTCGCGGCGGGTGGCGCTGGTACGGCGAATCGGTCGACGAGATCCGCGAGATCATCGCCTCCGGTTCCGCCTACCAGATCAACCTCACCGACCGACTCGACGGAGTGCTTGAAGGCGACCCCGCCGATCTCTACGCGCGCATGGCTGCGGCGCAACGGGGTCGTTACAACGCACTCATTCAGACCGACGACCACGTACTGGTCAGCGCCTCGCCCGAGCTGTTCTTCGAAGTGCGCGGCAACACGGTGACGAGTCGTCCGATGAAGGGCACCATCAAGCGATCGGCGCGTCCCGACGACGACGAAACAGCTGCCCGTCAGTTGGCCGACAGCCTGAAGGACCGTGCCGAGAACGTGATGATCACCGACCTACTGCGCAACGACATCGGTCGCGTGGCGCGCATCGGTTCGGTGAAGGTGCCCTCACTGCTCCGCCAGGAGCGTTACGAGACGGTGTGGCAACTCACGTCCACCGTCACCGGCGAGATCGACGACTCGTTACGCCTCGTCGACCTATTCGATGCGCTCTTCCCCTGCGGCAGCATCACCGGCGCACCAAAGGTCAGCGCCATGCACCACATCACCGAACTGGAACCGTGGCCTCGCGGGGTCTACTGCGGCGCCATCGGTGTGATCCGGCCGCTGCAGTTCGGCGAAGTGCGACCCTGGAGCACGTTCAACGTGGCCATTCGTACCGCAGTGATCGACACGGCAACGGGTGCGCTCACCTACGGCGCCGGCGGCGGCATCACCGCCGACAGCCTTCCCGACGACGAGAACCGGGAGATGGAGGCGAAGTCGGTGGTACTCACCACCGACCGACCCGAGTTCCAGTTGTTGGAGACCATGCGCGCCGCAACGGGTGCGGTGCAACACCTCGACGGACACCTGGAACGCGTGGCCGCTTCCGCTCACCACTTCGACTTCGACCTCGACGTTGCGCACGCCCGACAGCTGTTGGGTCGCCTGGCAGCCGACGTGGACGAACCGCACCGGCTGCGGTTGTTGGTTGCCAGGGACGGCACGCTGGAAACCACGATGGATCTCATCGGTGATGCCCCCACCACGCTGAGGGTACGCCTGGCTGCCGCACCGGTGGACAGCCACTCGGTGTTCATGGTGCACAAGACCACCCTCCGCGCCGTCTACGACGAGTTGACCGCGGCGAACCCCGACGTCGACGATGTGCTGCTCCACAACCACGACGGCGAGGTGGTGGAAAGCTGCCGAGCAAACGTGCTGTACCGACTGGGCGACCAGTGGTTCACGCCACCTCTGAGCAGTGGCGGTCTGGCCGGCGTTGCCCGTAGGACGCTCCTGGAGGCCGGCGAGATACGCGAACGCACCCTGCTCGTGGCGGAACTCGGCGCCATCGACCAACTGCAATTGGTGAGCGCGTTGCGCGGTCGAAGAGACGCAACGCTCGTCGCCCCGGCATGATGGGCACCATGCACACGCAGGTGATGGGCATCGTGAACGTGACACCCGACTCGTTCAGCGACGGTGGCCGCTTCGAACACGTCGATGCCGCGATCGCGCACGGTCTTCAACTCGCCGCAGAAGGCGCCTCCATCGTCGACATCGGCGGCGAGAGCACCCGGCCCGGCGCCACCCCGGTGGAACCCGACGACGAGTGCCAACGCGTGCTTCCCGTCATCCGGGCGCTCGCTGCAGAAGGCATCACTGTCAGCATCGACACGCGACATGCCCTCACGGCAGAACGGGCCATGGCAGCCGGCGCGCGGATCATCAACGACGTCACCGGCTTCGTCGAGCCCGACCTCGTGAAGGTGGCTGCAGCCACCGGCGCACGCGTGGTCATCAACCACATGCCCACCGACGACCCGCGCACCATGCAGGCGCACGCCCAGTACGGCGACGTGGTGGCCGAGGTTCGCGACTTCCTTGCACGCCGTATCGACGAATGCCACCAGGCGGGAATCACCGACATCGTCATCGACCCGGGCATCGGCTTCGGCAAGAACAGCGACCACAACCTTGCCCTCATTGCCGCGCTCGATCATCTGGCCGACCTGCGTCGGCCGGTGCTGGTGGGCGTGTCGCGCAAGCGGTTCATCGGCGAACTCTCGGGTGATGCACCTGCGGATCGGCGAATCGGCGGCACCATTGCGGCCGGGCTTGCGGCCGTCGCACACGGCGCCAGCATCCTGCGCGTGCACGACGTGTTCGAACACGTGCAGGCCTTGCGGTTGTGGCACGCCATCGCCGCCGCCGAACAAGACTGAGCAGATGGAGATCACCCGATTCGTCGGCGTGTACAACGCCCGGGGCACGTTGCGAGGCGAGCTGTCGTACTGGGTGAATGCCCGCTTCGGCCGGGCCCACTGCGCGCTCTGCGATATCACCCACGGGCTGACGCGCATGAAGGCCGACTGGAAGACCTGCCGCGAATCGCTGCCCGTGCAGTTCGCCACCTATCACCTCGATGACCAACCCGACGCCGTGCGTCTCGCCACCGGCAACACCGCACCCGTCGTCGTCGCCGAGACGACCACCGGCATCGTGTGCCTGCTGGGCCCCGACGAACTGGAGGCCTGCCACGGTTCCACCGAGGCACTGGTGAACGCGGTGCACGCCGCCGTCGACGCGCATGGTCTGCGCTGGCCCGCCAGCTAGACCCGCCTTCTGGCAGTGTCTACTTCGGCGGAAGGCTGAAGCCAGCAACCTGCTTGTACTGCGCTGCAATGGCTTCGCGTTCGCCCTCGGCGAACACATCGTGGATATCGGCGAAGCCTTTCGGCGCGCGCTCGTGGGCGAGGTCGAGCATGCGCTCAGGACCGTGTTGCCGATTCGACAACACGATGGCCGCAGTCTTCGGCCGGCGCTCGTCGTCGTACGCGCGCAGCGCGGCATCGATGTCGGTGGTGTCCGACAACAGGTCGGCCAGTGTGAACGCGTCGATGATCGCCTGCGATGCACCGTTCGAGCCGATGGGGTACATCGGGTGCGCGGCATCCCCCAACAACGTCACCCGACCATGCGTCCAACGGTCGAGCGGGTCGCGGTCCACCATCGGGAACTCGAACACCGTGTCGGCGCCACGCACCAGGGCGGGAATGTCGAGCCAGTCCCAGACCCAATCATCGAAGCGCGGCAGGAAGTCGTCGAGCACGCCCACCTTGTTCCAGTCCTCACGCTTGGACAGGCCGAGGTGGCTTCGGTCGAGTTCCGCGATCCAGTTCACGGTGCACAACCC
>CANHST010000040.1 GCA_947463235.1 Acidimicrobiaceae bacterium
ATGAGAATGGCCAGTCCGCAGGTGACGGCAAGCAGGAGCAACGTACGGGTCCGCATGGCGGTCTCAGGCTAGGGCCGCTACCGTCTGGCTCCATGCGCAGATTCGTCGCCGCTGCCGCCCTCGTGGCGCTCGTCACATCGATGCTCGGCGCGTGCGGTTCGGACCCGCAGGACGGTGCAGTCGGCCCAACCAACTCGGTCGGGGCCAACAGCCAGGGCAGCTCGGCACAGGCCCTCGCGTTCGAGGCGCCATTGGTGGGTGGGGGCAATCTCGACTTCCGTACCCTCAGCGACACCACGGTGGCGCTGTGGTTCTGGGCGCCAACTTGAAGCACCTGCAACCGTGAAGCCCCCTCGGTCGAGGCGGCAAGCAAGCAGTACGCCGGCAAGGTGCAGTTCGTCGGCGTCGCCTGGTACGGCGATGATGCGTCGTTCAACGGGTTCATCAGCAAGCACGGCCTCACGTTCCCGCAGGTCAGCGACGACCCGGGCGATGTCTTCGCACGGTTCGGCGTGCCATCGCAGCCCGCTCTGGTGGTGATCCACCCCGATGGCAGCGTGGATCAACATCTCGGTGCACTCGACGAGTCGCAACTGACCGCCTGGTTGGGTTCTCCGGGCGCGTAGGCTCGCCTCCATGGGTCTTCGCGATCTCGCCAAACGTCTCTCCGCATCCGTCGAACAGATCGACGAGGAGCGCCTGCAGGACCGGTTCTCCGGCCTGCAGCTCACACCGCTCGGCGAACTCCAGGCCAGGGTGCCCGCTCGCGTGGGTGGCGAGGTGTCGCGCACTCGTATCGTGCCGCGCTCCGGTGTACCGGCGTTCGAGATCACGGTCGCGGACGGAACCGGCACGGCAGTCGCCGTGTTCACGGGCCGTCGTTACGTGGCGGGCCTGGAGCACAACCGGGCTGTCGTGCTCGAAGGCGTGGCGCGCACCGATCGCGGTCGCCTCGTGTTGATGAATCCCGCCTACACGCTGCTGCCCTGAGCGGTCGGGGCGTCAGCCGACGAGCAGGTCGCGTACGGCGTCTTCGCTCTCGGAGGTGACCAGCACCAGCACTTCGTCGCCGAGACGAAGAATCGTGTCGCCGCGGGGCACCACGACCTTCTCGTCGCGCAGGATCGCCACGACCGTGGTGTCGCGAGGGAAACCGAGCTCGGCGATCTCCTTGTCGGCTGCCGGGGAGCCCTCAGCCAGGGTCACTTCGGCCAACTTGGCGCGGCCACCCTCGAACGACAGCAGTCGCACGAACGACCCCACACTCACGGCCTCCTGCACCAAACCGGTGATGAGGTGCGGCGTGCTGACCGACACATCCACACCCCAGGTCTCGTTGAACATCCACTCGTTGTTCGGGTTGTTCACTCGAGCCACCACGCGAGGCACGGCGAACTCCTGCTTGGCGAGCAGCGACACGACCAGGTTGTCCTCGTCGTCGCCCGTGACCGCAGCCACCACATCGGCCTGCTCCAGACCGGCATGCTTCAGCGTGTCGATGTCGCACGCGTCGCCCTTCACCCAGGTGGCGGCATCGATGGTGCTGCCGTGGCGGCCCACCACGTCGGTGTCGTTGTCGATGATGGTGACGGAGTGGCCGCTACCCACCAACTGTTCGGCGATGAAGCGGCCCACGCTGCCGCCTCCGGCGATGACGATGTTCATGGCGGACTCCTAGTGACCGTGGCCGGACGACGGCGCAGCGGTGTGCTGATCGAGAACGGAGATGGCGTCGTGGGCCACAGCGAGGTACACGATGTCGCCTTCCTGGACGACCAATTGGTCGTGCGGCAGCATCGCCGAACCGAGGCGACTGACCGCCACCAGGCGCACCCCGTCGCGCTCGAGTTCCGATGCCTGGTGCCCGGCCCAAGGGCGACCGAGCGTGCGCTCCACCAACGACACCTTGGCGCTGGGGTCGATCCATTCGACCGCCGCCTCGTTGGGCACCAAGCGGCGCTGCACACGTTCGGTGGTCCAGAGCGCCGGAGCCACGGTGGCGATACCGAGGCGCTGATAGATAGCAGCACGACGCGGGTCGTAGATACGGGCGACGACGTGCTCGATACCGAACGTCTCGCGAGCGACTCTGGCAACGAGAATGTTGGAGTTGTCGCCGTTCGTGACGGCGGCCACCGCTTCGGCCCGCTCGATGCCGGCCTGCACCAGCAGGTCGCGATCGAAGCCGATACCGGCGAACGTCTCGCCCGGGAACCTGGCGCCGAGCCGTTCGAACGCCGACTTCTTCCGGTCGATGACGGACACCGTGTGCCCCTCTTCGAGGAGGTTGCGAGCGAGTGACGAGCCAACACGCCCGCACCCCACGATCACCACATGCACGATCTCTCCCTTCGGCGCAATGCCACCGGGCACCTTATCCATGCGTAGGCTCAGGTACACATATGTTCCAATCCCTGAAGCGCCTCGTCATCGGCCGCCCTATTGCGACGGCCGACGAAGGTCACCAACGGCTGAGCAAGAAGATCGCCCTGCCGGTCTTCGCCAGCGACGCCATCTCCTCCACCGCCTACGCCACCGACGAAATTCTCGTCGTGTTGCTGCTGCAGGCATACGTGGGCAAGAAGGCGTGGGGGCCGATCATCCCCATCGCCATCATCGTCTGCATCCTCCTCGTCATCGTGGTGGCGAGCTATCGGCAGACCATTCACGCCTATCCCAGTGGCGGCGGCAGTTACATCGTGTCGAAGGAGAACCTCGGCACCATTCCCTCACTGGTTGCCGGCTCGTCGTTGCTCGTCGACTACATCCTCACCGTGTCGGTGTCGGTGGCTGGCGGCGTGCTCGCCATCCGCACGGCCACCGGCCTAGGGCACGAGTGGGCGGTGCCGCTCTGCCTGATCTGCGTGGTGGTGATGACGCTGGCCAACCTTCGCGGGTTGAAGGAGTCCGGCGCACTGTTCGCCGGCCCTACGTACTTCTACGTCGTGATGCTCGTCATCCTCATCTGCACGGGCCTCTACCGCATCTTCGTGCAGCATGTGGGCCCGATTCCCGAAAGCATGCTGTCGGAGGAGGCCATCGAGGCCAGCAAGCTCACCGGCGGACTCGGCCTCTACATGCTGCTCCGTGCGTTCTCGTCGGGCGCCGTGGCCCTGTCGGGTGTGGAGGCAGTGTCGAACGGCGTGCCTGCATTCAAGAAGCCTGAAGCCAAGAACGCCGCCAACACGCTCGTCGTGATGGCCGTCATCCTCGGCACCTGCTTCCTCGGCGTCAGCATCCTGGCGTCGCACCTGAAGCCCTATCGCGGCGAGAGCGACGGCAACGGCCTCGGCCTGATGGCCGAGTATCTCTACAACGGCAAGGGCTTCATGTTCTGGGCCACGATGATCGGCACCTTCGCCATCCTCATCCTGGCGGCCAACACCGCCTATGCCGACTTCCCGCGGTTGTCCAGCATCATCGCCAAGGACGGCTTCCTTCCGCACCAGTTCGCCAACCGTGGCGACCGACTGGTGTTCTCCAACGGCGTGCTGTTCCTCGCCGGTGTGGCCAGCATCTTGATCATCGTCTTCAACGGTGACATCTCGGCGCTCATCCCTCTCTACGCCTTCGGCGTGTTCATGGGCTTCACCCTCAGCCAGGCGGGCATGGTGATGCACCACATCAAGCTGAAGGAACCGCGCTGGAAGCTGAGCCTGGCCATCAACGCCGTCGGCGCCACCACCACAGGCCTCATCGCCGGCATCGTGGTGGTGTCGAAGTTCACCGAGGGCGCCTGGATTCCTGCCGCACTCATCCCAGTGATGGTGTTCATCTTCTACTCCATCGGCAAGCACTACCAGCATGTGAAGAAGTCGCTGGCCGTGCCGGTGGGCTACAAGGCGCAGCGTCACACCCACTACGTGGTGGTGCTGGTGGGCAAGGTGAACCGCGGCGTGCTCGATGCCATCGGCTACGCCCGCAGCCTGTCGCCGGAGCGCATCATTGCGCTGTCGGTGGTGCAGGACCCGGAGGAAGAGCGACGACTGCACGAGCAGTGGGACGAATACGACATCCCGATCGAACTGCATACCGTGTCGTCGCCGTACCGCGAACTCACCCGACCCGTCTTCAGCTTCCTCGACGAGATCGATCAGGAACGCGACGACGACATCATCACGGTGGTGATTCCCGAGTCCGTCACGAAGGTGAGCAGCCAGTGGCTGCACAACCAGTCGGCTCTCGCCCTGAAGGCTCGGCTGCTGTACCGCCCGCACACTGTGGTGGTCAGCGTTCCCGTACACGTCGACTGATCACCGCACGAGGCGACAATTCCGCCTCTCAGGCGTACGGTGATGGCATGCGAGTGATCATCTCCGGGGCTTCGGGCCTCATCGGTAGTGCACTGTCGTCAGAACTCCGCACCCTCGGCCACGACGTCGTGGCGTTGGTGCGACGCCCTGCCACGAGCGAGGCCGAAATCCAGTGGGACCCCGCCAATGGCGTGCTGTCGAGCGAGGCACTGGCCGGTGCCGACGCCGTCGTGAACCTGGCCGGTGCGGGCATCGGCGACCATCGCTGGACCGACGATTACAAGCGCGAGATCCTCGACAGCCGAGTGAAGGGCACCACCCTGCTGGCCGAGCGCATCGCCGAGTGCAGCCAGCGACCCGGGGTGCTGCTGAACGGTTCGGCGATCGGCGTGTACGGCGCGAGCGACACCGCCGAGTTCACGGAGGCATCGCCCGCTGGCAGCGGCTTCCTGGCCGACGTCTGCGTGCAGTGGGAAGCCGCCACTGCGGCAGCCGTCGCCGCCGAGGTGCGCGTTGCACATCTGCGTACCGGCATCGTGCTCACGGCCCGCGGTGGCGCGCTGAAGAAGATGCTGCCGCTGTTCAAGCTTGGTGTAGGTGGCAAGTTCGGCAAGGGCAACCAGTGGCAGAGCTGGATCTCGTTGCACGACGAAGTGGGCGCCATCGTGCACCTCCTCACCGCCGACGTGCATGGCCCGGTGAACCTCACCGCGCCGGCACCCGTCACCAGCGCGGAGTTCGCACGCACGCTCGGCAAGGTGCTGCACCGGCCGGCCAAGCTGCCAGTGCCGAGCTTCGGCCCGAAGTTGCTGCTGGGCGGCGAACTCGCCGATGCGCTGCTGTTCACGGGCCAGCGAGTGCTGCCCACGATGTTGCAGCGCTCGGGCTACAGCTTCCAGCACAGCACATTGGAAGCTGCGCTGCGCGACGCCCTGGCCTGAACCGAGGCGGGCTTACTGCTCGCTGGTGTCCATCCCCGGCCAGCGGGCCAACGCCCCGGCCAGGTCGAGCCGCCACGTACCGACTTCGGCAGGCCAATCAGCGCGGGGCACCGCCCACATGATCTCGAACTCCAACCCGTCGGGGTCGTTTGCGTACAGGCTCTTGCTCACGCCGTGATCGCTTTCGCCCATGAGCGCTCCGACCTCCAGCAACCGAGCACGCATCGCCACCAACTCTTCCAAGGTGCCCACCTGCCATGCCAGGTGATAGAGCCCGACGGTATGGGGGGCCGCCGGGCGGTCGCCGACTTGCATCACCGCGAGGTCGTGATCGTTGCTCGAGCCATCGGCCTGCAAGAAGAACGCCTGATCTCCGACGTTGAAGCGCACGGTGAAACCCAGGACCTCGGTGTAGAACGCGGCCGATCGAGCGGCGTCGCTGACGTACAGCACGGCGTGATTCAGGCGGGTGATGGCCATCGCGTTCTCCCTTGCTTCCAGTCGGGGTGAGCATCTCGCGAGCGTGATCGCTGCATCACCGTTGCACGCAACGTCATGAGCTTCCAACAACTACTTGCGTGTGCAACCAAATCTACGGGCAATGGTTGCGGCTCGCAACTATCGCTCCGCACCACGTGACTAGGCTGCCGGTATGTCCACGCAATGGCTCACTGCAACTGAGCTTCGTTCATGGCAGAACTTCATCACCACCGTGCACGACCTGATGTCGGCCCTCGAGGCTGCGCTCACGCCGCACGGACTCACCATGGGCGACTACGAGGTGCTCGTGTATCTCTCGGCGGCAGAGAAGAACCGGATGCGCATGCGCGACCTGGCAAATGTGCTGCAGCTCTCCCCCAGCGGACTCACTCGCCGGCTCGACGGCATGGTGAAGAGCGGCTGGGTGCAACGCGCCGGATGTGAGGACGACAAGCGGGTGATGTGGGCGCACCTCACTGCCAGCGGCATGGAGAAGATGACCGCATGCGCGCCGGACCATGTGGACAGCGTGCGACACCACGTGATCGAACCACTCGGGCCCGAAGGCGTCGACCAACTCGGGAACGTCTTCGGCCTCATCCGCGAGCATCTCAACCGCCTACGGTCGGTCTGATCATGACACTGTTGCTTCCCAAGGGTTTTCGCGCGCACGTCACGAACGTGGGCGTGAAGGATCACACCGACGATTTCACCGTCGTGGCCGCCGACACCGTGTGCGCCGCCGCAGGCGTGTTCACCCAGAGTTCCTTTGCCGGCCCGAGTGTGTTGGTGAGCCGCAGGCACCTCGCGAGCGGCACCGCCCGGGCAATGGTGGTGATCTCCAAGAACGCCAACGTCGCCACCGGCGACCAGGGAATGAGCGACGCCGAGGAAGTGGTCGCCGGTGTGGCAGCAGCGTTGGGCTGCGCCGCAACCGACGTACTGATCGCCTCCACCGGTGTCATCGGGCGCACGTACCCGATGGAACGCATCCGTGCCGGCCTTGCCGCCATCCCATCGTCGCTGCCCGGTACCGATGCCGAGGCAGTGGCGCGCGGCATCATGACCACCGACACCGTGCACAAGACCGCGTCGGCCACCGCTGGAGCTGCCACCGTCGTTGGTGTCGCCAAGGGCGTGGGCATGATCGAGCCCAACATGGCCACGATGATCGCCATGGTGTTCACCGATGCACAGGTCGGTTCCGCCGATCTCGATCGGGTGTTCCGTTCGGTTGCCGATCGCACGTTCAACTGCGTGAGCGTCGACACCGACACGTCCACCAGCGATACGGCAGTGGTGCTCGCCAGCGGAGCAGCGGGTCCGGTCGACCTCTCCTCGCTGGAGGCCGCGCTGCTCGAAGTGTGCACGTCGCTGGCAAAGCAGATCGCGTACGACGGCGAGGGCGCCACCACGCTGATCGAAGTGGTCGTCGACCAGGCCGCCGATGTCGTCCAGGCGAAGCGGGTTGCCAAAGCCATCGTGAATTCCCCGCTGATGAAGACCGCCGTGCACGGCGCCGACCCCAACTGGGGCCGCGTTGCGATGGCGGTCGGTAAGAGCACCACGGCCGACGAAGTGGACCAGAACCTCGTGGTCATCCGCTTCGGCGAGCAGGAGGTCTACCCCGCTCAGTTGGGCGAGGCCGACCTCGCCGCTCTGTCGCAGTACATGCGTGGCGCAGAGGTGCGCATCCACGTGAGCTTGGCCACGGGTGGCCACGCCACCGCAACCGTGTGGGGTTGCGATCTCACCGACGGCTACGTGCGGATCAACGCCGACTACACCACCTGACCCCACCGGGCAATCGACGCGAGAAGGGGCGGCGCCGACGGCACCGCCCCTTCTCATTGTGGACTCAGCAGTTCGAGCTCACGTGTGAACGTTCAGCGGCGACATCATGTCGTTGTCCTCGTGCTCGAGGATGTGACAGTGGAACACGTAGTTGCCCGTGAACCGCTGCGTCGCTGCCGCCTTGGTGTCGCCAACGAACGGCGCCGGGATACCAGCCGCCGTGCCGCCGAACGGCACGATGATACGGGTCACTGTGCCCGGCAGGGAGATGATGGTGTCCTTCCATCCAGCCTCGTTGGCGGACGGTCCGATGACCGCTCCTTCGAGGTAGGGCGTCGCCGGCGGTGCCGGCCACGGCCCGGTGCCAGCCACTTCCGGGTTCGACAACCCGGGAGCCGCCACACACGCCGCGGGATTCGCGTTCACGCCGTCGCAGTTCAGGGTGTCGGTGAGGTAGTGCGTGTCGCCGGTGATCGGATCCACGGTGATGGCCTGCCGGTTCAGAAGGCGGAACTGGGTGAGGTGGATGTGGATCGGGTGGGCGTCGCCCGTGTTGTTCACGATCTCCCACTGCTCCACCGTGTTCACCTTAGGCGCCTCCACGTTCACAGAACGGGGCAGCATCGTCGCGCTGTCGGCGTAGAACTGGTTGCCCATCATCACGTGCACCGGCTCACCTTCGAGGTTGGCCGGATCCACCAGGTTGTCGGCGATCTCGTTGAGGAAGACCGTTCGCACCGAGGTGGCTGCCAGCGCACCCGGCGTCGCTGCGCCGCCCTGCGCCACGACCCCGGGCAGCGCCGCCGGCTGTCCCTTGCCGCCGCGCAGCGTTGCGGGAACAGCCGCCTTCGGCCCCACCGTCTTGGTGACGGTGAACTGCATCACCTGCGGCAGATCGCCATCGCCACCGTCGGGGTATGGGGCCAGCGCATCGTTCATCACTCGCCACTTCGAACCGGTTGCAGCCTTGCTGAAGTCCACCAGCAGGTCGGCGCGCTCGGCCGGAGCCATCAGCACCGAGGTGAGCGACGCCGGCGCATTCAGCAGGCCGCCGTCGGAGCCGATCTGGAAGAACGGCAGCAGCTTGCCGGTGAGGTTGCCGGCAGCATCGACCTGCTCGATGCGCAGGTTGTAGAAGCGGGCGTTGGAACCGTTGAGCGCCCGGAAGCGGTACAGGCTCTTGTTCACGTTCATGTTCGGCTCGATGACGCCATTCACCGTGGCCACGTCGCCGAACGACTCGGGGCTCCATTGGCCCGGGTAGTCGGCGGGCAGGCCCGCCACGCCGCAGTGCGGACCGATCGGATAGGCGAAGGTTCCATCCAGGTTGAAGGTGCGGTCCTGGAAGGTGAGCGGCACCTCGTATGCGCCGGTCGGCAGGTGCAGCGGGTTGCTCGAGTTGCCGGTGTCCCACTTGTCGCGCAACCAGAACTGCCCGGCGAGGCCAGCGGTCACCTGCAAGCGGGTGATGCCCCATGCGTGATCGTGATACCACAGGCCGGTTGCGTCCTGATCGTTGCCATAGACGTAGGCATTGCCCTGGCCAACCCCAAAGGTGGAGGTGGGAAGACCGTCGTAACGCGGCTCGGTGTGGGCACCGTGCAGGTGCACTGCACCGCGCGGCATGGCCGCATCCGCTGCCTCGGTGCCCATCACGGCGGGGTCGACGTAGTTGGCCAACGGATGTGCCCCGAGCGCATCCGTGACAGCGAGCTTCACCGGGGTGCCCTTGACTGCCTCGATGGTCGGACCGCCGTAGACATCGGTGGCAGTGGAGTTGAGCGAGTACCCGAAGGTTGGCGTCGCCGGAAGATCGGGACTGAACCGGTGCACGCCCGACCTCATGATCAGTTTCACCACGGCGGTGCTCGAGCGTCGGTCCACCTTCGGCGGGATCAGCAACTGCTGCGCGAAGGACCGGTGGGTGGGGGTGGGGCCGTTCGCAGCGGTGCAATCGATGGGGTTCGGGGCAGCCATCGCCATGGTGTGCACCGATTGAGCGCCACGTGCCCAGTTACCCACGGCCGGGGCAAGAAATCCAGCGCCCATCAGGCCACTCAGCACCACCACAACCCCGCCCAAGGAGTAGTTCCTGCGTCGGTGCGATCCGTTCGCGCCCGACGCGAACCCAAGGTTCATCCGCCGCTTCATGATGTCTCCTTCACGGCCATCTCCCGTCGAGGGCCGTGCGTGGGCGACGTTAGCCCTACGACCTTCGGGAAACCTTCGGAAAACTTGAAGTAGGCCAAACGACCTAAAGACGGACCAATGGGCTGACGACCTCCATCGTTGCGGCCCCGCTTCCCCCACCCTCACGCCTCGGCAACCGAACGTGCCCGCGAGAGAGCGACGGGTCAGGACTGGCGGTTCACCGGGAGGTCGTTCCAGATCGCCGTCACGTCCACCACATCCACCTTGAGCTGCTGGAATCCGAAGCCCATGGTGGCAAGGAAGCGCTCGGCCTCCTGCAATCCAGCCTGGCCTGCGGCTGCGCTGTCGGGCTGTCCACGCACCTCGTAACGCAGGTTGAAGAAGGCGATGCGCTCGTCGTAGGTGAACGTGCCCTCCTCGGTGTACGCCGACACGAAGATGTCGTGTTCTGGCTGCGCTGCCACGAGATAACGCCGCGCTGCGTCCGTGAGCGCGCTGAACCGGCCACGCACCGTGACGCGATGGATCTGTGGCTCCGTCGCCACGTCAGCGACCGGTGAACTGTGCCTCGCGGCGCTCGAGGAACGCCCGCACACCCTCACGGTGATCGTCGGTCGTGAACAACTTCCCGAGCGTGGTGCTCACCCACACACCGAAGTCGTTCCAATCCGGGTCGAGCACCCGACGCATCCCGGCCTTCAGCTGCTGCACGGCCAGCGGCGGCCTGGCGGCGATCTTGCCCGCCAACTCCATTGCCGCGGGGAGTAGGTCGTCGTGCTCGACGACTCGAGACACCAGGCCCCATTGCTGTGCCGTCGACGCGTCGATCACGTCGCCGGTGAAGAGCATCTCGGCTGCCCGTTCGCGACCCACCAACTGTGCAAGCCGAGCCATACCCGGTACATCGCTGCACAACCCGCGCAGTACGAACAGTTCGCCAAACTTGGCCCGTTCCGACGCCACCCGAATGTCGGCCATCAACGCCAACTCCATGCCCCAGCCAACCGCTGCACCGTTCACGGCGGCCACCACGGGCACGTTCGTGTGCAGCAGTGCGTCGGCAGCCGGCGTGAGGCGTGGGGCGACGGCGGTGGGTTTGGGGCCGTTGCCCCCACCCATCACCTCGCGCACATCGTCGCCCGAGCAGAAGGCCGGGTCGGCGCCGGTGATCACCAGACAGCGAGCCGTGGTGGTGCGCACGGCGGCTTCGAGCTCGTCGTAACTCTGGAATCGGAGCGCATTGCGCACATCCGGTCGGTCGATCGTGATCACGTCGACTTCGCCCACTCGATGCACCTTCACGTCGGCCATCTCGCACCCCCTCGGAACCGACCCGTACTGTAGGACCATGACCACCCTCTCACGCACCGGGCTCGACGCCCTGTACCACCGCATCCAGCAGGAGGTCGACCACGGTCACGTCGCCTCGGCACAGGTGGCGATCGGTCTCGGCGGTGAAGTGGTGGCAGCACGCTCGTTCGGGATGGCGCACGATGACACACGCTTCGTGATCTTCTCCTCCACCAAGGCGCTCGTGGCGATGGCACTCCTCCCCCACTTCGCCGATGGCACGCTGCAACTCACCAGCCCGGTGGCGAAGTACATCCCGGCGTTCGGTCACCACGGCAAGGCCGATGTCACCGTGTTGCAGTTGCTCACCATGCAGGGAGGTTTCCCCCAGGCCCCCATCGGCCCCGACCGCTGGGGCACCAGCGAGGGCCGGCGCGCAGCGTTCGCCGAGTGGCATCTGGACTGGCCTGCCGGCACACGCACGGAGTACCACCCGGTGGCGGCGCACTGGGTGATCGCCGAACTGCTGCAGTCGCTCAATGAGCGCTCGTACATCGATGTGGTGCACGAGCGCGTCGCGAACCCGGCCGGTGTGCCAGCCGTGCTTGGAGCGCGCGCCGCTGCCACCACACCGGCGACCATTCGGCTTGCAGGTGAGTACCCCTCCGATCCGACAGCCCTCGAGAGCACCTTCGGCAGAGCCGAACTGGTGCCACAGGCATCGGTGGGCCCCGAGATGCTGCTCTCGATGAACCATCCTCGCGTTCAGGAGGCCGGCATCCCCGGTGGCGGTGGCATCGCCCGCGCCATCGATATGGCTCGCATCTATCAGCACTTCATTCACAACTTCGATGGCACGCTGCCCGACGACTGGCTGGCCGACGCCGTCGGCACCATCCGTAACGGGAGCATCAGCGCAACCGACGGCGTGCCGGCGAACCGCACGATCGCTGGTTACACGGCTGGCGCCGACGGCTATCACCTCCATCGCTGGATGCCTGACACACCGCAGGCGTTCGGCCATGCCGGCGCCGGCGGGCAGTTGAACTGGGTCGACCCGGCGTCGGGCATCAGCTTCTCGTTCCTCCACGACACACTGCATCAGGACCCCCGGGTGGAGTTCCACCGCGCCGCCGAACTGCACCGACTGTTGATGGACGCCCTCGATGCATGATCCCGTTGAACGTCGCAAGGGTGTCATCGCCGGACTCACCGCGTACATCGTGTGGGGCCTACTCACCGTCTACTGGAAGCAACTGCATCGCTTCGATGCGTTCGAACTGATCGGTTGGCGCATCAGTGCCTCAGCCGTGGTGATGGCCATCGTGCTCACCGTCACCAAACGATGGGGGCACCTCGGCGTGCTTCGTACCGACCGACACCTACTCGGCCGCGTCATCATCGCCGCGCTCCTGCTGACAGTGAACTGGACGTCGTACGTGTGGGCGGTGGTGCACGACCGCGTGCTGGAGACCGCGCTCGGCTACTTCATCGCCCCGATCGGCACCGTGCTGGTTGGTGTGTTCGTGCTCGGCGAGCACCTGCGTAGCGCGCAGAAGATCTCACTCGCATTCGCGGTCGCGTCCGTTGCAGTGCTCACGGTCTCCTATGGTCGGGTGCCCTGGTTGGCACTGACGATCGCGGTGTCCTGGACCATCTACGGCTATCTCAAGAAGCAGGTGCCCCTCACACCCGTGGAGAGCATGGCTGCCGAGTCGTTCATCCTCTTCGTCCCCGCCGTCGTGCTCGCCGTTGCACTCGCCGGCCGCAGTGGCAGCATCCCGAACGTCGCTTCCGCCACGGAACTCACGTACGCACTGCTCACCGGCCTGGCCACCGTGGGGCCGTTGATGTTGTTCGCC
The DNA here is from genome assembly GCA_947463235.1 of Acidimicrobiaceae bacterium. GTDB lineage: Bacteria > Actinomycetota > Acidimicrobiia > Acidimicrobiales > Ilumatobacteraceae > UBA668. Next base: position 12,772 of record CANHST010000040.1, read on the forward strand.
TATGCGGCGCAACGCATGCCGCTGAGCCTCATCGGCCCGATGCAATACATCGTGCCGACCATGAACTTTCTGCTCGGATGGCTGCTGTACGACGAGTCACTCACGCCGTCGCGAGTGTTCGGCTTCGCACTCGTTTGGATCGGTCTGGCCATCCTCACCATCGACTCGGCACGCCGCATGAGGGCAAGTAGGGTCGCCGCCGCCGAACCGGCGATGGCAACCTGACGAACGCAGCTACCGACGCATTCCCGAGGGGTCGATCGGCATTCCGAACCGAATGCGGTTATGGGCGTGGCCGAGATGCTGCAACGAGAACGCTGCACGGAAGGCGTTGAACTGACCCTGAGCGTCGAGCGTTTGGTTCACGCTCTCTTTCGCCAACCGCAACGCGAACGAGGGACGCTGCGCGATACGAGACGCCATCGCCATCGCCGTGGGGCGAAGCTCCGACGACGGCACCACGTGGTTCACCATGCCCAGTCGGTGCGCATCCTGCGCCGTCACCCAGTCTCCGGTGAACAGCAACTCCTTGGCCTTACGAGCGCCGAACTCCCACGGATGCGCGAAGTACTCCACGCCGTTCACGCCCATACCCACCACCGGATCGCTGAAGAGCGCGTCGTCGGCCGCCAGGATGATGTCGGCCACCCACAGCAACATCAGCCCACCGGCGATGGTCTTGCCCTGTGCCGCAGCGATCATCGGCTTGGGGATGTTCCTCCACCGCCAGCACATCTGGAAGTAGAGCTCCTCCTCCCATGCCATGTGACCCTCTTGCCCCTCGGCCGAGAAGCCACCGTTGGGCGACACCAGGTCGAACTCCTTGAAGCTCTCGGTGTCGCGTAGATCGTGACCACTGGAGAAGTGCGGACCGTCGGCCTGGAGGACGATGACCTTCACGTCGGTGCGGCGCGACGCATCGTCGAACGCGGCGTTGATCTCGTAGGTCATGCGCTTGTTCTGTGCATTGCGGCTGTCGGGCCGGTCGAGGGTGACCACGGCAATGCCATGTTCGCCAGGCTCCACCACTTCATAACGAATGGTCGACAGGTCGTCGAGCGACACGGACATGGCAACTCCTTCCCCATGGCCGACTCTAACCCCGGAACGCGAACGGGCCCGCCCCGAAGGGCGGGCCCGTCAACGACGTGTGATCGTCGAGATCAGCTCTCGAACTCGGTGATCAGCGAACCGATGTCGGTGAACGTGGCGGTGTCGGCGTCGTACTGCAACACCTGCAGCGACTGGGCGAGGAACGGGTCCTCTTCGCCCGAGCTCTTGTCGACCACGCCATCACGGGCAAGCATCGGGGTGAAGGTGAAGTTGCGAGCCGCATTGATGATCGAGGCACGGCTCAGACCTTCGGGCGACTCCGCAGCCTGCTTCAGAATGGCAACCGTGGCCTCCGCCGTGGTCCAGCCTGCCGACGCCGTGGTGGCGATCTCCGACAGCTTCTGGGCCTCCATGAACGCGAGGTACTCCTTCACGTTCGGGTTCTCGGCGTTCGCCGGGGCCGCCACGTCGACCAGGTTGTTCGACGTGTAGAGGCCATCGGCGGCTGCGCCGGCGGCACCCAGGATGAGGCTGCTGGCGCAGGTGTTCGTGATGAACGTGGCGGGCGTCCAGTCGGCGTTCTGGGCCTTGGCATCGGCGAGCGCGCCGAGGAAGGTCACGCAGCCGGCGCCGAGCGGCACTGCCATCACCACATCGGGCTTCTTCGCAGCGATGCTGGTGATCTGCGACACCGGCGGGGCCGGATCTTCGGCCTCGATGGTCTGCTCGTCGACGATGGTGAGGTTGTAGTCGGGAGCGAGTTCCTTGAACGCGTCCGCGTAGACCTGGCCGAACTCATTGTTCACGTAGAACATGGCCACATTGGCGCCATCGGGATACATCTCGGCGAGCTGCTTGGCGTAGACCTTGGACTCCACGGTGTAGGGCACGAGGATGCCAGTGGTCCAGGGATAGTCGGCCACCTCACCCCATGCCGGCGAACCGGTGAGGGCATTGAGCTGAGGAATGCATTCCTCGTTCAGCGTGTCGCGCACCGCACCGTTGTTGGGCGAGCCGATGATGCCGGCGAACAGGTTCACGCCCGCATCGATCTGCTTCGACACTGCACCGGGCGTGAGGTCCTTGTTGTACTGGTCGTCCTCGATGGTGGCTTCGATGGTGATGTCGCCGAGCAACTTCTTCTCGTTGGCGTACTTGATGTAGGCCTCGAAGCCGCCCTTCACGGGGGCGAACGCCGCAGCGGCGATGCCACCCGACAACGGCATGGCCGAGCCGATCTTCACGGTGCCCTCGATGGGCGCCTCAGCAGCCGCCGGGTCGATACATGCGGACGTGTCGACTGCCCAGCCGGTTTCGGCTGCCGCAGTCGTCTCCGGTGCAGCAGTGGTTTCCACCGCTGCTGCCGTGGTCTCGCTCGCGGACGTGTCGGCCGTGGTGGCTGCGGTAGTGCCATTGGTGGTGGAGCCGTCGCTGCTGCATGCAGCGATCAAGAGCGTGCCGGCGGCGAGTGCCGCTGCCATCAAGCGCACGGATGAGCCTTGCTTCATCGCGTTTCCCCTTTTCTCGTGGGTATGTGGTTCAGGCCTCTGCGGGGGCAGTGGCCGGTGTGTCGATGGTACCCGTGCCTGCAGGGCGGGGCACAACCTTCACGAAACGACGCACGACCCGATGCCACATACCGACGATGCCGAACGGCGCCACGAACATCAGCGCAATCAACACGACAGCGAAGATGCCCGAGCCGGGCGGCGTATGCGACCAGCCGAAGAACGGTCGCAGCACCGCTGGGATGGCCTCCTTATCGCTCCAGTCGCCGGTGCGATCGGTCACGAACACGTAGAGGGCGGACCCGATGATGGGGCCCCACAACGAGCCGGCACCGCCCACCACCATGACGATGAGGAACGTGATGGCACCCAGCACTGTGAGGTTCGTGGAGTCGGGCGTGACGTTGCCGGTGCGGATGGCCGAAAGGCAACCGGGCAACGAACACAGCGCCGCCGACAGTCCGAAGGCGAGACCCTTGGTCACCGCGAGATTCACGCCCATCACGGCGGCGGCGGTCTCGTTGTCTCGGATGGCGATCAGCGAACGACCGGCGCGACTCTTCACCACGCCGCGGCACGCGAGGTACACGATGATCACGATGATCATCGCGATCCAGTAGAGGAAGGGCTTCACGTTCTCGCCGCGCAGGTTTCCCCACGGGTTCCAACCGAAGATCTCGTAGGTGGGGTTCTTCTTGGTGAACTTGAAGCCGGTCTTGTCGAGACCACGTGCGCCGCCGGTGAGCCATTCCATCTTCGGGGCCTTGATCAACTGTGGGAAGACCAGACCCAGCGACAGCGTGACCAGCGCGAGGTACACACCCTTGATCCGCAGCGCTGGCAGCGACACGAGCGCGCCCACCACGAAGGCCACCACGAACGCCACTGCGAGCGTCTGGAACGGGCTCCATCCGTACCTCGAGACGAGGATGCCAGTGGTGTAGGCGCCGATCCCGAAAAAGGCCGAGTGCCCGATGGAGATCTGACCCGTGTAGCCGAGCAGCAGGTTCAGGGCCATCGCAGCGGCCATCAGCGTGAGCGCGGTGATGCACGTATCGATGACACCGTTGCTGGCTTGCGTGGGAATCCAGAACATCACGTAGACCAGCACGGCGCCAGCCACGAGGCGAAGCGCCCAACTGGCAGCACCGCCGGAACGGAGAGTGAACGGCATGGTCATACTCGCTCCACCTTCGCGGTGCCGAACAGGCCCGACGGTTTCACGAGCAGCACCACAACGATGACCACGAAGGCCACACCAACTTTCAACTGCTGGCCCACCCATTCATCTGCGTAACCGGCCGCCATGTTCTCGATGACACCGATGATGAGGCCACCGAGCACAGCGCCGCCAGGGCTGTCGAACCCGCCCAGCGTGGCCGCCGCCGAGCCGTAGATGAACACTGTGAACATGAGTGTGAGATTCACGTTGTGGTTGATGCCGGCGAACACCACACCACCGAGCGCACCGATGGCGGTGGCGATACCCCAACTGACCATCAGCACCATATTCGTGCGAATGCCCACCAGCTTGGCGCTCTCGGCGTTGCTGGCGACTGCATTCATCGCCAGACCGAGCTTGGTCTTGTTGAAGAGCAGGAACAGCGCACCGGTGAGGGCGAGCACCAACACGAACACACCGACCGACTGCAGCTTGATGTCGGCGCCGAAGATCGTGATGAAGTCGGTGTCCTTGCTCGGGAAGAGGCTGGGGAACTGCTGTTGCACACTGCCCACACCGCTGTTCGGCAGCGGTTGGTCGCGCCAGATCGCGCCGTCGAGCCAGTTGAGGAACTGGAACAAGCCCAGGGTCACGATGAACACGGCGAACGGCGACTTCTTCGCTACGGGCCTGATGAGGGCGACCTCGGTGACGGCGCCGAGCGCGAAGCCCACCACCATGCCGATGGGCAGCGCCAGGCCGATGGGAATACCCCACTCGCCGCACTGGTACACCACGTAGGTACAGAACAGCGCCATCTCACCCTGCGCGAAGTTCAGGTGGCCGGTGCCGCGGTAGATGATCACCAGGCCGAGCGCCATCAGCGCATACACGCTGCCCTGGCTGAGGCCGTCGGCCAGACGTTGCAGGAACAGTTCCATCAGAACCCCAGATACGCCTTGCGGATGGTGTCGTCCGCGCTGAGTTCGGCTGCTGAACCAGATGCCACGATGCGGCCCGTCTCGAGGAGATACACCCGGCTGGCCATGTGCATCGCCAGGTTGGCGTTCTGTTCCACCAGCAGCACCGAGAGGCCTTCCTGAGCGTTCAGCCGTTCGATCACCTCGAACAACTCCTTCGTGATCAATGGCGCCAAGCCGAGACTGGGCTCGTCGCAGAGCAACAGCTTCGGTCGGCTCATCAACGCACGAGCGATGGCCAGCATCTGTTGCTCGCCGCCGCTGAGGCTGCCTGCGCGCTGCGACCGACGCTCGGCGAGGCGCGGGAACTGTTCGAACCAGCGCTGCAGATCGGCGGCGACAGCACCCGCACCATCTCGACGGGTGATGGCACCGGCACGGAGGTTGTCTTCGACCGACAGTTCGGGGAATGTGCCACGCCCCTGGGGCACCTGCGCCAAGCCGTGCCGCACGATGGCGTCGGGCGAAGTGCGGCTGATGTCGTGACCGTCGAACTCCACCACCCCGCTGCGAGGAATGGTGCCGCTGACAGCGCGCATCGTGGTGGTCTTGCCGGCGCCGTTCGCACCGAGGATCACCACGATCTCGCCTTCGTTCACCTCGAGATCGATCGCATTCAGCACCGTCACCGGGCCGTAGCCGGCGGTGAGGCCCTGGGCTCGCAACAGGCTCATGCCGTGCTCCCAAGGTAGGCCTCGATGACGTGCGGATCGTTCTGCACTTCAGCAGGCGTGCCATCGGCGATCTTGCGCCCGAACTCCATCGCGACCACGCGATCGCTGATGCTCATCACCATGCTCATGTGATGCTCGACCAGCAGCACGGTGAGGTCGAACTGATCGCGAATGTGACGAATGGTGTCGCCGAGTTCGTCGACCTCGCCGTGAGCCAGGCCACTGGCTGGTTCGTCCATCAGCAGGAAGGTGGGCTTGGCAGCCAACGCCCGTGCGATCTCCAACCGCTTCAGCGTGCCGAACGGAAGCCCCGCCGCCTGGCGAAATGCGAGGTCGCCGAGGCCGAGTTCCTGCAACAGATCTCCCGCAAAGTCGCGCGTCCGGCGATTGTCCTTCGCTGCACCGAGCCGGAGGATGCCCCGGGCAAACCCCACCTTGCCCTGGCTGTGCGCACCCACCATCACGTTTTCCAGCAGCGTCATCGTGGGGAACAGCGCAAGGTTTTGGAAGGTGCGGGCGATACCGAGCGCCGCGATCCCGTGTGCTGGCACCTTCAGCAACTCGTGATCACGAAA
>CANHST010000041.1 GCA_947463235.1 Acidimicrobiaceae bacterium
GCGATCAGGGCGCCATTGCGCCGGTGACCTCGCGATAGAACTCGCTGTCGGCACGCAACCGCTCAGGTGCATCGAACGCCACCACCCTGCCGTCCTGCACCACCATCAGGCGGTCGCAGATGTCGAGCGTGCTCATTCGATGGGCGATGATCACCACGGTCATCCGCTCGCCCAACTCTGCGAGCGTCTCGCGCACGACAACCTCCGAACGACCATCCAGCGAGCTGGTGGGCTCGTCGAGCACCAGCAATTGCGGGTCCTCCACCAACGCTCGGGCGATGCACACTCGCTGCTGCTGGCCACCGCTGAGGTTGCCACCGGCCTCGCCCACCTCGCGGTCGTATCCGCCGGGCATGGCCACCACGTCGTCGTGAAGGTGCGCCAGACGCGCGGCGCGCTCCACTGCTTCGTCGCTCACACCGGGGCGCATGAACCGGATGTTGTCGGCGATCGAGCCACGGATGAGCCGAGGTTGCTGCGGCACGAACGTGACGCGTCGCACCCAGTCGGCGCGGCGGTACGCCTGCACGGGCTGGCCGTGCGCCATCACCGAACCGACCGTGGGCGAACGCAGGCCGAGCATCAACTGCACCAAGGTGGTCTTGCCACTACCCGACGGGCCGATGATGCCCACCACCTCGCCCTGACGAATGGCGAGATCCACGTCAGCCAGCACCGGCACACCCGATGTGTACTCGAACGAGACGCCTCGAAACTCCAGATCTCCGAGCTGCTCCAGCGGCACGCCGTCGTCCACCACCGCGGCTTCGCGGTAGCCACGGATCTCGTCTTCCAATTCGTTGACGTAGGGCCCTGCGGTGGTGACCGCTGCCCACGACACCTGCAGTTGCTGGCCGTAGGCGAGCGATCGCAGCATCACCAGCATCACGGCGCCGAGCGAGGCGATGTTCGCCGTGTCACTCCACGAGGCCATGGCGAGCGCCCCGATGAGCGCAGCAAACGCGAGCGTGGTGTAGAGGTGCGGCACCAACCCACGCAACGACGTGAGGCCACGGCTGTGTTCGCCGTTGTCGTCGATGAGGCGGCGCATACGGGCTCCCACCTCGTGCTGCACACCGAAGACCTGCAGCTCCAAACCCAGGTTGGCCATCTCCCCGAGCCCAGTGGCGAACTCCATACCCGTCTCGGCGGTCTCCTGCGATCGGCGCTGCAGACGAGCCCGCACCGGGCGCAGCGCCATACCGAGCACCGCCACCGCGGCAATCACCACGAGTGCTCCCACCGGACTGACGGCGATGGCCAGTGCAAGCATCGCCAGCAGGCTGAACGCCGAAGTGAGCGCGCTCGCGAAACTTGCCACCACCTGCGAGCCCGACGTGGCGTACGCGGTCATCAGTTCCTGCAGTCGGCCCACCCGGTCGCGCTGCTGCTTCGCCCACGACGCCCCGAGGAACGCAGCCGCAAGTTGCTGACGCAGATCCGATGCCACCCGCACGCTCATGTCGGCAGCGATCCGGTTCGCCAACCAGGCGAGCACGAATCGCAACACCACCAGCGCCGCAGCCACCCACAGCCCGGCCCCGATCGAAGTGGTGCGCTCCATCACGAGCGCCGCACGGTCGTCGCCAGCAGTGACGGCCAGCGCAAGCCGCGTGACCACCACGAGAAACGCTGCCTCTGCGAGTCCTCCCAAGGTGGACGCAACGGCCATGGTGATGGTGGCCGAGCGGTGGCCTCGAAGGAGCGAGCGAATGTTCATGGAACGACGACAAGATAGCCCCAACGCCCCGCCGGCCACCGACCCTTCGCTGATGGACCAGTCGGTCAGACTGACCGGCCGATCAGTCCCACTATCAGTTGCAACAGTGAGTAGCAATCCGTTCAGCGGCGTCGTTATGGTCCCCTTCGCTTTCTCCATCAGCGTCGAAAGGGGCGGCAATGAACGACTACACGGAGACCACCACCTTCAGCTCGCAGCAGGGCCGCAAGGGCATTTCGTACGACTGGCAGACCATGTACGCGGCTGCCGAAGCCGCCACGCTGGACAGCCAGCTCGCGGCGCTCACGCCGGCCCTCGCTGAATGAGTCGAGCACCCGGATGGGTGCTCCCCAGCGTGACATGCAACCTCGTGGATGCGGCAACTCCTCGATGTTGATACGTTCCGTCCGTGGATGATGGGCTGATGGACGATCCGAGCATCCTGCGGGAGATACTCGGTCAGATCGGCCTGACGTCCACCCGGGCGGTCGCCGCGGTCAAGCCCGTCTTCGTCGACGGCGTGTTCGTCGACGGCACGGTGCTGTGGATCACCAACAAGGTCCTGGACTTCAATCCACGAGTGGTGCCGGGCATCACGCTGCTGGAGTTGTTCGGCGACCGGTGGGCCACCCACCCCACCACGATCACGGCGAACCTGGCGCTCCAACAGCCGGGCGTGCCGCTCAGCCAGCCAAGCGTCACGATGGAGGTCAACGGGCAAGACCGCACATTCGGCGGCACGGTCACCATCACCGATTCGTTGCTCATCGTCGAGTACGAGGACCTCACCGACATCGTGACGAAGGAGCAGGCTGCAGAGGCCTCCGAGTACAACTTCCACGACCTCCTCGACGGTCTGGATGCCGGCGTGGTGTTGTTGCGGCCCATCCTCGACCCTGACGGTTCGTTCAGCGATGCCGAGATCAACTGGACCAATGTTGCCTCGCGACGGATGTGGCTGAACCAGGAGGGGTTGAAGGTGGGCACACGCGTTGCGTCCGTCTACTACGACCTCGACGACTGGCTGCTGGCAGCCCGCAGTGCGTGGAACGGGCAGCCCACTGCGCGCATGCTCACGGTGGACCCATCCGTGGCCCCATGGACATCGGCCACCGAAATGCTGCGGCGGGTAGGCGACACCCTGGTGGAGCTCACGATCGACCGCACCCAGGACAAGGTGCTGCTCGACAGCCTCGCCGAGGCCGACCACCGATTCGCCTCACTGATCGACGACCTGCCGCTCACGGTCCTGGTCTCCCAGGAGGGCGAGGACCAACTCGACTTCGTCAGCCCGAACGCCGCAGTGATGATGGGTCGGCCGCTGCACGAACTGCGTACCTTCACGGCGTGGGCGATGAGCCTTCACCCCGACGAGGCCCCCAATGCCGTACAGATTGCCAAGAACCTCGGGTTGCACGGGCATCACGAGGGAACGCTCCGCCTGCTCCGCGCCGACGGATCGGAGTTCGTGGCATCAGTACGCATCGCCCGACGCCTCAGCCCCTCCGGCAGGGAGGGGCACATCGGCATCATTGCCGACATCAGCGACCAGCAACGCTTGCTCGATCGTCTCGCCTCCGGAGAGCGCTTGGAGACCCTCGGCCGCACCGCTGGTTCGATCGCCCACGACTTCAACAACCTGCTGATGATCGTGTCGGGCAACATCGAGCGAGCACGGAGCCAGGTGGGCGAGAGCATCGCACTCGACACGGCCCAGGTGGCATCGCAACGCGCTGCCGAACTGGCCACCAGCCTGCTGTCGTTCGCCCGCGGCCGTCAGGGATCTCCGCGCCGGCTTCACATCGACCAGTTCCTTCGCAACTTCGAGCCGATCCTCCACGGTGTCACTCATCCGCGTGCGGCGCTCGATCGCGAGTACGCCGACCAGCAACTCGCGGTAGTGGCTGATGAATCACACCTGCAGCAGATCGTGCTCAACCTGGTCACGAACGCCAGGGACGCATCTCCGGTGGGCGGAACGGTGCGCGTCGCGGCTCGACTCGCGGACAGGGCCTACTGCCACCTTCTGGATCAACCGCAGTACGCGCCACACGTCGCCATCAGCGTGAGCGACCAGGGCGATGGTGTGCCACCGCACATCGCCAGCCGAATCTGGGAGCCCTTCTTCAGCGGCCGGGAGCTCACCGATCGTTCCGGAACCGGTCTCGGCCTGTCCACGGTGCACGGACTCGCCCACCAGTACGGGGGGCACGTGCAGCTGGAGACCGCTCCTGGTCAGGGAACCACCTTCACCGTCTACCTACCTTTGGCAACATCTGAGTGAATAGGCTGTGACCACTCATGGTCGCTCGCCCTCTCGTTGACGAAAGCATCAGCATCATCCGGGAGGCTGCTGCGCAGTTCGAGCGCCCAGCGCTCCTGTTCAGCGGCGGTAAGGACTCCGTGGTGATGCTGCACCTCGCGCTCGCTGCCTTCCGACCGGCGGCGCTCCCGTTTCCGATCATGCACGTCGACACCGGCCACAACTTTCCCGAGGTCATCGAGTTCCGCGACCGGATGGTGGAGCAATGCCGGGTACAACTGATCGTTGCGTCGGTCCAGGCGTCGATCGACAGCGGGCGTGTGGCTGATGTGCAGGGGCCGCGATCGAGCCGCAACGTGCTGCAGACGGTGACCCTGCTCGACGCGATCACCGAGCACCGGTTCGACGCTGTGTTCGGAGGCGCTCGCCGCGACGAGGAACGGGCGAGGGCCAAAGAGCGCGTGTTCAGCCATCGCGACGAATTCGGGCAGTGGGATCCGAAGCAGCAGCGGCCCGAACTCTGGGGTCTGTACAACGGGCGCCACCGCATGAACGAGCACTTTCGGGTGTTCCCGCTGAGCAACTGGACCGAACTCGACATCTGGGAGTTCATTCGCGAGCAACGCATCGAACTGCCATCGATCTACTTCGCTCACCGACGGGAGGTGTTCCGCCGCGACGGCATGCTGATGGCGGCCACGCCGTTCGTGGAGCGGCTACCGAACGAGGAGCCGTTCGAGACCACCGTGCGCTTCCGCACGGTGGGCGACGCGTCGTGCACAGCCGCCATCGAATCGACCGCCGCCAACTACGACGAGGTCGTCGCCGAGACGGCGACCGCCCGTGTCACCGAACGTGGCGCCACTCGTGCCGATGATCGCATCAGCGAGGCAGGCATGGAAGACCGCAAGCGTCAGGGCTACTTCTGATGTCCACCACGTTGAAGTTCGCCACCGTCGGATCGGTCGACGATGGCAAGAGCACCCTGATCGGCCGACTGCTCCTCGACAGCAAAGCCATCTTCGACGATCAACTGGAACACATCACCGCCGTGAGCCGGCGTCGCGGCGACGACGTTGCCGACCTCGCGCTGCTCACCGATGGCCTGCGAGCCGAGCGCGAGCAGGGCATCACGATCGATGTTGCCTATCGATACTTCGCCACGCCTCGACGCAGCTTTGTGATCGCCGACTGCCCCGGGCACATCCAGTACACGCGCAACATGGTCACCGGTGCGTCGAACGTCGATCTGGCCATCGTGATGGTCGATGCCCGGCATGGTGTGGTGGAACAGACCCGCCGTCACACACTGTTGGTGTCGCTCCTCGGCGTGCCCCACCTGGTGATCTGCGTGAACAAGATGGATCTGGTGGGCAACGACGAAGCTGCATTCCAGGCGGTCATCGACCAGTTCACCGAGTTCGCTGCCAAGCTCGAACTCCGCGACGTCACGTTCATCCCGATCAGCGCACTGAACGGCGACAACGTGGTCGATCGCAGCCCCGACATGCCGTGGTACCAGGGCACGTCGCTGCTGCGCCACCTCGAAACGGTGTACACCGCCAGCGATCACAATCTGATCGATACCCGCTTCCCGGTGCAGTACGTCATCCGGCCACGGACCACCGAGCACCACGATTTCCGAGGGTACGCCGGCACGATGGCTGGTGGCTCGCTGCGAGTCGGCGACGACGTGGTGGTACTGCCGAGTGGCCTGCCCACCACCGTCGCTGCGATCGACGGGTTCGATGGCCCGTGCACCGAAGCTCGATCCGGCGACGCTGTGGTGGTGCGCCTCACCGATCATGTCGACGTCTCACGCGGCGACATGATCGTTCGGCCCAACAACCACCCGGTGGTCACTCAGGACCTCGACGCGATGATCTGTTGGATGGACGATCGTGCGCCGCTACGTCCCAGAGCGATGTACACCCTGCAGCACACCACCCGCACGGTGCGCGCGGTGGTCACCGACCTCCGATACGAACTCGATATCAGCACCCTGCATCGCAACACCGAGGCCACCGAACTAGGCCTCAACGCCATCGGCCGCATCGCCCTGCACACCACTGCACCGCTGTTCGTCGACGACTACCACCGCAACCGCACCACCGGCGGGTTCATTCTCATCGACGAGCAGACGAACGCCACGGTGGCGGCCGGCATGATCGCCGAGCGCGGACGATGAGCACTGCCACCACGGTCTGGATCACCGGCCTCTCCGGGTCGGGGAAGACGACGCTGGCCGGGGAGCTGGTGCAGCTCATCGAGGCTCGGGGCGCCCGGGCCTGCATTCTCGATGGCGACGATCTGCGCCAAGGGTTGAACGCCGACCTGGGCTTCAGCCGCGAGGACCGTGCGGAGAACGTGCGGCGAGTCGGAGAGGTGGCCATCCTTCTCGCTCGGCTCGGCAATGTGGTTGTGGTGCCGGTGATCAGCCCATACCGGGCCGATCGCGACCTGGTGCGTGACCGCCATCTCCACGCTGGCGTCCACTTCATCGAGGTGCACCTCGATGTTCCGCTGGAGATCTGCGAGCAGCGCGACCCGAAGGGCCTCTACGCCAAGGTCCGCGCCGGTCAGATCAGTCACTTCACCGGTGTCGACGACCCCTATGAAGCACCCACCGCGCCGGAACTGCGACTCAGTCCTGGTGGCTCGGTGGCGCAGGACGCGATGACGCTCTTGGCGCTGCTGCGTTGACATTCGCCGTCGTTCTGGGCAGACTTGGGCCGATGACTCGCACCAGCGGCCTCCTGCTTCTTATGTAGGGCAAGCGCCGCATACCCCGCGCTTGCCCACAGCCCCAGCCGAAACGGCCGGGGCTTCTTGCTTTTTCCGGCCCACTCCCCCACACCAGACCCCGACGCGAAAGAACCGAACCGAGATGCCTCCCCAGCCCGTCACCCCGAAGAAGATGCCGTTCGAGAAGTACCAACGCGTCCTGCCGGTGGTGCTCCACGATCGGACGTGGCCGGACCGGGTGGTTGAGAAGGCGCCGACATGGTGCAGCGTGGATCTCCGCGACGGCAACCAGGCCCTGATCGACCCCATGGACCCGCAGCGCAAGCGTCGGATGTTCGATGCGCTCCTGAAGATGGGCTTCAAGGAGATCGAGGTCGGCTTCCCGTCGGCGAGCCAGCCCGACTTCGACTTCGTGCGTCAGTTGATCGAAGAGGATCTGATTCCCGACGATGTGACCATCCAGGTGCTGGTGCAATGTCGTCAGGAACTGATCGAGCGGACCTACGAATGCCTGCAGGGCGCTCCCCGGGCCATCGTGCACTTCTACAACTCCACCAACCCGCTGCAGCGAGAGGTGGTGTTCGGTCTGGATCAGCAGGGCATCATCGACATCGCCGTGAACGGCGCGCGCCTGTGCAAGAAGCTGGAGGCCACGCTGCCGGGCACCGACATTCGCTACGAGTACTCCCCCGAGAGCTTCACGCTCACCGAGCCCGAGTACGCCATCGAGATCTGCCAAGCCGTGATGGACGTGATCGAACCCACGCCGGAGCGGCCGATCATCCTCAACTTGCCCGCCACGGTGGAGTGCTACACGCCGAACGTGTACGGCGACGTGATCGAGTGGTTCGGCCGACACATTCGCGATCGCGAGAGCGTGGTCATCAGCCTGCACCCTCACAACGATCGGGGCACCGGCACTGCGGCTGCCGAGATGGGCATGCTGGCGGGCGCCGACCGCGTCGAGGGCACGCTGTTCGGCAACGGTGAGCGCACCGGCAACGTGGATGTGGTGAACCTCGCCATCAACCTCTTCGTGAACGGTGTCGACCCGGAACTGGACATCACCGACATCGACGCCCTGCGCCGGGTGGCGGAATACTGCAACCGACTGCCGGTGCACCCACGCCATCCGTGGGTGGGCGATCTGGTGTACACCGCGTTCAGCGGGAGCCACCAGGACGCCATCAAGAAGGGCTTCGAGGCCCTCAACAAGGCGGCGGAAGCCAACGGAGGCGAGTACCCGGTGTGGGGCGTCCCGTATCTGCCGCTCGACCCCAAGCACCTCGGCCGCAGCTATGAAGCCGTGATCCGCGTGAACAGCCAGAGCGGTAAGGGCGGGGTGGCCTACGTGATGAAGTCGGAGCACGGCTTCGACCTGCCGCGCCGACTGCAGATCGAGTTCTCCAAGACCATTCAACACATCACCGAGGACACGGGCACCGAGATCAGCCCGCTGATCATGTGGACCGCGTTCCAGGACGAGTACCTGCCCGAGGCACCGCGCTTCACGCTCACCAGCCACGAACTGCGCAGCGACAGCACCACGGGCACCACGTCCATCACCGCGCAGTTGGTAGCCGAGGGCCAACCGGTCACGGTGACCGGCGATGGCAACGGCCCGATCGATGCGTTCGTGCATGCACTGCGCACCGGCCTCGGCAGCACCATCGACGTCCTCGACTACGCCGAACACGCGATGGGACAGGGTTCACAGGCCACCGCCGTCGCGTATGTGGAGACCAGCGTGGCCGGTGGTGGGGTGAAGTGGGGCGTCGGTTCCGATCCGAGCACCATCACCGCGGCGTTGCGAGCCGTACTGAACGCTCACGAACGTCACCACGGCTGAGGAGCGCGACTAGCGTCTCCATCGAGCCGATTCCATTCACGAGCCAGGAGAACGACCGATGAAGGTGACTGTCGACTACGACGTGTGCGCGAGCACCGGAGCCTGCATGCAGGTGTGCCCCGAAGTCTTCGAGGTACGCAAGGACGGCTACCTCTACGTGCTCCAGGAATCACCGGGCGAGGAACTGCGCGACAAGGTGCAGACGGCCGTGGACATGTGCCCCACGGCTGCCATCACCATCGAGGGCTGAACAGCTCACGGAACAGCGCTGGACACAGTGTGCTGATCATCGGAGAGCGCGCGCTCTGAGCCAGTGGGGTCGCATGGCGACCAAGCGCTCCCTGCGACAAATCTTTACCATTCCTTGGTTTGAGGGCCGGAGTCCTAAGACCGATCTTTCTGGCAACTCAAGACCAGAAGGGCGGGTGCAACATGGAACGACGACTGGCACTGGCCGCGGCTGGGGCTGCGGCCGTGACATTCGGGATCGGCACGGTGTGCTTCGCCGCTCTCGGCGGCACCGACATCCTCGGCCTTTCTGCCACGAACGCACCGACGATGGCACCCGTGCCTGCCGCACAGACCGTGACCCGAGTGGTCGTGGTGGTGGATTCCGATGGCAACACGATCGGCACCGAACTCGTCACCGAGACCGTGCCCGTTGCGGCGATGCCAGCCGAAACGGCGCCTGATACCGCCCCTGCTGCCACCCCGATTTCCGCTGTCACCGCCCCGTCGACCCCGTCCGCAGCGGCGCCAAGCCAGAACACCAGCTGGTCACCGAGCCAGGCGACCACCGTCACCACGGCGGCGCCGCAGGTGACGTGGCCCTCCACGACCGAACGGTCGACGGCCACCACCACGAAGCCCGCACCGGTGACCACGCATGCCACCGTGCCGGCCCCTGCCACCACGGTGGCAACTACTCCGCCCACCACCGCCAAGCCGGTGGTGACGACGACGACCGCAGCGGCGACGACGTCGACCTTGCCCAGAGGCGTACCGGCCAACTGGCCGGTGGGCAAGCCCATCCCCCCGAAGCCGCCGAACTGCGTCAACGGACAACTCGAAGACAATGGAGTGTGGAACTGTGAGCACTGAGCTCGACCCTGAACAGGCGGCCCGCGTCGCCAAGCTCGCCCAGCGACGCGGTGGCAGCGCCGCCGGTCGCAGCCCCGGCGCCCAGCCGGCAGCGACGCCGCAGGTTGCAACGGTGGCGCCCACGCTCACCGTGGCGGCCCCCGCCGTAGCTTCTGCGGGCCAGCCCGCATGGGCGCCGCCGGCTCAGTACCAGCCGGTGCGCTACACGCAGCCCATCGCCATCACCGTGGCCCAGGCAACACAGGCCGCCGCTGCCGGAAACGCCTCCGTTCCGATGAACGCAGCCGCCGTCGCCGCAGCCACGCCCGAGGTCCGCGTGGTCGACCGCACCACGAATCTGCCGGTCACCAAGGGTCGCCGCCGCCACGCAGCAGCCGCCGGGCGCGTGATCGCCACCGGCCTGGCCACCTCCGGCTTCCTCGGTACGATCACCGCGCTGGCCCAAGCCGACATGCACGCAGCGGCCTCGAACGCTCCCGCCCCCGATGCTGCGGCACCCAGCGAGACCGTGGTGCAGACCGTGTACGTGGATCAGTTCGGTAACCCCGTTGCGCCGCCGGCCACGACGTTGCCCGTCGGCGTCGACCCGACCGCCAGCACGCTGGTGACAGGCGAAACGGTTCCCGCCGGGGTCACGGTGCCCATCGATCCGACGGCCAGCACCCTCCCACTCGACCCCACCGCACCGACCGTGCTCACCGTCCCGGGCGCAGCACCGGCACCGGCACCTGCCGGCACACCGGCTGGTGGCTCGGCAGCCGCCCCGGTGGCCACGCCGGCCCCCGGCAAGGCTCCCGCACCGGCTCCCGCGCCGGCCACCACCCAGCCCAAGAACACCTCGGCTCAGGTACCCGCCCCGGTCACCACCCAGCCCAAGGCTCCGGCTCCTGCCCCGGCGACCACGCAGCCCAAGGCCCCGGTCACCACCCAAGCGCCCGCCCCGGTCACCACCCAAGCACCCGCCCCAGTGACCACCCAAGCACCCGCCCCGGTGACCACCCAGCCCAAGCCGCCGGCGTGCACCGGGAGCAAGTGCCCGTAGCCGTGAGCGTCACCCTCGTCGATACCCGCACGTGGCACCGCACCGCTGCGAACGTGATGGGCAGCACAGCTGAGTTGATGTTCGACGGACCGGCAACGCTGGCCCCGCTCGCCTTCAACCGCCTACGCGAACTCGAGCACAGCTGGAGTCGTTTTCAGCCCGACAGCGAACTGAACCGCTTGCACCAGCGGCCAGAACAATGGGTCCGCGTCAGCCACGAACTCTTCACGGCCCTGCGGTGGAGTGCCCGACTCCACGAAGAGACCGAAGGCCGTTTCGACCCATCCGTGCGCACGGCGCTGGAGCAGTGGGGTTACGACCGCACGTTCCGAGAGATCGACGAGTCGCCACCTCCGCCAACGACCTCGGGCTCGACACCCGGCCTGCGCGGCATGCAGTTGCGGCGCGACGATGAGGCCGTATGGCTCCCAGCGGGCCTGCGCCTCGACCTCGGTGGACTCGGCAAGGGTCTCGCCGCCGACATGCTGGCCGGCGAATTGCTCGGCCTGGGTGCCGCTGGCGCCTACGTCTGCATGGGCGGCGACATCGCGGTGGCCGGCGACGTACCCGCCGGCGGATGGCAGGTTCCGCTGCATCACCCCGACACCGACGAGCCGTTCGACCACTTCCCCCTTTCGATGGGTGGTCTGGTGATGAGCACGCCGCGCATGCGTCGTTGGCAGCGAGGCGACGGCAGCGCAGCGCACCACCTCATCGACCCCACCACCGGGGCACCGGCCGACACCGATGTGGTCGCGGTCGCCGTTGCAGCGCTGAGCGCCGCCCGAGCCGAGGCGTTGGCCAAAGCCGTGGTGGTCGCCGGCAGCAGCAAAGGAATGGAATTACTCGACAGCTTCGGAGTCGACGGCTGGATCGTCACCGAGGCCGAGGTGCTCAAGGTAGGTTGCGGGGCGTGATCGCCGTCACCGAAAAATTGGCCTGGTACGTCAGCCGAGCAAGTGGTCTCATCGCCTGGGCGCTCGTCGCCGCCAGCATCGTCTGGGGCATCACACTGTCCAGCCGTCTCCTACGACGACGCGGTATTCCTGCATGGCTGCTCGACTTGCACCGCTATCTCGGCCTGCTCGCCTTCGTCTTCACCTTTGTGCACCTTGCCGGCCTCGTGGCCGACAACTATGTCCACTTCGGCTGGAAAGAAATCTTCATCCCGATGACCAGCGACTGGAAACCGGGCGCCGTCACGTGGGGCGTAGTGGCCTTTTACATGGTGATCGCCGTACAGATCACCTCCTGGCTGATGCGCAAGATGCCCCGGCGCATCTGGCACATGGTGCACCTGCTCGCCTACCCACTGTTCGTCGTGGGCACGGTGCACGGCTTCCAAAGCGGTGCCGACCGGGCCAACAAACTGGTGCAGTGGGTGGCGCTGCTCGTGATCGAACTGGTCTTCGGTCTCACCCTGTTCCGGGCGCTCACCTACACACCACGCAAACGCAAGGCCGAGGCAGCGGCCCACACCGCCACCACCACAGCTGGGTAGAGTCGGCCGCATGGCCTTCCACGACACGCTGCGCCGCGCTTGGGCGCAGTCGAACTCCATGCTCTGCGTAGGGCTCGACCCCGACCCGTCACGCTTTCCCGATGTCGTGAATGGTTCGGTGCTCGATTTCTGCACGGCGATCGTCGATGCGACGGCCGACACCGTGTGCGCCTTCAAGCCCCAGATCGCCTACTTTGCGGCGGTCGGTGCCGAGCGCGAACTCGAGCAACTGTGCACACACATTCGCGACCGGCACCCGAATGTGCTGCTGATTCTCGATGCCAAGCGCGGCGACATCGGCAGCACGGCCGAGCAGTACGCGCACGAAGCATTCGATCGATACGGCGCCCACGTGGTGACCGTGAACCCTTACCTCGGCACCGACAGCGTGGAGCCGTTTCTGCGCCACCCCGATGGCGGTGTGTTCGTCCTGTGCCGCACGAGTAACCCCGGCAGTGGCGACTTCCAGTCGTTGAACGTCGGCGACGAACCCCTGTACCTCCACGTGGCGCGGCGGGTGGCCACCGAGTGGAACGAGATCGGCAACTGCGGACTGGTGGTGGGTGCCACCTATCCCGACGAACTCCAACAGGTTCGCTCCATCGTCGGTGATCTACCGCTGCTGGTGCCCGGCGTGGGCGCTCAGGGTGGCGATGTGCAGGCGACGGTGCAGGCGGGCACCGACAGCACCGGCTACGGCATGGTCATCAACTCGTCGCGAGCCGTGTTGTACGCCTCGAAGGGCGCCGACTTCGCCGAAGCAGCGCACGCCGAAGCGGTAGCCACACGCGACGCGATCCGCTCGCACGGCCCCCGCTGAGCGCCGAGCGAGGGGTCAGCCGGCGAGCTGCACCACCGAGGTGATGCCCGGGGCACCACGAAGTTCGTCGATCACCTCGGCTGGCACCGCAGCACTGGGAGCAATGAGCATGACCGCGGTTCCCGGCTGCGCAGCGCGACCCACATCCATGTCGTCGATGTTCACACCGGCATTGCCGAGCAGCGTGCCCACCGTGCCGATCACACCGGGACGGTCGTCGTTCTTCACCATCATCAAGTGCTCCGCAGGCGGCACGTCGAAGTGGTGATCGTCGATCATCACGATGCGCTGATCGCTGCGACGGCCCACGAGCGTGCCCGAGATGCTGTGGCCCATGCCGCGCAGGGTGAGCAGGTTCACGAAGTCGGCCGACGTCGCGGAGTTCACGTCGCGCACCTCGATGCCAGCCTGCTTGGCCAACTGCGGGGCGTTCACGAATGTGACCTGTTCGTCGGTGATGACCGAGAAGAAGCCCTTCAGCGCGGCCAGCCCGAGAATGCGGGTGTCGTACCCGGCGATATCGCCCTCGGTGCAGACCTCGATGACCGGCGACGCACCCTCATGCATCGACCCGGCTGTGAGCGATGAGAACAGGCGGCCAAGACCTTCGGCGAGCGGAAGGAACGGGCGCAGCGTCTCGTTCGCCTCCGCAGCGTCGACGTTCACGGCAAACGGAACGAAATCACCGGCGAGCGCCAAGAGCACCATGTCGGCAATGGTGTCGCCTGCTTTGTCCTGTGCCTCGCGAGTGCTGGCACCGAGGTGCGGCGTGACCACGATGCTGTCGAGTTCGAACAGCGGCGACGACGTGGTGGGTTCGGTGACGAAGACGTCGACGGCCGCGCCGGCGATGATGCCGTCGCGCACACAGTCAGCCAGTGCCTGCTCGTCGACGATCCCGCCACGAGCCACGTTGATCACCCGCAGCGACGGCTTGGCCTTCAACAGCAGGTCGCGGTTGATGAGACCCGTGGTCTCCTTGGTACGCGGAAGATGCACGGTGAGGAAGTCGGCTTCGGCCACCGCCTGATCGAGCGCCAGCAGTTCCACACCCATCTGGCGAGCCCGTTCGGCGGAGACGAAGGGGTCGTACGCGACGAGACGCATTCCGAACGCCTTCGCCCGATCTGCCACGAGCTTGCCGATGCGCCCCAGACCGATAATGGCCAGCGTCTTGTCGGCCAGCTCCACACCTTCCCAGCGTGCCCGTTCCCACCGACCTGCGATCAGCGCAGCGTGGGCCTGGGGCACGTTGCGAGCCTGCGAGAGCAACAGCGCCATCGTGTGTTCTGCGGCCGACACGATGTTGCTCTGCGGAGCGTTCACCACCATCACACCGCGACGGGTGGCAGCCTCTACATCGACGTTGTCGAGTCCGATGCCGGCGCGACCCACCACCACGAGGTCGCTGCCTGCCTCGAGCACCTCGGCTGTCACCTGGGTGGCCGAGCGAATGATCAGCGCATGTGCACCCTTCACGGACTCGAGCAGGCGAGCGAGATCCAGCTCCACCACGACCTCGTGCCCGGCCGCGCGGAGGCGGTCGAGCCCTCCCTCGGCAATCTCCTCGGTGACCAGAATTCGTGCCATTGACCCATCGTTACCGGGATCGCCCAGCGATCGGAAACGGTTTGAACGATCTGTTCACTCTGCTGGCAGGTCGGTGGCGCCGAAGGGATACATTCTGGACACCCACATCGATGTCAAGGGAGCAATTCGAATGAGCCACCAATTCCTGTCCGAGGAATGGATGTCCGCAGCCAAGGCGATCCGCGAGAAGTACGCCGACACGGCTGCCAAGCCCACCGCCAGCATCCGCATGAACCAGGTCATCACCGACGTGCCGTTCGGTGATGGCACCGTCAAGGCCTTCCTCGACACGTCGTCGGGCGAGGTCGTGATGGAACTCGGCGAGCTCGACCCGGCCGACGTCACCGTCACCACCGACTACGCCACGGCCCGCGCACTGTTCGTGGAGCAGGATCAGGCAGCCAGCATGCAGGCGTTCATGGGCGGCAAGATCAAGGTCCAGGGCGACATGATGAAGATGATGGCCATGCAGACCGGCATGCCCCAGGACGACACTGCCAAGCAGATCGCCGAAGAGATCAAGGCCATCACGGCCTGATTGCCCGTTGCGAGGGTTTCGGTGCTCTCCGGGGCATCGAGACCCTCGCGCAACGGCGGCGGTTCAGCGGGGCGTACTGCGCACGAACGCAGCTGCAACAGCCCCCAGAGCCGCCACCACCGCTCCTACGAGGAACGCAGCGTGAAACGGCCCGAAGTGGTCGTGATCCGCAGTGACGCTCACCGTCGCCAGCACCGCTGCGCCGAGGACCGCCCCGAGCTGGCTCATCAGCTGTTGTAACGCACCCGCCACTCCGAGGTCCGCCTCGTCGACGGCGTTGGCCATCAACGAGGTGAGCGCCGGCGAGGCGATACCGAGGCCAATACCCGACATCGCGGTCGCAGCGATGATGAAGGGGAAGCTGGAATCCAGCCCGACGGTGGCCCACATCCCCATCGACACCACCAGCCCGAGGGCTCCGACGACCCCTGCGACACGTTCACCCACCCGCAACGTCACCACGGCGGCAAGCGGCGCAATGATCGAGAACGCCAGTGGACGGGCAATCACCAGTTGGCCCACCGTGGCCGTTGACAGCCCGATGCCACGCGGTTTGCCAAGCACCTGAGGGATGAGGAAGAACCCACCCATGTAGGCGAAGTTCGTGAGAAGTTGGCTCGAGACGGGAAACGCCACGTTGCGGGTACGGAACCACTGCAACACCACCAGCGGCGCCTCTGCCCGTTGCTCCACGTACACGAAGGCCACGGTTGCCAGCACCGACACCGTGAGGAACCCCAGCGTGAGCGCGCTGGTCCAGCCCCAGGATCGTCCTTGGCTGATGGCCGCCAGCAATGACGCAGCGCCCACACCGAGCGTTGCCGAACCCATCACATCGAACTTCACGCCATCCATGCGTTCGGTCTGTGGCAACAACCACAGCGCCACCACGAACCCCACCAGGCACAGCGGCGCCTGGATGAAGAAGATCGCCCGCCAGCCAATGGTGTCCACCAACGGCGCACCGACCACCACGCCGATCACCGGCGAACCGGCGGTGACGAAACTCCAGTAACTCAGGGGTTTCACGCGCTCGGTGGGCTCGAACATCCGGTTGATGTAGGCCATGGCAGAGGGCCCACAGGCCGAGCCGGCGGTCGCGCTCAACGTGCGAAACAGGATGAGCGACGGAGCGTTCCATGCCAGCGCAGATGCAAGGGCGAAGACCGCAGCGAAGAACAGGCCGCCCACGAAGATGCGTTTGTGGCCCCAGAGGTCGCCCGACTTACCGAAGGCGGGCCCGACGACGCCGAACGCCAGCATCGGACCGGTAATGGCCCAGGTGAGCACCCTCGTGCTGGTGCCCAACTCTTCGGCGATGCCCTCCAACGACACCACGAGCAACGTGATGGTGAAACCGGTGGTGAACAGCCCACCGAGCACCACCCACAGCACCGCCCAACGATGGGGAATACCGACCTTCTGCGCCAGACGCCGCCGCAACAAGATCGGCCAGGGCGCGACCTCGACTTCGCCGGTCACCCGCGGGTACTCACGGCCGGGCGTGCGGAGCGAGCGCGTCGGCGAGTTCGCTGACGGTCCACTTGGAGTCGCGCTCGACGTGGGCACCGCGGGCCCAGCTCTCGACCATCGTGACCGAGCCACCCTGCACCAGGAAGGTTTCGCCGTTGAACGCGCAGTCCGACGTGGCGAGATACGCGACGAGTGGCGAGATGTTGGCAGGGTCCCAAGGGTCGAACGCGTTCACCTTGGGCTTCATGATGTCTTCCAGGCCCGGCGTCGCCAGGGTGAGGCGGGTACGAGCACCGGGGGCGATCGTGTTGCTCTTCACGTTGTACCGGGTGAGTTCCTTGGCGATGATCTGGCTGAACGTGGCGATGCCGGTCTTGGCAGCTCCGTAGTTGCTCTGCCCCGGGTTCGCGAACAGCCCGGACGTGCTGCTCGTGTGCACGATGTTGCGCGGCTTGTCGACCCCAGCCTTCGCCTGTTCGCGCCAGTACGCGGCGGCCCAGCGACTGGGCGCGAAGTGACCCTTGAGGTGCACGGCGATGACCGCATCCCATTCCTCTTCGGTCATGTTCACGAGCACCCGGTCGCGCAGGATGCCCGCGTTGTTCACCAAGATGTCGAGATCGCCGAAGGTCTCCACGGCCTGATTGATCATCCGCTGCGCGCCTTCCCAGGACGCCACGTTGTCGCCGTTCACCACGGCTTCTCCGCCGAGGTCGCGGATCTCCTCCACCACTTGCTGTGCCGGGGTGATGTCGGCGCCAGAGCCGTCGTTGGTGCCGCCCAGATCGTTCACCACGATCTTGGCGCCCTCAGCGGCGAAGTACAGGGCGTGTTCGCGGCCGATGCCGCGCCCAGCGCCGGTGATGATGGCAACTCGACCTTCCAGGGAACCCATGTCGTGCAGACCTCCTCGATGCCCGGAACCCGCACGTTAGTGAGCATGGCGCGACATTGCAGCACCGACGCACCGCCTCACGTCAGGGTGCCGGCGCCGCCGCGGTGTAGACGGCCGCCACCTTGGTGTGGAAGGGGAACTCCTGGCCGGTCTTCACCATCTTGCCGCCCACCTTCAGCCCGATGAAGGGCAGAGAAGGATCGCCCTGCGAGCCGGCGAACACAAAGCCCGCAGCCTTCAACGTGGCCCGCACCTGTACCGGTGTCGTCTCCGTGATGGCCGGAATCTTCACCGGTGCATGCCCCTTGGAGAACACCACGGTGACCTTGCTGTCGCGTTCGGCCGACGAGCCGGGTGCAGGTGTCTGCGACACCGCCGTGCCACGCGGCGCCGTGTCGTCGTAGACGGCTTCACCCTCCACCAGCACCAACTGCAGCTTCGCCAGCGACGCTCGGGCCGCCTTGAGCGTGGCACCGGTGAGGTCGGGAACGGATCGAGGCTCTGGTCCGGCGGAAGCGACCAGCCGGACCGCCGTCCCCTTCACCACGGTGCCGCCGGCGACGAGTGCCGGAGAATCGGGCACCGTCCAGCTCAGCACCACGTCCTTGGCGACCTTCTCGTCGAAGACCGGATCATCGACCTCGACCACCAGGCCGAGATCGATCAGCTGCTGCGACGCATCGGCCACGGTCATTCCGGCCAGCTCCGGCACGACCCGCGGCGCAGGGCCGGTGCTGACGAAGAGCGTGATCGCGCTGTCCTTCTTGAGCTCGGTACCCGTCGCCGGGTCGGTACGGATCACGTGCCCCGCAGCGACGGTTTCGCTCGATTCCTGCGCCAGCACGCCCTGGAAGTCGCCTGCCACGGCGTTCAGCGCCACACCCTGCTCCATGTTGGCGAGCGGCGGAACGGTGCGCATCTCGGGCCGGGCGTTGTACCAAGCCAGCACACCGCCGGCAATGGCGAGCAGCACCA
>CANHST010000042.1 GCA_947463235.1 Acidimicrobiaceae bacterium
CGAAGGCCCAGGGCCTCGACGACTTCACGCGCACGCTCGACGCGAACGATGCCAAGCAGGCGGCGTTCATGCTGGCCGTCCGTCGGGCCGGTGGTGGGGCCTCGTACACAACGTTCGAAGATGGTGTCATTCCCTGGCATGCAGCGATGGCATCCTCGTACGCGCACGCCACGGCCCCGCTGCGGCGCTTGGCCGACCGTTACGTGGTGCAGACCGTGTTGGCGGTGGCGAACGGCCGAGAGGTCCCCTCGGCGGTTGCTGAGGCGTTGCCGCGCTTACCCACCGCGATGGCTCGTGCTGCTGCGAAGGGTGGCCAGATCGACCGTGCGGTGATCGACCTGGCCGAGGCGGTGTTGCTCGAGGGGCACGAGGGCCAGACATTCCTGGCAGTGGTCATCGATGACGACCCCGAGTACAGCCGAATCCAACTCCGCGACATCGCGGTGGTCGCCAAGGTGAAGGCCAAGGGTCTTCATCCCGGCGACGAGTGTCGGGTGAAGTTGGTGGGCGTGGATACTGCAGCCCGCACCGTGCACTTCGAACGGGTGGCGTAATCCGTCAGGGTCGGCTGATGCGACGGATGGTGCCGTCGGAAACACCCAGCACGTACATCGCTCCGTCGGGTGTGTCCACCACGGCGCTGGGGTTGGGCACCACACCGATCTGGAGCGGTGCGCCAGCGAGGGTGTTCCCCTTGCCGGGCTGCAGAGCCCAAATCTTTCCGCTGCAGTAGTCGGCCACGATGTACCAACCGACGAGCGACGGAATGTCGGAACCTCGGTACACCGCTCCACCCGACACCGAGCACCCGTCGTCGCCGTGCTGGTACTCCCAGATCGGCGGCTGAGGGTCGCCGGCAGGTTGGTCGGCGTTGTAGCGGTGCGAGCCCTCCCAGGCGCTCCAGCCGAAGTTGGCGGCCTTGCCGCCGCCATCCGCGGCGCGAGCGACGTTCACTTCCTCCCACTGGTTCTGCCCCACGTCGGCGATCCAGAGGTCGCCGGTGACGCTGTCGAAGTCGAAGCGCCACGGGTTGCGCAGGCCACTGGCCCAGATCTCGGGGAACGCGCCCTCGAGATCCACGTACGGGTTGTCGGGGGGAACGCTGTACGGCTTGTCGCCACTGCGCAGCGGGTTGATGCGCAGCATCTTGGCCAGCATCGTGCTCAGGCTCAGGCCGTTTCGGTTCGGGTCGTCGCCCGCTCCGCCATCGCCGAATCCGATGTAGAGCATGCCGTCGGGGCCAAAGGCCACCTTGCCGCCGTTGTGGTTCGGGAAGGGTTGCTTCACGGCAAGCACCACGCGTGCGGTCGCTGCATCGAAGGTGCCATCGGCCTTCACCCGATACTCGGCGATGATCGAGTCGCCGATCGGGTTCGTGTAGTCGACGTAGGCGAATGGTTCGGTGGGATGGAAGGCCATACCCAGCAGTCCCTGCTCGTTGCCGGTGGAGATCTGCGTGCCGATGTCGAGCACTGCGGACCCGAGCGCGCCGTTGCGAATCGGAATGATCTTGCCGTCTTGTTGCACGACGAACAGCGTGGGGTCGTCGGCGCGGGTGGCGATGTCGACCGGCTTGTTCAGGCCGGAAACGAACGGCCCGATCACCACCATGTTGGCGGCGAGGGGCTGCGTGATCGGCGGCACGGTGGATGCCACGGTGGTGGTGGCCTTGGTCGTGGTGGTGGCCGCCAACGGGTTTTCGGGCGAGGTGGTGTCGGGCGAGGTGCTCCCGGTGTCGGTGGTTGTCGCAGTCGTGGTGGTGGCCACATCGGAGGTGGAGGTGGTGGGCTCGGTGGTGGCGTCGCTCGAGCAGGCTGCGAACGTGCACAGACCGACGATGACGCTGGCGGTGATGAGCGTTCTCACTGGGCACCCACCCGGACGAGACCCTCCTGCACCACGCTGACCGCCAGATGACCGTCGGTGGTGTAGATGGCGCCACCGGCCAAACCGCGAGCGCCCCCCGTGGAGATGGGGTGTTGGTCGTAGAGCAACCAGTCGTCGGCGCGGAAGGGGCGGTGGAACCACATTGCATGGTCGAGACTGGCCATCTGCATGCCGGGCGTCTCCCACGACATGCCGAACGGCAGCACCGTCGTGTCGAGCAGCGTCATGTCACTGGCGTAGGTGACGATGCAGGCGTGCAGCGTGGGGTCGTCGGGCAAGGTGCCGTCGGCCCGGAGCCACGCCTTCTGGCTGTAGCTCACCTTCCCCTGGCGATGAAACGGGTCGGCATCCACGTGACGCAAGTCGATCGGCCGCGGTCGGTCGTACCACTCGCCCATCTTGTCCTTGTACGGCGCCATCAGCGTCTTGAAATCCGGGAGGCTCTCTGCAGGTGGCACGTCGAGCGGCATCGGCGGCTGGTAATCGGGACCGGGTTCGACGACGTGGAAGCTGGCCTGCAGGTTGAAGATCGCCTTGCCGTGCTGAATGGCCACCACGCGGCGGGTGGTGAAGCTCTTGCCATCGCGAATGCGGTCGACCTCGTACAGGATCGGCACGGTGGGGTCGCCGGGGCGAAGGAAGTACGCGTGAAGGGAGTGAACGAAACGACCTGGTTCCACCGTGCGCGTCGCCGCCACGAGCGCCTGTCCGGCCACCTGGCCACCGAAGACGCGCTGGCGGTTCTCGTCGGGGGAGACGCCGCGGAAGAGGTTCACCTCGATGGCTTCGAGGTCGAGAAGGTTCACGAGATCGTCGAGAGCAGTCATGCGCTAGTGATTCTCGCAGGCTCAGGGGGCAGGTGCCTCGCCGATGTGCCAGAGAACCCAGGATGGGTCCTGCCACACGACAGTCCAACCCAGCGCTTCACCCTCTGGCACGGTGACCAGTGGCTGCCCTCGGTCCATGCCCTTGCGCATGAGGTAGTAGTCGGCGCGTTGTTGCACGATCTCGAGATCGCTGGATTGCACTCCTCGCCGATCCGTGTAGAGCGTGAGTGCGCGCACCTTGAAGAACGCGATCACGTCGTCCTGGTGGGTGTGGATACGCAGCGCGTCCCAACCTGCTTGGGCATACGGCGACTCCGGCCCATCAGCCACTGCACCACCGCGAGCGCGGGCGTCGTTCATCTGCTGGATCTGGCTGCTCACACTGGGAAGGTGCCATACGGTGAGGAGTGCGAGGGCGCCGGTAGCCACCCATTTGCCAGCGTGACGGGGGAGCGGAATGGCGGCGAGCGCCTGCGCCGCGAAGTACACGGCGAACGGGATGGCACCCATCAGGTATCGACCGGAGACGGCTGGAATCATGCCGGCGATGGTGACCGACCCGATGGCGAAGATCGCCCACGGTGCATCACGCGCGGGTGCCTTCACCATTCGCACCACCACCCCCGAAACGACGAGCAGGAAGATGGCGAGCAAGGCCAACCCGTGCAGGCCGTGCAGCCCCAGCTGGTCGCCGAACGAGATTCGGAACGGACCCTGCAACTTCCTCCAGGTCTGATGCAGACCGGCATCTACGTACGACGGTGCCAACGCACTGGGAAGCAGCAGCTGGAACACGACGACGCCCACGAAGAACGTCGCGTAGGTGGTGGCGACACGTCGGCGATCGGCTGAGTTCCATCGGCCGCGAAGGTCGATCAACTGCACGGCAACCACCGCTGGCAGCAGCGCCAGACCTTCGCGACGAATGTTGAACACCAACACCATCAGCAGACCGAGCACGATCAGTTGATTGCGGGTGGCCATGTGGAGTCGGTGATGCACGGCGCGGCACCGGTCGAGCCACCACAGCGTCACCATCACCGCGAGGAGATAGGGGAACTCGCTGAGCAGATGATCGGTGTGCACCAGGAAGGCGAGCGTGGTGCCGATGGCGGCCACCACACCGAACGCCATCCATCGATTCGCACGGCGCCGCACGAGTTCGTGGAACACCCACAGGAACCCGCAGAAGCACGCCACCTCCACCAACTTGAGACGGGCGTAGTCGAGCCCGAAGGCGCGCACGAACGGGCTCAGCAACAGCGGCCATCCCCATGGGTACACGTAGGGGCTGAAGCCGGGTTTGGCGGCGTTGGTCACGTTGAAGTGGTTGTCGGCGATGACCTGGCCGATGTTGCCGTCGAAGATGCTCTTGGCCTGCCGCAGATACAGCGCGAAGTCGTCACCCCACGAATGGCCGATGGTGTGCTGCTGCGTCGCCAACCACCACACGATCGGTAGGAACAGCAACATCGGCCCGTGCCACTGCGCGAAGGCGAGCACCCGCTGCTGAGCGCTTCGTTGCCCTTCGTGTTCGGTCACAAACGAAAGTATGGTGCCCCGCATGTCGCTCCTGCCGCTCACCCCCGACGAACTGCTCTCCACCACTCGGGCGGTGCGCAAGCGCCTCGACTTCGATCGTCCCGTTCCCGACGACCTCATCCGCGAATGCGTGCAGTTGTCGATGCAGTCGCCGAGCGGCTCGAACGACCCCACGATGCAATTCGTGGTGGTGCGCGACCCTGCCAAGAAGGCGGCCATCGGCGAGATCTACCAACAGTGCTTCGGCATGTACAAGACCTGGGACGGCGTGTACATCGGCAGCATCGACAAGGGCACCGACGACGCCAATGCACAGCAGGCGCGTAGTGCGGCGTCGGCCGACTACCTCGGTGAGCGCATGGGTGATGCACCGGCGTTGATCATCGCCTGCAATACCGGTGGTCGCGCCGATGGTTTGCCGGGTTCGATGTCGGCGAACATCTTCGGGAACATCCTTCCGGCCATGTGGAGCTTCATGCTCGCCGCACGCGCTCGCGGCATGGGTACGTGCTGGACCACGCTGCACCTGTTCCAGGAGCAGGCGGTGGCCGAGGTGTTGGGCATCCCGTTCGACCAGGTCCAGCAGGCATGCCTGTCGCCACTCGCGTTCACCAAGGGCACCGATTTCAAGCCCGCTGCGCGGCCCGACGCCGACAGCATCATTCACTGGGACCAGTGGTGAGCCTCGACCCCGCACTGCGGACGCATGCGCTCGCAGCGAAGGGCTTCATGCCACCGGATGAGGGCGATGCGTTGTACGACGCGGCCATCGCTGCGGGTGCGTCGGTGCCCGGCCTGCCATTCCTGGAGGTCGGCTCGTACTGCGGCCGTTCCACCGTGTGGCTGGGTGGCGCGGCCCGAGCATGCAGCACCGTCCTCTTCGCGGTGGATCACCACCGAGGCAGCGAAGAGAACCAGGCCGGTTGGGAGCACCACGACACCTCGGTGGTCGATGCCCGCATCGGCAAGATGGACACGCTGCCGTTCTTCCGGGCCACCATCCACGATGCCGGTTTGGAAGACGTCGTGTATGCGGTGGTGGGGCAGTCGCCATTGGTGGCATCGCACCTCGCGACTCCGTTGGCGTTCCTGTTCATCGATGGTGGCCACGGCGACGAGCCGGCGCGACTCGACTACGAGCGTTGGGTGCCGCACGTGGTGATGGGCGGCACGCTGGCCATCCATGATGTGTTTCCCGACCCCGCCGATGGGGGTCGCCCGCCGTACGAGCAGATCTTCCGGCCGGCGATGGAGAGCGGTCGGTTCCGCCTGGTCAGCGCCACCGGTTCGCTGCGCGTGCTGCAACGGATCGACTGACAGCTCCGGCCATCGGAAGGGACATTCGGCCCTGTCTCCCTGCTGGAACAAATCTGCCAGACTGGTGGAATGGCATTCGAACGCGTGGCGGTATTGGGTCTTGGCAAGGTGGGCCTGCTGGCTGCCACGCTGCTGCACGAGGCCGGTTTCGATGTCGTGGGCATCGATACCCGGCCGCCGCGACACGAACTTCCATTCCCCTCGCGTGTGGCCGACATGGCGTCAGCGGGCGAGGTGCGCGGGGTACTGGGTGACGCCCAAGCCGTGCTGTCGTGTCTGCCCTATCACCTGAATCTGGCACTGGCGGAGATCGCTCACGAGTTGGGGCTGCACTACTTCGACCTCACCGAAGACGTGCCGACCACCAAGGCCATCATCGAGATGAGCGCCAGCGCGAGGGGCATCATGGCGCCCCAGTGCGGGCTGGCACCCGGCTTCGTGGGCATCGTGGCTGCCAGCCAGATTTCCAGCTTCGATCGTTGCCGCTCGTCGCGGCTGCGCGTGGGCGCTCTTCCGCAGCACCCCACCGGACTGCTGGGCTACGCCTTCAACTGGTCGCCGGAGGGCGTGGTGAACGAGTACCTCAACGACTGCGAAGTCATCGAGGGTGGCGTGCGCAAGACCGTCAGTTCGATGGAGTGGAAGGAGACGCTCATCATCGACGGGCGCCAGTTGGAAGCGTTCACCACCAGTGGCGGCCTTGGTTCGATGTGCGAGACGTACCACGGCGTGGTCGAGAACATCGACTACAAGACCATCCGGTACCCGGGCCACATGGATCTGATGAACTTCTTCTTCCACGAACTGCTGCTGCGCGACCGGCGGGCACTGGCGGGCGAGATCCTCACCCACGCCAAGCCGCCGGTGGATGACGATGTGGTGTACGTGCACGTCGCGTCGGAAGGCCTCGTGGCCGGGCAGTTGCGGCGACATGAATACGTGCGCGCGTTCCGGCCCATCGAGATCGCCGGCGTGCGTCGCACGGCGATTGCGTGGACCACGGCTGGCTCGGTGGCCGCCGTCATCGAGATGGTGCGCGCCGGCTCACTGCCTCGCCAGGGCTTCTTGAAGCAGGAGCAGATTCCGCTCGACGCGTTTCTCGACACGCCGACTGGACGACTGTTCCTTCGCTGACTTCGTTGACTTCGTTGGGTGGCCTCAGCCGAACTCCACGCCCTGGGCGAGGGGGAGCGAGTTCGAGTAGTTGATGGTGTTCGTGGCTCGGCGCATGTAGCCCTTCCACGCATCGCTGCCGCTCTCGCGGCCTCCTCCGGTGCTCTTCTCGCCTCCGAACGCACCACCGATCTCGGCGCCGCTGGGGCCGATGTTCACGTTGGCGATGCCGCAGTCGCTGCCCGCTGCGCTCATGAACTTCTCGGCCTCGCGCAGGTCGGTGGTGAAGATACTGCTGGCCAGTCCCTGCGGTACTCCGTTCTGGAGCGCCACTGCTTCGTCGAAGTCGTCGTAGGTGAGGACGTACAGGATGGGGGCGAAGGTCTCCTCGGCCACGATGGCGGTCTGCGACGGCATGTTCACGATTGCGGGGCGCACATACGCTGCATCGGGGGCCACATCGGTGAGTTCGCGCGTGCCACCGGCCACCACGCTGCCGCCATCGGTGGTGGCGGTGGCGATGGCGGCCAGCATGCGGTCGAGCGACGCCGTGGTGACGAGTGGCCCGACGAGCGTGGACTGCTCGAGCGGGCTACCCACGGGCAGGCTGGCGTACGCGGTGGACAGGCGACTGACCACTTCATCGAGGCGCGAGCGATGGGTGATGAGGCGGCGCAGGGAGGTGCAGCGTTGGCCCGCCGTGCCGGCAGCAGCGAAGGTGACGCCGCGAACCACGAGTTCGATGTCGGCGCTGGGCGCCACGATGGCGGCGTTGTTGCCGCCGAGTTCGAGGATGCTGCGGCCGAAGCGGGCGGCCACCACGGGCCCCACCTTGCGGCCCATCGCCGTGGAGCCGGTGGCGCTGACGATGGCGACGCCGTCGTGGGCCACCAATTCAGCGCCCACACTGCCATCACCCAGCACCACCTGGCTGAGGTTCGCCGGCACGTCCATGCCAGCAGCGGCCGTCTGGAACAAGGCATTGGCCGCCAAGGCCGTGAGCGGCGTGAGTTCGCTGGGCTTCCAGATCACTGGGTTGCCGCACACGATGGCGAGCGCCGTGTTCCAGCTCCAGACGGCCACGGGGAAGTTGAACGCCGTGATCACCAGTGTGGGCCCCAGCGGGTGCCACGTCTCCATCAGACGGTGGCCGGGGCGCTCGCTCGCGATGGTGAGGCCGGTGAGCTGACGCGACAGACCGACGGCGAAGTCGCAGATGTCGATCATCTCCTGCACTTCACCGAGTGCTTCGCTCTCGATCTTGCCTGCCTCGAGCTGCACGAGGCGGGCGAGGTCGGCCTTGTGGAGGCGCAATTGCTCGCCGAGACGGCGGATCAGCTCGCCGCGCACCGGTGCCGGCGTGGTGCGCCACACCGTGAAGGCTTCGGCCGAACGCTGCACGGCGGTGGAGGCGTCCACCGTGGCGGCCACGCCGCCGATGGTGTGGCCCGTGATGGGCGAGCGGGCGGCGTGGGGTCCGCTCCCCAGCGGGGTGGCCCCGCACGCGGCGAGGGCGTCGTTGGCGATGGCGGCGAGTGTGTCGGCGGTGGGGAAGCTCACCCTCTCATGCTGCCACGCCGCCACCCGCGGCCCCGCAAGCTCGACATGCGCGCGCGAGGTGCGGACGGGAGCGTCAGTCGCAGAAGAGCATGTCGTCGGACGACATCACCAGCACGCCGCCGTCGGTGAGTGCCATCCACTGTGCCGCGTCGCGCAACGGGGTGGACCACCTCACCGAACCGGTGGTCGGATCGATGGACTGCACGGCGCCGATGTCGGACGCGGTGATGGCGTTCTCGTCGCCGTACCGTGCACCTGCCACCAGCGTGGTGTCGTCGACCTGCAGCACGTGGCGAGCCTGGAACTCCGAGTTCACGAACCACCGCGGCGTGCCATCGTCGGCCAGCGCCACCCAGGTGGACCGCGGACGTTGCGTGCCATCGAGGTCGACCGACGACAGCAACACACCGTCGTCCAGATGGATGATTCGCGTGTACTGGTTCTCGTCGAGGGGCCACCTCCAACCGATCTGTCCGGTGGCCAGGTCGATCGCGGTCAGGTTGAAGCCATCGGCGTTCGGGAACTGACCGGGCACCAGGATGCTGGAACCCAGGACGATGGTCGACCACCACTGCATCGTCTCGGTGAAGGCGGGCAAGGCCCAGCGCTGCGCGCCGGTCACCCAGTCGATCGCCACGAGCTGTTCCGCGTCGAGTGGCGGGGTCACGCCCGACGGGTTGCTCGGGTACTTGGTGGTGGCGTAGATCGCGACGTCGTCGTTCGCTTCCAGTTCGCCGGCCACGCCGACGCCAGGCCGGATGTTCCATTGCCACTGCTTCGAGCCGGTCGCGGCGTCGTAGGTGATGATGCCATCCTCGAACGTCGGCTGCAGCACCACGTCGCCCTCCACGGTGGGGCCGTAGCTGAAGTCCTTCGTGGTGGGCGATCGCCAGAGTTCGTCGCCGCTGGTGGCGTCGAGCGCCAGCACGTTGCCGTCCTCGTAGATCGGCACGAACGGCTGGTCGGAGTGCGGCACAGCGACCAACTCCGCCGTGGCCCGCTCGGTACCGACCTGGTTGATGTCGTTCGGGAAGTCGTGCTGCCACATGTCGTCGCCAGTGGTCGGGTGGAGGCCCACCATGCTGCGCGACGTGACGACGGCGATCACATTGTCGGTGGCCATCGCGCCGCGCAGGTAGGTGGTGGAGTTGCGCTCGGCTTCCCAGCTCCAGGCAACCTCGCCGGTCGCGAGGTCGATGGCGGTGACGATGCCGCGGGTGGTGAGCGAGTAGGCCATGCCGTGCATCACCAGTGGTGCGTAGCGCTGGTCGTAGGGAACGTCGGCGGTCCAGGCGAGGTCACCCGTGGCGGGGTCGAGCATCGACAGTTGCGTGCGGTAATCGAAGTTGCAGCGATCGGGGTCGAGGGTCTCCACCGGTGCACTGGTGTCGGGTGGGTCCGTGATGGCGAAGGCGGCGCCCGGCGCGGTCGTGGTGGTGGAGCCGCTCCCGGTCGCACCGCCCTCGCACGCGCTCAGGCCAGTGAGGGCACAGCACAGCAGGAGCGCGGTGGACCGTCGCATGCGGTGCCGACGCTACACCGCCGGGCGCGGTTCCCCGGACGGGCATCCGAGTGGGGACTCACACCTCGGGTGCGAGTCCCCACTCGGATGGGGGTGTGGGACTCGGATGGTGGTGTGGGACTCGGTTGGTGGTGTGGGACTCGGATCCGGGCTGGGGGTGTGGGGGATGGGTAGCGTCGTGGCTCGGGATGGCGTCGACGGAAGTGCTCACAGGTGCGCGGCACCGGTCGCTGGGCGCTGACTTCCGTGCGGTCTGGGCGTCGGTGGTCGTCTCCAGCACCGGCGACGGCATGTTCATCACCGCCTTGCCACTGCTGGCGGCGCTACTGACGAAGGATCCGGTGCTCATTGCCGGCATCACCATCGCCCAGCGTTTGCCGTGGCTGGTGTTCTCCCTCTTCACCGGGGCCATCGCCGATCGCATGGATCGGCGGCGGCTGATGATCGGCGCCGACGTCGCCCGTTTCGTGGTGGTGGGCCTGCTGGGGATTGCCATCGTGTTCGACGCTGCGAACATCTGGATGCTCTATGCGTGCGCCTTTCTGCTGGGTATCGGCGAGACGCTGCACGTAAACGCTGCGCAGGCGCTCGTACCGAGCATCGTGAGCGACGACGATCTGCTCCAGGCGAACGCTCGGTTCGGTTCTGCACAGATCGCGTCGGCGCAGTTCATCGGCCCGCCGCTTGGTGTGGCGATGTTCAGTGCCGCCATCTCGCTGCCGTTCATCGCCGATGCGGTCTCCTTCGCCGGCTCCGCGGTGCTCGTGAGTTCGCTGCCCGACGTGCACGCCACCGAGCCACCCACCACGCGCATCCGCGACGACGTGATGGAGGGCCTGCGGTTCATGTGGCGCAACCTGGCGCTGCGTCGCATGACGCTGATCCTGGCCGCCATCAACTTCTTCTATTTCGCCGCCACGTCGCTGCTGGTGCTGTACAACGAACAGTTGTTGCACGGTGGCACCACCACCTACACGCTGCTGTTCGTTGCGGGTGCCACGGGCACCGTGGCGGCTCGGTTCTTCGTGTCGCCGCTCAGCCTGCGAATCGGCACAGTGCGCACGCTGGTGGTTGCGGTGTGGTGTTGGGCGACGGCCATCGTTGGCATGTCGATCACCAACGTCCCCTGGGTCGCAGTGCTGATGTACGGCATGTTGGGCATCGGTACAGGCTTGTGGTGGGCCGTCAACACCACCATTCGCCAGCAGGTGACACCCGCTCGATTGCGGGGCCGTATGAACGCCGCCTACCGCACCGTGTCGTGGGGTGTGGTGCCGCTCGGTGCGTTGTTCGGCGGCTGGACGGCGCGCCTACTCGGTCTGCGCGCGCCGTTCATCGTCGCCGCTGCGGCGATGGTGGTGATCGCGCTCAGCGCCTCCACCTTCCTGCGGCCGGTTCGTGATGCGATGGATGCCTTGGCGGCCGACGACTGACGCTCAGTCGAGCGAACGGGGGACGAACACGTTCGCCGCAGGGCTGGCGCCGGTGATGGCATCGGCGGCCAAGATGACGGCTGCGCCGGTGTACGCGCTGGTCTCGGCAGGTGGGAAGCTCTCCAGCGACGGGTAGACGATGCCAGTGAGATAGGCGCCGTCGTCGCGACGGTGAGGTCGGGTCCAGCGGAGTAGATCGGTAGCAGTGGCCATGTCGCCGATGACGGCATGGGCGATGCTGGCCTCTGCCGTTTCGCTGGCGGTGATCCACGGCTCGTCGCTGACGCAGCGGATGCCCTTGCCATCCATCGAGAAGGTGGGCCAGCCGTCTGCCAGGCGCGCCTTGGCGGCTTCGCCGGTGAGGCAGCCCGCCAGCACCGGGTAGTACCAGTCCATCGCCCAGCGTTCCTTGGGTTCGAACGCATCGGGCTGGGTGGCCACCACGTGCGCGAGTACATCGCCGGCCGCTGCCCAATCGGGGCGGGGTTCGTTGATGAGGTCGGCCAGGCGAGCACCGCAGTGCAGTGCGTGGGCGATGCTCGATGAACCGGTGAGCAGCGCGTAGTCCCAGGGTGCATCGTCGGCATTGCGGGCCCACAGGGGGGTGCCGTTGGGCTTGCGCATGCTGAGCACCCAGTCGAGCGAACGTTGCACGGTGGGCCACAGGTGATCCACGAATCCGCGGTCCCAGGTGCACAGCCAGTGGTGCCACACACCGGTGGCGATGTAGGCGCACACATTGGTGTCGAGCTTGGCTTCTTCCACCGACCCGTCGGGCAGGTAGTAGTTCCACCAACTGCCGTTCTCGAGCTGGATGTCCATCAGCCACTCGTAGGCGCGTTCGGCTGGCTCATGCAGACCGGCTACGTCGAGGGCCATGGCGGTCTCCACGTGATTCCAGGGGTCGCAATGGCCTTCGGGGAACCACGGAATCATGCCCGTGGGCAACTGCAGCGCGGCGATGGACTCGGCGGTCTGCACCACCTCGTCGGCGGTGAGTACTTCCTCGATGTGAGGAAGGTTGGTCACGCCTTCACTCCCATGCTCCGGTTCGCCTTCGGCTCACCTGACGTGCTCGTCGCCTCCGCGCCTCGGCACTCGCCGACCATCGGGTCGGTGATCATGCCTTCACTCCATAAACGATGAAGCTCTTGCCCATCACGGGTGCCAGGGCCCGCTCGAGCACCTTCATCGAACCCGGCTGCTCGGTGATCTCCCACTCCAGCAGCTTGCGGTACTTGGTGACCAGCGGATGGTCGTTGTTGCGTGGGCCCACGGCGCACTTCAGCCACCAGTACGGGGAGTGCAACGCATGCGCGTGATGGCTGCCGGTGACGCGTAGTCCTGCCGTGCGCATCTTCGCCTTCAACTCCGTGGCCGAATAGATGCGCACGTGCCCGCCCACCGACTTCGGTGCGTGGTACTCGTCGCTCAGCAACCAGTTGATCTTCTCGGGGTACCAGGTGGGCACGGTGCACGCGAAGGTGCCGCCCGGACGCAACACGCGCACGAGTTCGCCGATGGCAGCCACGTCGTCCTGAATGTGCTCGAGCACTTCGCTGGTGATCACACGATCGAACGAGTTGTCGTTGAATGGCAACCGTGTGGCATCGCCCTGCAGTGCGCCGACGTAGCGGGCTTCGGGGATCTGGCCGGCAGCGACCATGGCGCCGAACGTGCCACGAGTGGTGACGACTTCATCGGCCATGTAGTCGAGCGCCACCACGTTGGCACCGAGGCGGGCGAGTTCGAACGCATGGCGGCCGAAACCTGCACCCGCGTCGAGTACGAGGTCGTCGGGCTGCACGCCCAATTGGTTGAATCGGATAGTCAGCAAGGCTCAGATCCGACCGTTCGTGCGGAGCTTCTCCACGTTCGCCGGCATCGACAGCACCTCGCGGTACTGATCCACGGTGAGTTGCGCGCAGTGCTTCCAGCTCCAACGCTCGACCACGCGAGTGCGGCCAGCCTGGCCGACGCGTTCGCGCAGTGCCGGGTCGTCGAGGCCGCGACGAATGGCGGTGACGAGTTCGTCGACATCGCCTGCCTTGCACTGCAGCACCGTGTCGCCATCGCGGCCGGTCACCTCGGGCAGCGCACCGCCGTCGGTGGCAACCAGGCAGATGCCGGTGCTCATTGCTTCGATGGCGGGAAGGCTGAAACCTTCGTAGAGGCTGGGCACGACGGCCAGCTCCGCCTCGGCATAGAGCTCAACGATGCGCTCGTCGCTCACGCCGGATACGAACTCGATGTGCGGACGCAGGCCGAGCTTGTCGATGAGGTCGGCGCTCGCGCCCTCGCGCGGCTTGCCGATGATGGTGAGCGTGACGTCGCGCTCGGTGCGCAGCTTCGCCATTGCTTCCAGCAGGTAGCTGAGGCCCTTCAACGCCACGTCGGCCGACGCGGTGGTGATCAGCCGACCCGGCCGACGAGTGACGTGGGGCATCGGGAGGAACAACTCGGGATCGACGCCGACCGGCACGAGGCGCATGCGATCGAGCGACACGCCCATGTCGGAGTGGATGTCCTTGATGCTGTTCTCGCTGACCACCACGACTCGCGGCATGCGACTGGCCACGCGGCCCTGCATCTTCACGAAGCTGTACCAGCGGCCGATCGCCCGCTTGCGCTTCTTGGCTTGGGCGTGCTCCATCTCCAACGCGCGGTCGCGCGTGATCGGGTGGTGCAAGGTGACGATGGTGGGCATCATCTTCTCGATGCCGAGGATGCCGTAGCCGAGGCACTGGTTGTCGTGCACGAGGTCGAAGTCGCGCTTGCGCTTCTTCAGTTCGTCGTACACGCGAACGCTGAAGCCCATGGGCTCGCCGAACGTGCCCTTCATGTGCGTGAGGGTCTCGATGAGGTCGCCCTTCGACTTGATCTCCCAGTACGCAGGGAAGCGACCGGGATAGGCGTCGTTCCAGAGATCGAGGCTGGGCAGTTTGTGCATCGTGATGCGCGGGTCGAGCACCGGGTAGGGCTGCCCGCTGAACACCTCCACGCTGTGGCCGAGGTCGACGAGCGCCTTGGTGAGATGGCGGGTGTACACACCTTGGCCGCCCACGTGTGGCTTGCCGCGATAGGTGAGATAGGCGAGCTTCAGCGGCGCATCGGGGTCGAGGCCTCGAGCGCCAGCCGGGTTGACGGCAGACATGGGTTGCAACGCTATCGGGAGGCGGTTACCGGTGGGTAGGTGAACCGTGTCACCGCAGGTCAGACACCCCAGCGAATGGTCATCCGGCGCTGCAGCAGTTCACCTGGCTCCAATCGCGTCGACCCGCCGATGGTGAACCCGTCGGGAGGTGCGCTCTGCGGCTCCACACAGGTGGCGTCGTCGGGTTCGTCGTAGACCACCCAGTGGTCGCAGTCGGACTCGATGGTGAGCGTGAGGCCGGGGAAGTGCAACCGCAGCGGAGCAATCGGCCGAATGAAACAGTCGTCCCACGGGTGCGGCTTCGGCTCGACCAGCACCGGGATGGCCATGCCGGCCTCGTCGCGTACGTACATGCGCTCGAACTCCAGGTCGGCCAAGAGCGGTTTGTGAAAGCACGGATGCCAGCCAATGGTGGCGGGCATGGCTTGCTGGATGGCATACACGGTGAGCATGCACGTGAGCCCGTTCGGGTGCAGTGCAAGGTGTTGGTGGGCTGTGCCGCCGAACTCCCAGTCGAGGGCGACGCGCATCTCGCAGTAGTCGCGACCAGCATCGATCACCTCCCACGGCGACGTGAAGGCGGTGCCGTGGATGGAGTGCGGGGGAAGGTTCACCGGTAGCTGTCGCTGCACTTCGTCGAACTCGAACCGGCCATGCCGCACTCGGCCTGCCCACGGTGCCATCGGAAAGCTGCCCCAGGTCATCGGGCCACCGGAGCGATCGCTCTTCAAGAGGTCGAGTTCGCCGACCCGGATCTGCGCGACTCGTCCGCCGGCGTCGGCATCCACTTCGACGCGAGCATCGCCCGCTTCCAACTCGATCATCGAGCCATTCTCTAGCATGCGGTTCCATGCGAGGCTTGGTGCAGCGGGTGAAGAGCGCGAACGTCACGGTGGCGGGCGAGCAGGTGGGTGCCGTCGGGCAGGGGTTGTGCGTGCTGGTGGGCGTCACCCACGACGACACGGCGGATCACGCTCGCAAGATGGCCGAGAAGATCTGGCACCTGCGCGTGATGGACGACGAGGCCGGCGTGATGAACAAGAGCGTGGCCGACACCACTCGCGAGGTGTTGGTCGTCAGCCAGTTCACGCTGTACGGCGACACGAATGGAGGTCGCCGGCCGAGTTGGATCGCAGCGGCGCGTCCCGAGCACGCCGAGCCACTGGTGCAGGCCGTCGTGGACCATCTGCGTTCGCTCGGGGCCACGGTGGCCACGGGCAGGTTCCGCACCGAGATGTTGGTGGACATCCGCAACGACGGCCCCGTCACCGTCCTCCTCGAACTCTGATCCCATCCGAGTCGGGACTCGCACCCCGGGTGCGAGTCCCGACTCGCATGGTGGTGTGGGACTCGGATGGT
The DNA here is from genome assembly GCA_947463235.1 of Acidimicrobiaceae bacterium. Classification (GTDB taxonomy): domain Bacteria; phylum Actinomycetota; class Acidimicrobiia; order Acidimicrobiales; family Ilumatobacteraceae; genus UBA668. The sequence continues at coordinate 15,715 of CANHST010000042.1, forward strand.
GGTGTGGGACTCGGTTGGTGGTGTGGGACTCGGATGGGCGAGAGCGGGGCTGATCGTTCCACCATGTGGGCCGGTTCCGTGATGCGGGACAGTTTGCTATTCTTTCCTTAACTTTTTGTACACCCCTGGTGGGGGGAAAGCAGGAGCAATGGCGCTCGCAGAACGGCTCACCAATCTCGGCACGGAGACCGCGTTCGCGGTGTCGATGGCCGCCGCCGATTGGGCATCGAAGGGGAACCGGGTGTACCCGTTCCACCTCGGCGACATCAACCTCCCCACACCGGCCAACATGGTGGACGCCATGAACAAGGCCATCGCCGAGGGCAAGACCGGCTACTGCCCTGCCGCTGGCATCGCGCCCCTGCGCGAGGCACTGGCAGCCGACACGGCGCGTCGTCGCGGGCTCGACTACACCGCCGCCAACGTCGTGGTGCAGCCCGGTGGCAAGCCGGTGATCGGCAAGTTCATTCAGACCGTCATGAACCCGGGCGAAGGTGTGCTGTACCCGAACCCCGGCTACCCGATCTACGAGAGCATGATCGAGTACTACGGCGGCCACAGCCTGGCGTACCGCTACGTGCAGACCGACTCGGGCTTCGCCATCGACCTCGACCATCTGCGCTCGCTGATCACGCCGACCACGACGGCCATCATCTACAACAACCTGCAGAACCCACTCGGCTGTGAGAGCACGCCGGCGGAGATGCAGGCCATCGCCGACATCGCGATCGAGCACGACCTCACGGTGCTGGCCGACGAGGCGTACTTCGAGATGCGTTACTCGGGTGAGAGCCACTCCATCGCCTCACTGCCCGGCATGGCCGAGCGCACGGTCATCCTGTACACGTTCTCCAAGAAGTTCGCGATGACCGGCTGGCGCTTGGGTGCTGCGATTGCGCCGCAGCGCATCGCCGAGAGCATCGCCAAGCTGAACACCAACGACGAAAGCTGCACCACGCACTTCGTGCAGGCGGCCGGAGTGGAAGGCATCAACGGCGACCAGTCGGGTCCGAAGGCGATTCTCGCCGAACTGCAGCGTCGTCGTGACGCAGCCTGGAGTGAACTCGCCCAGATCGACGGCCTCGTGTGTCCGAAGCCGGAGGCCACCTTCTATCTCTTCCCGAAGGTGACCGATCTGATGGCCCGCATGGGCTTCGACGAGGTGGGCGCATTCGCCACCGCCGCGCTGCACCACACCGGCGTGTCCTTCTGCACGCGCAAGCACTTCGGCCGCCCGCAGCCGGGAGAGCAGGACCACTTCGTGCGCTTCGCCTACTCGGGCCTATCGGTCGACGACATCCACGAAGGCCTGTCGGGCCTGCGGTCATGGATCGAGAGCGTCTGATGGCCGCGCCGCGCATTGCCGTGACTGGCCGCATTCCCGATGCTGGGTTCGAGTTGCTGCACGAAGCGGGCGACGTCGTGGCGTGGGATTCGCTCGATGTGCCCACGGTGAACGAGGTGCACGAGATGGTGGCGGGGGCGGAAGCCGTGCTGACGCTGCTGACCACCAAGGTGGACGACGCGTTCCTGGACGCAGCGGGGCCGCAGTTGAAGGTGGTCGCCAATGTGGCGGTCGGCTACAACAACATCGATGTCGCCGCCTGCGCACGGCGCGGCGTGGTGTGCACGAACACGCCGGGTGTGCTCACGGAGGCAACTGCCGACATCGCGATGGCGCTGGTGCTCATGTCCACCCGCCGCCTCGGCGAGGGCGAGCGGGTCATCCGCAGCAACACGCCATGGCAGTGGGGCATGTTCTACATGCTCGGCTCGGGCATCCAGGGTCGCCGCCTCGGCATCGTGGGCATGGGCGATATCGGTCAGGCGCTGGCCCGCCGTGCGCGTGCATTCGGCATGACCATCGCCTACTCGAACCGCAAGCCGGTGGCGCCGAGCATCGAAACCGAACTGGGTGCTGAGTTCATGAGCATGGACGAACTGCTCACCACCAGTGATGTGGTGAGCATCAACTGTCCCTACTCGCCCACCACACACCACCTCATCAGCAGCCGCGAGTTGGGCATGATGAAGTCGTCTGCCCACCTCGTCAACACGGCGCGCGGTCCCATCGTGGACGAAGCGGCACTGGTGGAGGCGTTGCGTACCGGTGAGATCGCCGGTGCCGGCCTCGACGTGTTCGAAGCCGAGCCCACGGTGCACCCCGGGCTGCTGGAGTGTGAGAACGCCGTGCTCGTGCCGCACCTCGGTTCGGCCACGGTGGAGACCCGGTCGGCCATGGCTCGACTCGCGGCGCACAACGCCGTGAATGTACTGAACGGTGTGGAGCCGCCTACGCCGATTCCGGTGCCGGCGATTTGACTCGGGGCCGCCCTCGCCACCAGGCGAGGGCGAACACGATCATCATCAACAGCACCCACGGCAGGTTGCCGATGCGCGAGTACCAGGTGCGCCCGGTGCGACGCTCGATGGGCTGGCTGATCACTGCTCTGGCGCACGCTTGGCCGGCATCGGCATCGGCCACCGAGCACTGACTGACCGATGTGCGTTGCAGTACGTCGCCATCGGGTGACACGAAGGCGCTGAACCCGGTGGGCGATGCTTGCGCCACCCAGCGGCCCTGCTCCACTGCCCGGAGTCGCGACGATGCAACCTGTTGTGTCTGCAGCACGGTCCAGGTGTAACTGCTGCCGTTGGTGGGATTGATGATGAACTCGCCGCCGTGCGCCACGCCGTCGTTGGCGCGACCGCCGAAGAAGACCTCCCATGAGATCACCACGCCCATCG
>CANHST010000043.1 GCA_947463235.1 Acidimicrobiaceae bacterium
CGCTCGGTGTCGACGCCTGGCGGCACGATGGTGACCGGGAGCTTCCGGCCTGCGGCGCGCTCACCCTCGGCGGCCGGGTAGCCGCCTGCGGCCACGATGTGCCGAGCGTTGCGCAGCACGTGCCCCAGGGTCTGCTTGCTCAGCGGCAGTCGGCCTGGCACGGTGACCTCGGCCCCGTGTAGCACGACGTCGTAGGGCAGGTCGAGCGACGGGCCGATGAGCCCCAATGGCAGAGCGGGGTCGAGCACGATGAGGTCGGCGCCGACCTCCTTGGCCATGCGATTCACCCGCTGCACCATCCAGGGGTGCGGGAGCAGCACGGGCTCCTTCGTGCGCTCGATGTGGAACGGCTGTTGGGCATCAAACTCGGCCGTGCCCTCGTAGGGGCTGGTGAGCACGGCGAACGACTCGGCGGGAAGACGGCGCCACCACTCCCACAGCAACGACTGGATACCGCCGATCTTGGGCGGGAAGTCGTTTGTGACGAGCAGGTGTTTCACCGGGCCTCCAGACCCAGCCGCTCACTGGCCCACACGGCGTGGACACGCAAGACAGGGTCGGCGTGTGCACGGTAGTCGGCCAGCACACGTTGCACCCTGGCATCGCTTGCGTCGCCGATGTTGCCCAGCACCACCAACGCGTTGCGGCGCACCCAGCGCGGGTCGCGGTCGGCCAGGTACCAGCGGCCCCACTGGTGCAACACCTCGTGGTCGCTGCCCTCCAGCAACTCCAGCACGGGCATCCATGCTCGCACGGCCTCCTGCGGAACCGGGGCGGGCACCCGTGGGCCCAGACGCACTGTGGGTGGACACACCGATTGGCAATCGTCGCAGCCGTAGATGCGGTCGCCGACCGCAGCGCGCAGATGCTCGGGAATGATGCCGGGCTTCTGCAGCACCCATGCCAGACATCTGCCGGCATCGATGACACCAGGCTCCAAAATGGCGCCGGTGGGGCAACCGTCGAGACAGCGGCGGCACGTGCCGCAGCCGTCGTCCACCGGCGCCGCCGCGGTGGGCAGTGGCGCCGTGGTGACCACACAACCGAGCACGAACCAACTGCCGGCGCCGGGCAGCAGCAGGTTGGCGTTCTTGCCGAACCAGCCGATACCGGCTCGATGGGCCACCTCACGGTCGACGATGCTGTTGTCGTCGGCGTAGGCCACCGCCTTGAACCCGTCGTTGCGCAGCTGGCGCGCCACCGTCCATAGCGCCTCACGCAGCGGCGCATAGTGGTCGAGCCACGCATAGCGACCCACCCGGGCGCACATGCCACCGGGCGACGGTTCGTCGGGCAGCAGATACGGCCGGGCGGCCACGAACACCGACTGGGCTCCCTGCACCGCCTGTCGGGGGTCGGTGGAGCGCTCGGGGTTCTTGAAGGTGAACTGCATCCCGTCGGTGAGGCCGGTGTCGATGCGGTGGTGCAGCGCCTCCCGGGCACGTTGCAACACATCGGCCGCCGCCACACCGGTGTGCGTGACACCAAACGGCTGCACGAGAGCCGTCAGTGCCGCCACGTAGCCGGCATCGGTGGCCGGGAGCGGTGGATCAGTCGGCCTCACGATGCCGAAGCGTAGGCACGAGGCCGGCGCGAGCGAGCAACTGCACCGCACGCATCTCGTCGGCGGAAAACGCCAGGGGCTCGCGGCGGGCGGGGGCAAGGAGGTGCGTGACCATGCAGTCGGCGCAGGCGGCAGTGCCGTCCATGACGCAGGAGTCGCACGAAATGGTGAATTGGACCATGCCCGCATCATGGCGAAGGGGTGTTACACAGTTTCCTCAGCGGCGAGCGAGGGCGAGGAACGTGTCGCTGCTGAGCGTGTTGGCACCTGCAGCCTTCACGTCGTGCAGCACCGCCTGATCGTTGGTGACCACCACCACCGGCCTACTCGCCTCAGTGGCGGCCACCTCGGCACGCAACACGTCGTCGGCAATGACACCCTCGGGCGAGTAACTCACCCGCACCACGCGACGCGACCGACTGTGGGCACCCACCACGTCGGCGCCGTCGAACACGATGTGAAACACCGTGCCCCACCGACGCGCCAGGGCTTCGGCGGACTCGATGCAGCGCTCGCGCTGGTGCTGCAGTGTGAGGTCGGGCCAGCCGAGCTTGGCCACGTTGTAGCCATCCACGAGCACCAGCACGCCGGTGAACCGCAGAAGATGCTCGCCGGCCTTCTCGCTGTCGCCGTACACGCCGCCGGGAATGGGAATGGGCTTGCGCGCCGCGGTGCGCCGGGGACGCTTCCCGGACTCCGGCGCTGCGCCGGTGAGTGCCAGCGCTTCCAACAGCAGCGAACGAAGTCGGTCGGCATCGACCGGAGAACCCTCGTCCGCGCGAGCAGACAGGGCCTGATCGCGTGCGGCTTCCGCATCAGCAAGCCGGGCGCGCAGCGATGCGGCTTCATCGGAGGTGATACCGGCGAGTTCGGTGGCCGCAGTGGCGCTGGCCTCGGTGCGCTGGGCCGCCTTCTCCAGTTCGCGCACCCTCGACTCCGCCGCCCGCAGTCGCTTCGCCGTGAGGTCGCGGTCCTTCACCACACCGGCAGCGTCCTGACGCTCGCGAGCGAGGGTTTCCTTCAGCTCGATCACTTCCAGGCGCGAGCGAGCTGCAGCCGTCTCTGCCGCCTCCTTGCGCCGCCGCTCGGCGCGTACATCGCCGGCGTCATCGTCGAGTTGGTCGGGTTCGAGAGTGGCCACGGCCAACTCCAGCCAGCCCTCCGGCCGAGTGAGCCACAGCATGCCCACCTCATCGACCAACTCCGCCTGGGCGCCGAGCGCCAGCAGACCGAGGTAGTGCTCGTCGCTCTCCACCACCTCGCGAACGGTGGCCAGTGCCTTGGCCTGCAGCTTGTGAAACTTCAAGAACGGCTTCAGGCCCGCAGGAAACGGCACCGGTGGCCTGGTCTTCTGCCCGGCAGCCGCAATCAGCACGGCAAACTCCAGCGCCGACTGCAAGGCCCTGTCGGGCAGCGCGCTGGTGTCGATGTGGTCCACGGCCGGCAGGTTACCGAAGCCCCGCACCGAACGTCTGTTCTTGACATCGAACGCCCGTTCGTGCTGGACTGCCCCGTGGTGCAGCGCTCATTCGACGATCTCGGTACGCCCCTGTGCGACGTCACGTTCTGCGTGCTCGACATCGAGACCACCGGCACCGACCGCGGCAGCGATGCGATCACCGAGATCGGTGTGGTGAAGGTGCGGGCCGGCGAGCAACTCGGCACGATGGCGACGTTGGTGAACCCGGGCACCGGTATCTCGCCGGTCATCACCGTGCTCACCGGCATCACCAACTCGATGGTGGCCGCTGCGCCGCACATCGACACCGTGCTCCCCACGTTGCAGGAGTTCATCGGCGACGCCGTCATCGTCGGCCACAACGTCGGCTTCGACATGGGGTTCATCAACACCGCGCTGCGGCGCGGCGGACGCGATGCGTTCACCAACACGGTCGTCGACACGCTGCCGCTGGCTCGACGCCTCGTGCGCGACGAGGTACCCGACTGCAAACTCGGCACGCTCGCAGCGCGCTTTCGTCTGTCCACGCGCCCGACCCACCGCGCGCTCGACGATGCCATGGCCACCACCGAACTGCTGCACCTGTTGCTCGAACGGGCTGCCGGCCTCGGCGTCACCGGCCTCGACGACCTGGTGGCCCTACCCACCATGGGCGCGCACCCGCAAGCGGCGAAGCTGAAGCTCACCGACCGCCTGCCGCGCTCACCGGGCGTCTATCGCTTCCTCGATGGCGAGGGCCGGGTGCTGTACGTGGGCAAGGCAACCAACCTGCGGCAGCGGGTGCGCAGCTATTTCTCCAGCGATGATCGACGAAAGATCGGCCCGCTGCTGCGCGAAACCCAGCGCCTCGCCCACTCCACCACCCCCGACGCACTCACCGCCGAGGTGCTCGAACTGCGTTACCTGCATCGCCTCGCCCCTCGCTACAACCGGGTGGGCACTACGTGGCAGAAGTACTGCTATGTGCGCCTCACCACCGATGAAGCATTCCCCCGCCTCACCGTGGTCAGCGAACCCGCCGACACCGGCATGCACATCGGGCCGCTGAGCTCCAAGACCACGGCGCTGGCCGTCATCGAGGCGGTGCAGACCGCACTGCCCATTCGGCGCTGCAACACCCGGGTGGGCGTACGGCGGCCCAAGAACGCGGTGCCGTGCCGAGGCGCCCAACTCGGTGTGGCCATGTGCCCATGCTCGGGCGATATCGACGAGGCCGCCTACTGGCGTGTGGTGGCGCAGGTGCTTGCGGCCTTCACCCACTCCCCCGAACTCGTCCTGCGCCCGCTGTGGCAGCGGGTCGAGCACCTTGCCGCCACGCAGCGCTACGAGGAGGCAGCCCTCACGCGCGACCGCGCTCAGGCCTTCGCTGCCGCAGTCGGCAGGCAACGGCTCATCGACCAACTGCGCGCCGCCGGCGATGTGGGCGTGCGACTGCACGACACCACGTACCACCTGCGCGACGGTGTGCTGCTCGACGCTGCTCTGGATGGCCAACTGAGCACCGGCCTCGAACTGCCGCCGCCCGACACCCCACCGGCACCCGCACCGCTGCCGCGGCACGCCGCCGACGAAGTGCTGTGCCTTGCGCGAGCCATCGAGCGCGCCAGCTTCCACGCCCGCTTGTTGTGGTGCAGCGGCGAATGGGCATGGCCGGCCACGCAGGTGCCCGAGATCACTCGACTCGCCGACGTCGCCGCCGCCTAGCTACGCCCGCCCCCACTTCATCTCGGTGGTCTGATTCCCGTTTTCCGGGAACGAGACCGCCCGAAACGCGATTTGGGAACGATCCCGCCGAGAAGCCAGTAGGGCTGCGCAGGGGTCAGACGAGGGAACCTGCTTCGATCACGGCCCCACCGTGGTCGATGCGCAGGATCTTGGTGTGCCCGTCGGCGGGCAATGCGGCCGCCAGATCCTCGGCTTCGTCGACCGCGCACATGGCCGCCACCGTCGGCCCGGATCCGCTGAGCCATGCCGCCCAGGCGCCCGCACCCAGCGCCGCCTCCAACGCCGCTCGCGACGGCTCGGCGGCGGCAAGCCGCACGTCCTGGTGCAGCCGATCCCGAGTGGCTTCACGCAACACCGAGACCTCGCCAGCCGCGAGCGCTGCCACCAGCAATGCCGTGCGACCGAGGTTGAACACCACATCAGCCATGGGCACATCGGTACGCAGCGTCGTGCGCGACTGATCGGTGGAGGTGACGAAACTCGGCACCCACATCACCATGGCCGGGTCGAACGTCATCGGCACGCGTACTGCCTGCCCGCCCGCCGTGGCCACCACGCCGCCGTAGAGCGAGGCGGCCACATTGTCGGCGTGGCCCTCCAGGTCGGCGGCATGCTGCAGGAGTTCGCCCAATGCAGCAGCCAACCGCTCGGGATCATCGCCATGGCGCTGAGCGTGCGCGGCCACAAGGCCGCCGACGCGCACTGCGCCGCTGAACCCCATCCCTCGTCCGACCGGTATCGGCGACCTCACCCACAACGCGCCCTCGCCGCCATGGCGACGGAAGGCGACGGAAGCCGGGTGGTGCTCGTCGGCAGCATGCGCGCCTTCGGGGGCATCACCCAGGCCCACCTCGGCGTGGAGCGTGAGCGCCATGCCAAGCGTGTCGAATCCGGGCCCCAGGTTCGCCGACGATGCCGGCACGTGCACGATCATCAGTGGCCGAATTCCTCGGCTGCCTGTTGCGACACCTCGATGAACCGGGACAGCGTGGCCTCGGCCTTGCCCGAGTCGATGGTGTCGGTGGCGATGACCAGGCCGGCCTCCAACGAGTCGGCGGCACCTGCCACCACCAAGGCGGCAGCGGCGTTGAGCACCACGATGTTGCGATGCGCTCCGTGCGCGCCGCCCATCACGCGGCGAGCGTGCGCTGCGTTCACGTCGGGCGTGTCGCCCGTGAGTTCGTCGGGGATGGCCGGGGCCAGGCCCAGCGCCACGGGGTCGACCGTGAAGGTGCGCACCAGCCCGTCCTCCAGCGCCAGCACCGTGCTGGTGCCGGTGGTGGTGAGTTCGTCGAGGCCGTTGCCGTGCACCACCCAGGCACGCTCGGAGCCATGCAGACGCAGCGATGCCAGCATTCGTTCGGCAACCGCAGGATTCGCCACGCCGATGAGCTGATGCCGCACGCGACCGGGGTTGGCCATCGGCCCGAGCAGGTTGAACACCGTGGGGATACCGATCTCCTTGCGGCTCGGAGCAGCAAAGCGGAATGCCGGGTGGTAGCGAGGCGCCAGGCAGAACCCGATACCGGCTTCCTCCACGCACTTGCGCACCCCCTCAGGGGCCAACTCCACCGCCACGCCGAGGGCTTCCAACACGTCGGCGGTGCCGCACTTCGAACTTGCAGCCCGGGCACCGTGCTTGCAGACGGGAACGCCCGCTGCGGCAGTGACGATGGCGGCCATGGTGCTCACGTTGATGCTGTGGCTGCGATCGCCACCGGTGCCCACGATGTCCATCGCCCGGCCGCGTAGATCGTCACTGAGCGGCACCTGCGTTCCCACCTCGAGCACTGCGTCGAGCAGGCCTGCAATCTCCTCCGGGGTTTCGCCCTTGGCGCGCAGTGCCACCACGAAACCGATCAACTGCGCCGCCGTCGCCTCACCGGCCAGGATCGTGGACATGGCCGCCCGGGCGCTCGACGCCGGCAGATCCCGGCGGTCGAGGAGTTCGGTAAGGAGCGCGGGCCAACCGCCCAGGTCGTCGATTCCACTCATAGAAGACGAAAGGCTACGGGAATCAGGCGGTGCGACGGCGCTGGCGGATCATGCGCCGCCGCTCGCGCTCGGTTGCGCCACCCCAGACACCCGACTTCTCGCGTACCGAGAGTGCGTACTCCAGGCAGGCGACACGCACGCTGCACTGTTCGCAGACGGCTTTGGCATCCAGGCCCTCGTCGTCGTCATCGGGGTAGAAGATGCTGGGTTCCAGCCCCCGACACGCCCCGAGTTGCCGCCATTGAATTTCTTTGGCCGACACGACTGACTTCCCCCGATCGGTGCCGTTGCCGGTGGCCCGGCAACGAACGAGAATCTAGGTGCGTCAGATGGTGCTCCGCCAGACCCTTTTTGCGTCTTTTTCGCGCGAGACGAAGCGGTCGTCAGGCGGGTTCGGACAGATCTGCACGCAGTTCTGCCACAGTAACCGGCGACAATTCCACCGCTTCGAGGTACTCGGGATGGTCGATTGCCAGCACCACGCCATCGCCGAATGCAGCCACCTGCTCGGGCGTGAAATGGAACTCCACGAAGTGCACCGCTGCGGTGACGTTTTCCCTGGTCAACTGGCTCGCGTGAGCCGCTTCCACGGTGCAGCGAACCTCGCTACCATCACCCAGGCGGAACACCAGGCTGCGCTCGACGCCCACCAGTTTGGGCAGCCATTCGCGCATCTGGTCATCGGTGGTCAGTTCGAGAAAAAGTGTGGCGCACAACTGTCCGGGTTCTGGAATGAGGGCGTTGTAGACATCGAGTTCTTCCTGAATGCCCTCATCGGTGAAGATGCGCTCCACACGAGCCATCTCCTGTACCTGAAAGCGCATCGTGTCGCGGTTTTCGAAGACCACGGCCACCACCGTGCCGAGGTGCACGCGCCGCCGGCGCTTCACCTCGATCACGTGGTTGCGGAATTCCTCACGCTCGCGCTCGTAGGCGCGGGTGTCGGCGATGTCGGACAGGGTGAGTGAACGCGAAGCCATTAGCGCTCTCCTTCCTCGGGAATGCCATAGGCACGGGCAATCAGTTGCAACGGATGCATCGGGGTCTCCCCGGTCTGCTCCATGATGGCGGTGTTGGCCAGGTGGCAGTCGCCCGCCACGACGTCGCCGTCGGCCCGGCGAATCTCGTCGGCAAGCTTGCCGGCGATGGGGATGCTGATGTCGGTGTTCTCTGCCCGCAGACCCCACATGCCGTCGATACCGCTGCACTGCTGCACCAACTTCACCTTGGCGCCGGTGAGCTTGATCAGGTCGCGGCTCTTCAGACCGATGTTCTGAGCCTTGAGGTGGCACGGCGTGTGATAGGTGACCGTTGCCGGCACGAAGCCGTCGAAGTCGATGTCGAGCGAAGCACCGTCGGACTTGTGCACCTTCATCAGGTACTCCGCAGCGTCGTAGGTGTGCTCGGCCACCAACTTGGCGTCCTCGCCACCCACGTACTCGAGGTAGTCCTTCTTCAGGACGTAGCCGCAGGTGGGCTGGGGCACCACGATGTCGCGGCCCTTACGCACGCTGGCGGCCAGCGCCTTCACGTTCTTCTCGGCGACCTTGGTGAACTCCTTCAGGTCGCCGCTGTGCAGCCACGGTGCACCGCAGCAGGCCGTGGTCTCGGCCAGCGAGCACTCGATGCCGTTGCGCTCGTAGACCTTCACCAGGTCGTGACCGATGCTCGGCTGCTGGTACTCCACCAGGCAGGTGGGGTACACGGCGACGCGACCCTGACGCTTGGCGATGCGCACCTTCGGGCGCTTCTTGAACCACGTGGTGAAGCGCTGCCGGGCGTACGGCGGCAGCAAGCGCACGGCGGACACGCCGGACGTGACTTCGATGGCCTTACGAACGAGTGAGCCGCTCTTGGCACCCACCATCTTGTTCGCGATGGGCGCTGCCATGGTGGCCGCCTTGCCCATGAGATCGGTGTGCCCCATCACGGTGTTCGTGGCCTTCGAACGCAACGACACGTGATCGTTCTCATGGCGCATCGCATCGGCGCGCAGCATGAGACGGGGGAAGTCGAGCGCCCATTCGTGGAGCTCGGGGATGTACGGGCAGTTGATGTAGCAGAGCTTGCACTGGAAGCACTCGCTCACCACTTGGTCCTGCTCGGTGGGAGTGAGGCGGCCGGCATCCTGGTCGTCGTGCCGGTCGATCATGTCGAACAGCGTGGGGAACGAGGTGCAGAACTTGAAGCACAGACGACAGCCGTGGCAAAGGTCGTAGACACGCGTCAGTTCGGAGCGAACATCAGCCTCGTCGGTGTACAGCGGGTGCTTCGGGTCATAGATGGTGGTCACGACAGTCCTTCTCAGAAGAGAACTCCACGACGGACCGAAGTGCTACGTGGGTACACGCAGCACTTCGGTCCATCAGCGAGTTGATCAGAGCGCCTCGAGGCCCTGGCCGAAGCGACCGGCGTGGCTCTTCTCTGCACGCGCCAGCGTCTCGAACCACTCGGCGATTTCGGTGAGGCCTTCTTCGCGGGCGGTGGCAGCGAAGCCCGGGTACATCTGGGTGTACTCGTAGGTCTCGCCAGCGATGGCCGACTTGAAGTTGTCCTCGGTCTCGCCGATGGGCTCGCCCGTGGCCGGGTCGCCCACCTGGGCGAGGAACTCGAGGTGACCGTGCGCGTGGCCCGTCTCACCCTCGGCAACTGAGCGGAACAGGGCTGCGGCGTCGGGGTAACCCTCGACATCGGCCTTCTGAGCGAACCACAGGTAGCGACGGTTCGCCTGGCTCTCGCCGGCGAAGGCTTCCTTCAGGTTCTCATGGGTCTTGGTGCCGTTGAGGCTCATGGACTGGCTCCTTACTTGCTGTTGTTGGTGTGCTGATGAAGATCGGCAGACGGGCGCGTCGTGGCGCACACATCGCACAGGCCGGTGAACACGATGGCTGCACCGTCGGGTTGGAAACCATCGAGACCGTGCACCTCAATGTCGAGCATGCGCTCCACATACACGTCGCGCAACTGGCCGCAGTCGTTGCAGCGGGCGTGATGGTGATCGGTGACATTCGGGTCGAACCGTTGTGCGCCCGGAGCGAGCGACAACACCTGCAGTTCGCCCATCGAGGCGAGATCGGTCAGCGTCTGGTAGACGGTTCGCAGTGAGATGCCGGGCATCTGCGCCGAGGCGAGTTCATACAGTGCCTCGGCAGACGGATGCTCTTCGTTGCCGTGCAGCAGACGGAAGATCAACTGCCGTTGCGGGGTGATCTTCAGACCCTGTTGCCGGAAGGCGGCGGTGAGGTCGGCCGGGGAACGCATGTGGGCGACGTTAGGACCACCCTCTCGCAATCTGCAACTCGTGCAGACAATCATTTTCTGCAGATAACTCTGGGCTGCACATGACCCGCGGACACCCTCCATACCTAGGATGGCCAACGATGTCGAACGACCCGTCCTTCCAGCGCGCCAGCATGATCCAGCGTCTCGAGGACGAGACCTTCGACCTCCTGGTGGTGGGCGCGGGTATCACCGGTGCGGGCGTCGCTCTCGATGCCGCGACTCGCGGCCTCAGGGTGGCACTGGTCGAACGAGACGACTTTGCCTCCGGGACATCATCGAAGAGTTCGAAGATGATCCACGGCGGCCTTCGCTACCTGCAGCAAGGCGATGTGAAGCTCGTTCGGCAAGCACTGCACGAGCGGCAGCGGTTGTTCGACAACGCCCCGCACCTCGTCACCGTGTTGCCGTTCATGATCCCGATCCTCACCAAGGACGGCGTCGTGTCCAAGAAGGTCTCACGAGCCCTCGGCTCTGCGATGTGGATGTACGACGTGACCGGTGGTTGGCGCATCGGCAAACTGCATCGCCGTCTGCGCAAGGCCAAGGCATTCACCCACCTGCCCACGATGCACCAGGAACGTCTGGCCTCCGCCTACCTGTACTTCGATGCCGGCGCCGATGACGCCCGCGTGGTGCTCACGTTGTGCCGCACCGCAGCAGCAAACGGCGCCGTGGTGGCCAACCGATGTGGCGTCACTCGTCTCACCCACGGCGCCGACGGACGCGCGAACGGCGCCGTGGTTCGCGCCGACGGGCGCAACATCACGGTACGGGCCGCCGTCGTGGTGAACGCCGCGGGCGTCTGGTCCGACGACGTGCGCGCGCTCGACGAAGGCACCAACCCCGACACCATCCGCCCGGCCAAGGGAGTGCATGTCACGGTGCCGTGGGACAAGGTGCGCTGCGACATCGCCGTCGTCATTCCGGTGCCGAAGGACCGTCGAAGCCTGTTCCTGGTGCCGTGGGGTCCGAAGGCCGATGGCACGTTCGAGCACGCCTACATCGGCACCACCGACACCGATTACTCGGGCAGCCTCGACGACCCACAGTGCACGAAGGACGACATCGACTACGTGTTGCGTGCAGTCAACGCCTCGCTCACCACGAATGTCACCGAAGCCGACATCACCGGCGTGTGGGCGGGCTTGCGGCCACTCGTGAAGGCAGCCGACGACGGCCGCACCGCCGACCTGAGCCGCAACCACGCGCTGCACCAAAGCACCAATGGTGTGTTCACCATCACCGGCGGCAAGCTCACCACCTACCGCGAGATGGCCGAAGACACCGTGGATGCCGTGGCGCAACAACTCGGCCGCGACGCCAAGTGCCGTACGCGTTCGCTTCGTCTGCTCGGCGCCGGCCGACGTCAACGCCCCGACGGTTCGGCCGAATCGCACCTCTACGGCCGCTACGGCACCCTCGCCGACGAGGTTCGCGCCCTTGTGGCCGCCGACCCAGCGCTCGGCGCACCGCTCGCACCCGGGCAGCCGCACCTGCGAGCCGAGGCGGTGTACGCGGTTCGCCATGAGATGGCGCTGACGGTCGACGACGTGCTCACGCGCCGCACCCGCATCCGCCTGTTCGACCGCCGCGCCGCGATGGAGGCCGCGCACGTGGTCGCCGACCTCATGGCGGCCGAGCTCGGCTGGTCGGCCGAAGAGACCGAACAGCAAGTGATCGACTTCATGGCGCTGTGCGCCGCAGAGCAGACGGCAGGAGCCTCCGCATGACCCGACCCACCGCACCCATCGAGTTGCTCGGTCACGAGGCCAGGCTTGCCGCCCCGGCATCGCTGCCAGAGGGTTTCCTCGAACTGTTGGCCACCGACTGCCCCACCGTCACCGCCATCGATGCCACGGCCGATGCCAGCCGCGACTGGTGGCCACTCTCGATGCACTGGGCGCTCAACGGCCAGGTGCTGCAGCGTGCCGCGGTCGTGGCGTCGCCCACCACCACCGAACAGGTGGCGGCAGTAATGCGCCGGTGCAACGAGGCCAGGGTTCCGGTCACGCCCGCAGGCGGCCGAAGCGGCGTCGTCGGCGCCTCGGTGCCGGTGTTCGGCGGCGTGCTGCTGGATCTCACCTCGATGCAGGGCATCCAAACAGTCGATGCCACATCCGGCCTCGTCGCCGTGTGGGCGGGCACCTTCGGTCCGGACCTGGAGGCCGAACTGCGTCAGCAGCATGGCCTCACCGTGGGTCACTATCCGCAGAGCTTCGACATCGCCACCGTCGGCGGATGGGTGGCGTGCCGCGGCGCAGGCCAGTACAGCACCCGGTACGGCAAGATCGAACAGATGGTCGCGGGCGTCGAAGTGGTGATGGCCGACGGCAGCGTGGTGATGACGGGCGGGTTCCCGGCGGGTGCGCAGGGCCCCGATCTCACGCAGATGTTCCTTGGCAGCGAAGGCACGCTGGGTGTCATCACCCGCGTGCTGCTGAAGGCCCACCCGCTGCCCGCCACCGAACAGCGAGCCGCCTACGCCTTCGACACCTTCGAGGCCGGCCTGGACGCCTGCCGCCGCATCCTTCGCCGAGGTGCCACCCCGGCAGTCTTGCGCCTCTACGACGCTCCCGAGAGCCAGCGCGGCCAGGGCGCTGATGGCACCTACTGCGTGCTGCTGGTGCTCGACGAGGGCGACGCTCACGTGGTTGACGCCGCCATGAAGGTCGTGTCCGAGGAGTGCGCTGGCGCACGATCGCTCGGCGACGAACTGGTGGAGAAGTGGATGCACCACCGCAACGACACCAGCGCCCTGCAGGCCCTCACCCGCAAGGGATTCGTGGTGGACACCTTGGAGATCGCTGCACCGTGGGCAGCGCTCGAGCGAGTGTTTCACGACGTGCGCAGCGCAATGCTCGCCGTGCCCCACGCCCGTTCGTCCACCTGCCATCTCTCCCACAGCTATCTCGACGGCGCATGCCTGTACTTCACCTTCGCCGCCACACCGCCCGCCGATGAGGTGGACGCCACCTACGTGGCGCTGTGGGATGCCGGCAGCCGCGCAGTGCTGGCTGCGGGCGGCAACCTGTCGCACCATCACGGCGTGGGCCTGAACCGGTCGCGTTTCGTCGCCGAGGCACTCGGTAGCTCGCTGCCTGTACTGCAAGCAGTGAAGGACGCACTCGATCCACACGGCATCCTCAACCCGGGCAAGATGGGTCTTCGCTCCCCCTTCGGCGAGGTGCAATGGCCATGAACGCGACGCGCAACATCGACCTTCCTGCGTTGCGCCAAGGCGCGTCCGTCACGTTGGTGTTCGCCATTCCGTTCAGCATCGGTTCCCGGTTGGTTGCCGATCACGACAGCCAGTCACCCTGGGCATCCGTGCTCTGGCTGGCAGCGCTCGCCGGCTTCACGCTCGGTGCTGGCATCGCCGCATGGGTGCAGTCGAAGGATCTGCCGCTCGCCCACGGCATGGTCTGTGCCGGTGGCACCTACCTCGCTGCACAAGCGGTGTTCGTGATCATCAAGCTCCTCCGCGGTGGCGAAGTGAAGTGGCTTGCCGTGTTCTTCACCTTCACCGCAGTACTGTTCGCCGGTCTGGTGGGCGGAGGGCTCGGCAGCATTCTGCGTAGGCGCGGCCTCATGCCGGGCGGAAGGGGACCATCGTGAGTGTGCTCGTCGTCGATGTCGGCACATCGGGCCTTCGGGCCGGTGTCGCCCGAGCGGATGGCAGCCTCGACGGGCTGCACTACCGCGCCTTTCCTCCTCAATCGCCGTTCCCCGGCATGGTCGAGTTCGATGCTGCTGGTATGGCCGCTGCCGTGCTGGAGGTGGCGCATGCTGCGCTCGCCGCTGCAGGACCCGTCGCTGCCGTCGGTATCACCGCCCAGCGGGCAAGCACCATCGTGTGGAACCGAGCCACTGGCGAACCGGTGGGCCCCGGCCTCGGATGGCAGGACCTGCGTACCGTCTTCGACTGCATCACCGCCAAGGCCGAGCACGGGCTCGCCCTCGCCCCCAACCAGTCGGCCACCAAGGTGGCATGGCTGCTGAACACCTACGACGCCGACCGAGCACTCGACCTGTGCTTCGGCACCGTCGACACCTGGATCGCCTGGGTGCTGAGCAACGGCACGGTGCATGCCACCGACCATTCCAACGCGGCGGTCACCGGGCTCCTGCTGCCGGATGCCAGTGGGTGGTCCGCGAAGGCCTGCGAGGCACTCCGCATCCCGATGTCGATGTTGCCGTCCGTGGTCGACACGTCTGGCGTGTTCGGCCAGGCGCACTCATTGCCCGGCGCTCCCCCGTTGGCGGCGCTCGTCGGCGACCAGCAGGGCAGCCTGGTCGGACAGAGTTGCGTGCGGCCGGGCCAGGCGAAGATCACCTTCGGCACGGGCGGCATGCTCGACCTCGTCACCGGGCCGAACGCCCCGGTCAGCGCCAACCGCACGGCTGACGGCACCTTCCCCATCGTGGCCTGGAGCCGCGACGGCCAACTCACCTGGGGCGCCGAGGCCATCATGCTGTCGGCCGGCACCAACGTGGAGTGGCTCGTCACCGACCTCGGCATGCTCTCGGCGCCGGCCGAAAGCCACGAGGTGGCAGCGCAGTGCGAGACATCCGACGGCGTGGTCTACGTGCCGGCGCTGATGGGTCTCGGCACACCCCATTGGGACTACGGCGCACGCGGCACGATGCTGGGCCTCACCCGCGGTAGCGGTCGCGCTCAGGTCACTCGGGCGGTGCTGGAAGGCGTCGCACACCGCGGCGCCGACCTGGTGGAGGCTGCCGAGGCCAACACCGGACACACCGTGCCCACCCTGCGCATCGACGGCGGTATGAGCCAGAACCCCACGTTCGTGCAGGCGCTCGCCAACGCCACCGGCAAGCCGGTGGAGGTCTCCCGCCACACCGAAGCCACCACCGTCGGTGCCGCCTACCTGGCTGGTCTTGCCGTCGGGGTATGGGCTGGCTTCGACGACATCGCCGATGCCTGGGCCCCTCGCGAGGTGGTGGAACCGTCCGGACAGCTCGATCGCGAGCAGTGGGCGCGTGCCGTCGAACGAAGTCGCGGTTGGATACCCGACCTGTCGGCTCTGGACTTCTAGAATTGCTCTGCTCACCCCTGGCCGGGAAAGCTAGGGATGAACGTCTCGAAAGGAACACCCCGAGTGGAAATCGAATCGACGCAGTCCGGCGTCGAGGCTGCCCAGCGACTCCCCCGTCGCGGCATCCTCGCAGCCGGCATCGGTGGCGTAGCAGTGTCACTGTTGCCGTTCCTCAGCGGCCGGGCCAGTGCCACCACGCCGCCCACCGACGCCGCCACCACCACGACGGCGCCGCCCAAGCGGCCCACCGTTGACGACACGGCGCTGCTGGCGCTCGCCCTCGAGGCCGAACTCACCGCGGAAGGCCTGTATGCGCTGGCCATCAGCAGCGTGAAGGGCTGGAGCGCCGAGCAGGCCACGGTGATGACCACCCTGCGCCAGTCGCACCTTGCCTTCGGCAATGCGCTGAGCGGTCTGCTCGGCAGCAGCGCTCCGGCAACCGAGTCGGCCGCCATCTTCGAACAGCTGAAGTCGAGCTTCTCCGGCGGCACCGACGACGTGCTGAAGGCGGCCGCCGATCTGGAGAGCGCCCTCGTTGCCACGCACCTCGATCTGCTGGCCAAGCTGCAGGGCGTGAACGGCGCTGCCCTGGTGGCCTCCATCCAGATCTCCGAGGCCCGTCACGTCACGGTGCTGCGCACGCTCGCTGGCGTCACCGACGAGGCCGAACTGCTGGTCGACACCGAAGCCGATTCGCTCCAGGGAGCAGGGTGAACCTCATGAGTCACGACAACGTCACCACTCCCTTGGTCGAGGCATCCTTCGACCGTCGTGGTCTGTTCCGCATCGGCGGCCTCACCATTGCCGGTGCAGCGATCATCGCCGCCTGCAGCGACAGCAACGCCGTACTGCCCGGAGAAGTGGGCCGCGTCGGCATCGGCGCGCCGAATCCCACCTTGCTCGATCCGATCATCAACAACGGCGTGCTGCTGCGCACCTCGGCCTCCATCGAGACGTCCATCGCCGACGCCTACCAGCACATGCTCGACCAGGGCCTGCTGAGCGCCGCCAGCCCCACGTTCCCCGATCTCGGCGACCAGAGCGACCTGGTGAAGGGTTTCCTGGACCAGCACCGCAAGGCTGCCGAGTCGTTCAACGCCCTGGCCCAAGAGGCAGGTGGCGAACCCTGGACGTGCGGCAACCCGCGCCTCGACCACGCCTTCATCACGCCGCTGTTCACCCGCGTCGAGAGCGGTGCACCCGCCACCGATACGGCCAAGGCCATCGAGCCCAGCGAAGACCCCACCCGCGACATGGTGAACCTGGTGGTCGCCCTGGAGCAGTTGTCGGCGTCCACCTCACAGGCGTTGATGACCCAGGTCACCGAGCCGTCGTACCGGGCCGAGGCGATGCGCCTCGCCGTGCGGTCGGCTCGTCAGTCGGCGCTGATGTCGCTGAAGATCAACCCCGGCGCCTACGTCACCGGCAGCGATGCCGAAGCCGCCAACCCGGCAGCCCCGACCACTGAGGCACCCACCACCACGGCACCCGCCGCTGGCACCGTGCCCCAGACCGAGATCCCGCTGCCGGTGGCCATCCCCAGCCAGTTCGGCTCGCTGTCCCCCACCGTGTACATCGGTGCACACGGCGACGAGAACGGCGTGCGCATGAAGCTCATCTTCGAGACGCCGAGCACCAACTCGTTCGTCTACCCGTTCGACAAGTGCGGCTGACGCCTACACTGCGCATGTGGTGAGTCGGCCGGGTGGCCGCGGCACGGCTCGACCGTGTCGAGGAAAGTCGGGGCTCCAAAGGGCAGAGTGCTGGCGCGAGCCAGGTCGCGGCGACGTGACGGATGTGCAACAGAGAAAGACCGCCGATGGGCCGGGTAACCGGCCACAGGTAAGGCTGAAACGGTGCGGTAAGAGCGCACCAGCGTGCGGGGCGACCCGTACGGCTCGGTAACACCACTCGGAGCAAGGCCAAGCAGAGAGGATGGGCTGCCCGTCCGCCGGTTCGCCGGTGCCTCTCGGGTAGGCCGCACAGATGGATGGTCACCCAGGTTGCGCAAGCGACTGGACAAAACCCCGCTTACAGGCCGACTCACCACACTGTCGTCTCCGTGACCAACTCTCGGCACTACCTGCTCGGCACTACCTGCTCGGCACTACCTGCTCGGCATCTTGCGAGTCGGGTTCTCGGGCGAATCTGTCTCGAAAAGCGCGACAAGGCAGCCCGAGAAGGCGATGTGGGACGATGCAGCCCGAGAAGCCGGAGGGCGGGGGCGGTAACGTCGGGCGGATGGACATCTACGTCGGATGGTCGGCGCGAGCAGGCGAACCGACGACATGGCAACACCGCCGGCGACGCGTCAGCGGGTGGTGGCAGCGGGCCACCGGGCCGCTGATCCGGCGGTGGATGGCCAAGCCACGGGTCACCCGCATGTTCGGGTTGCGGATCACAGTTCCCGTTGGCGTGTTTCCGCCG
This sequence comes from Acidimicrobiaceae bacterium, assembly GCA_947463235.1. GTDB lineage: Bacteria > Actinomycetota > Acidimicrobiia > Acidimicrobiales > Ilumatobacteraceae > UBA668. Next base: position 17,510 of record CANHST010000043.1, read on the forward strand.
CGGTGGTTCTTCTCCACCAAGCTCGTCGCCCGCACGGTGCGGCGACTGCCGTTGCGGGGTGCCGCGGTGCTCGAAGTGGGGTGCGGTTCGGGCACGATCTCGATGGTGGCCGCCAAGGGCGGCGCGACGGTGACGGCCATCGACATCTCGCCCGAAGCGTGTGCAGCCACCCGCAACAATGCCGCAACCAACGGTCTCGATCTGCAGGTACTGGAGAGCGACCTGTTCGCCGCCGTCGATGGCACGTTCGACATCGTGGTGGTCACTCCCCCGTTCTTCCGCCACGACCCCACCACCACGCTCGACCATGCATTTCATGCCGGCAGCAACTTCGAGTACTTCCATCGCCTGTTCGCCGACATCGGCAAGCACCTACACGAGCGCTCCCTGTGCCTCGTGTCGTTGGCCGAGGGCTGCGACCCCGAGATCGGGCGTATCGCCGAAGCGCACGGTCACACGCTGGTGATCGAGCGACGCTGGATGGAGTTCCTCCAGTACACCTACGTGTTCCGGCTCGAACCCCTCAGCCGAGCGGCAGCAGGTTGAACGCGCCGAGCGCTGGCCTTCCGTTGCGCACCACGATGCGGGTCACCGAAGCTTGATCCACCCAACTGCGGGCGGCGATACGCACATCGACGCCGAGGGCCCAGGCCATGGCGGCCTTCACCGGCGTGGCATGGGTGACCACCACGATGTGTCGGTCGGCGGCCTCTTCGAGTAGTTCGTCGAGCGCCAACGCCACACGGGTCTCCATGGCGCGCAGGGTCTCGGCCCCCTCAGGAGCAAAGTCGATGTCGTGCACCCAGCGATGCCACATGTCCTGTGGCAGATCTGCGATGCGATGACCCTCGAAGGGCCCGTACGCAACCTCCAGCCAACGGTCGTCGATGGTGGGCTCGAGGCCGAACACCGACGCGGTCTGACGGGCACGCGA
>CANHST010000044.1 GCA_947463235.1 Acidimicrobiaceae bacterium
ATGAGGAAACCCACCAGCAGGTAGACCTCGGGGTTGGCTTCGAATGCCCAGGGGTCCGCGTACGTTGCCGCGGCCACCATGGTCAGGTCCGGAAGAACTGGAAGGTGAACAAGAACACCAGGTACACAAAGACCGCCAAGCCCAGTCCTGTGTAGAACATGAAGCTGAAGATCTTGCTGTCGAACTTCAGGTGCATGAAGATCGAGACGATCATGAAGAACTTGATGGCCATCATGATCAACAGCGCAGGCGTCGCGGCAGCCGAGAGGCTCTCCGGCCACCAGTAGGTGCTGGTCTCCAGCGCCGTCACCACCGCCAGGATGATGGCGATCTTGATGAAGTAGCTGTCCTTGGGCACGTGGCCGTCGTGGCCGTGCTCGTGCCCATGGGCGTCGTGGTTCGCCTCGGTGGCGGAATCAGTGTGTTCGACAGCGGCGCTCATGGTGCAGTCCTCAGGACGGGATCAGGTAGACGAGCGTGAAGATGATGACCCACACGACGTCGACGAAGTGCCAGTAGAGACCGACCAGTTCCACCACTTCGGCCTTGTCGCCAGTGATGCGGTCGCGTTGCATGATGAACACGACCACCATCAGCATGATGATGCCGAGGGTGACGTGCACACCGTGGAAGCCGGTGAGGGTGTAGAAGCTCGACCCGAACAGGCTGGTCGTGAAGCCGAGACCCTCGTGGTAGAACGACGTGAACTCGTACACCTGACCGCCCACGAACAGCGCACCCAACAGCGCCGTGATGGTGAGCCACAGCGAGGTGTTGCGATCGTCCTTGCGCTTGGCCGAGTTCACGGCCAGCACCATGGTGAGCGAACTCATCAGGAGGATGAAGCTCGACACCGAGGTGAGCGGAATGTCGAAGATCTGATCGGGGCCCGGGCCGGCCTCGTGCCGACCGCGATACAGCATGTAGGTGGAGATGAGGCCACCGAACAGCAGGCACTCGCTGCCGAGGAACAACCACATCGACAGCTTGTTGTTGCTGAGGCCCGTGCTCGTGGCATGCGGCGCATGGTCCTCGTAGGCACCGTGGTCGGTGTGTGCGTGGTCCACGTCGTGGACGGCGATGTCAGCCAAGGGTCGCCAACTCCTTCGTCGAGTCCCCGCCGGCCGGCGGGTCGTAATCGCTGTCGTCGGCCACGGACGGTTCCAGGCACCAGCCGAAGACGGCCAGCAACAGGACGGCAGTTCCGACGACGGACAACATGAGGTTGTAGATCACGCCGTAGGCGATGATCGGAAGCGCTGCCGCGAGCACGATGGGCCAGTACGACGGCGACGGCAGGTGGATGTGGGCGTCGGCGTGCGACTCTTCCTCAGCGAGGATCTCCTCAGCCGACTTCACCTTCACCAGGCGAGGACCGTCTGCGGTGTCCACTTCTTCGTACTTGCGGTGGAAGAACTCGTCGAGCGCATGCACCGTGGGGATGCGATCGAAGTTGTGCTCCTTCGGCGGGCTGGCAGTGATCCATTCGAGGGTGCGTGCATCCCACGGATCGAGCGGGGCAATCGGTGCCTTCTTCCAGGTCCAGAAGATGTTGATCACGAAGATCAGCACGCCGAGACCGATGACGAACGAACCCACCGAGGCGATCTGGTTCCAGAAGTGCATGTCGAAGAACCCGTCGCCGGTGAGCTTCTCGGGCCACACGACCATACGGCGCGGCTGGCCCTGCAAACCCAGGATGTGCATCGGGCCGAACGTGAGGTTCACGCCGAAGAACATCAGCCAGAAGTTCCACTTGCCGAGACGCTCGTTGAGCATCTTGCCGAACATCTTCGGCCACCAGAAGTAGAAACCGGCGAACAGGCCCATCACGGCACCGCCCACGATCACATAGTGGAAGTGAGCCACGATGTGGTACGTGTCGGTCTGCTGAGTATCGGAGGGGGCGACGGCGTGCGTGACACCGGAGACACCGCCGATGGTGAAGAGCACGATCACGCCGATGGCGAACAACATGGCCGTGGTGAACCACAGCTTGCCGCCCCACAGGGTGAGGGTCCAGTTCACGATCTTCACGCCCGTGGGGATCGCAATGAGCATGGTGGCGACGGAGAAGACCGCCACGCTCACCGGGCCGAGACCGCTGGCGAACATGTGGTGCGCCCACACACCCCAACCCACGAAGCCGATGGCCGCACCGCTGAAGACCACGAACTTGTAGCCGAACAGAGGCTTGCGGGCGAAGGTGGGCAGCACTTCGGAGATGATGCCGAAGCTCGGCAGGATGATGATGTACACCTCGGGGTGACCGAAGATCCAGAAGAGGTGCTGCCACAGGAGCGGGTCGGCGCCTTGGTTCACGTCGAAGAACGTGGCGCCGAAGTTGCGCTGGAAGCTCAAGAGGAACAGCGCCACGGTGATCACCGGCATGGCGAACAGCAGCAGGAACTGCACCACGAGCACCATCCAGGTGAACACGGGCATCTGCATCAGCTTCATGCCGGGTGCACGCATGTTCAACACCGTCACGATGAGGTTCAGCGCACCGATCAGCGAAGCGATACCGGTGATCTGGAGGCCGAGCACCCAGAAGTCGATGCCATGGCTCGGCGAGAACAGCGCGCTGCTGTTCGGCGAGTACATGAACCAGCCGCCATCGGCCGCTCCGCCCAGCAGCCAAGAACTGTTCAGGAACAGGCCGCCGAAGAGGAACAGCCAGAAGCCCAACGCGTTGATGCGGGGGAAGGCCACGTCGCGGGCGCCGATCTGCAACGGCAGGAAGTAGTTGGCGAACGCCGCTGCCATTGGCATCACGAAGAGGAACACCATCGTGGTGGCGTGCATCGTGAACATCTGGTTGTACTGGTCGGCGCTGAGCACCGTGTTGTCGGGAGCCGCGAGCTGCAGACGAATCAACAGCGCTTCGATACCGCCCACGAGGAAGAAGAACAGCGACACTGCGCCGTACATGATGCCGAGCTTCTTGTGGTCGACCGTGAAGAGCCACGACTTCCAGCCCGTGCTCGACACCGGACGACGGAAGGCACCCAGTGCCTGCGTCGGCGTGACGACTTCAGGTGCTGCGACAGCATCCACCGTGGCGGGTACTGCAGCAGGACGTTCGATGATGGCCATCGTGAGGGCTCCCTTAGTTCCGGCCGAGGAGATAGGCGATGAGTTGGTCGATCTGATCCGGCTTGAGGTTCAGATTCGGCATGCCGCGGTACTTGCCGCCGGTGGACGACAGGTTGTTCGGGTCGACGAACATCGGCTTCATGGCGGGCGGATTGCGGAGCCAGTCGCGCAGCGCAACTTCGTTGAAGCACTCCGGGGTGACGCCCTTGAGGTACATGGCTCCGAAGTCGGCCGGCTTGGCCGTCCACAGTGCGGTGCGGCACTCCTCGGTGAGGAGGTCGAAGGTCCAGCCAGCGAACGCCGTGCGGTTCATCAGGTGGCTGAGGTTCGGGGCGACACCCGACACGACGTAGAGGTCGGGGTCGGAGAGCACCGGCGAGCCATCAGCGTTCTTGAGGTCGTTGACCTGGTGGCACTTGCTGCAGTTCGCAGTGAACACCGCTTCGCCTTCGGCGGCGAGCGAACCGGCCTCCGGCGCCACGTACTCCTTCAGTTGGTTGTCGACCCACTGCTGGAAGTCGCTCGTCGTGAGCGCCACCGCTGCCTGCCGCATACGAGCGTGGCTGAGGCCGCAGAACTCCGTGCACTGACCGGTGTAGATACCGGGCTGATCTGCCTGCATGCGCAGCGTGTGGAGGCGACCCGGCACCGCGTCGCGCTTGCCGTTCAGGGCGGGGATCCAGTAGCTGTGAATGACGTCGCGGCTGGTGATGCGCAGCAGCACGTTGGTCTTCTCAGGGATCACCAGCTCGCCTGCGGTCACGATGGGCTTGTCGATCTTCACGTCGCCGCATTGGCCGGTGGCGTAGTCGTACTCCCACCACCACTGCTGGCCGGTGACGTTGATGATGCACTCGGTGTCGGTCTTCTTGTCGAGCTCGAACACCGAGATCACGGTCGGCACGGAGATGGCGGCAAGGATGATCGCCGGAAGGATCGTGAGCGCGATCTCGAGCTTCGGGTTGCCGTGCGACTGCTCCGGAATGTCCTGACCGCGGTCCCGGAACTTCCACATCGCGTAGCCGACGATGCCGATGACGATCAGTGCCACGATGCCGGCGATGTAGAACACCGGCCGCTGCAGGGTGTCGATCTTCTTCGCGTTCTCGCCCTTGGGCTCGAAAATGTCTTGGGGGGCATTGTTCGCGCAGCCGGCGAGCAGCAGCCCGACGCCGGTGAACAGCGCCGCACGAGACCAGTGACGGCGAGTGGAGGGCATGCGCCCGAGAGTACTCACGGTTTCCTTACTCCGGTCCATGTCAGGGCACCAACAACTTGATTTCTTGATCTTCCACACCGGGTACGGTGAGGCGGTACGGGGTAGTGCTGGCCAGTTGCGACTTGGTGATCTTGAAGGTGAGGAACGCCGTTCCACCCTTCTCGACCGCGGTGGTGCAGTCGGCCTCTTCGGATCCTTCGGTGCCATCCGCAGCCTTGAAGGTGCCCAGGTGGATGGTGAGGCGGCGAGGCTCGGCGCTGTCGTTGTGGAACATCACATGCACGGTGTTGCTCTGCGGCACCATGATCTCGTGGTACTGCACGTAGCCGATGCCGGTGTTCAGGGCGTAGAGCTGCTCGTCGGAGGTGAGGTGCACGTTGGCCAGCACGTTGCTCTTCGCTGCCACCGACTGCGACGCCTTGGTGTCGATTTCCTCGATCTGCGCCTCGCTCGCCGTGCCAAGGCACACCGCCGAGGTGATCTCCGGGTGCTCTTCGATGGGGTGCTGACCCGACACCGCAGATGCGATGCCCACACCGACCAACGCCAGGGCACCGACCGTGATGATGCCGGCAGCGGTGCTCTTCCCCATGCCGCGCTTGGCGGCGAAGATGAAGCCAGCGGCGGTGATGATGGCACCGATCACCATGAACACCCAGCGGCCCGCATCCTTGTCGATGTTGAGCATGATCCGCGAGAACGAGTAGATGAAGACGATGGCCCCGACCGCGGCGAGCAGGGGGAACTCCAGCGGGTGGAGGAGACGCTTGCGGATGCCCTCGTTGTACTTCGGGTCGGCGCTGACGCGCTCGCTGAATCCCTGCACCATCCACTCGGCTGCTGCGGCAAGCAAGATGACAAACGACACCTTGAAGACGACGGGCTTGCTGACCGCACCGACCACCAGACCGGCCGAGCCGAGGGCGGCTGCGAGCGGCCACATGCTGCGGCCCACGCCGGCCTGAGCGGCAGCGGTGTTGCGCTCCACATCGGCTTCGGTGGCCGAGACGTTGCCGTCGCGGGTGAACAGGTTGATGCCTGCGATGAACGCGAACACGACCGCCACGCTGATGAGGCCGATCGTGCCGAGCATGCCGGCCGACCCGCCGACGCTCGCGCCGAACACGATGGCGCTCACGGTCGAGAGCGCAGTCGCCCCGAGGAACAGTTTTGAACCAGTGGTGAACATCGGCTCCCCGTTACTTCGTCACGTAGACCACGAACCACACCACCGTGAACACGGCGGCGAAGGCGTACCAATACAGAGCATGTGCAGACACGACCTCACGATCGGAGGTGCGTCCGCCGAGATAGCGGAACGCCGTCACGACGGTGAAGCCGAGGCCCACGACTGCGAGCAACAGCACCACACCGGTGAGCGAATAGAACATCACGCTGTAGGTGCCGAGGTTCACCGGCATCTTGGTGGTGGCGTAGATGAACGCCTGGCCGTTGATGAAGGCCAGCGCCATCAGACCGCTGAGGCCCAGCGCCACACCAGTGTGCGCCCTGTCGCCGCGCTTGGCGGCATAGATCGCCCACTGGGCGAAGATGCAGAGCGGCAACAGCGTGATCCACATCACGTTCGCACCGACCATGGAGAACTTCACGTCCTTGGGCACCCACAGCTCGCCGTTGTCGATGGTGACCGAGCGGAACCGAAGGAACAGGGCCGTCATGCCACCGACCAGCGATGCCGCCGCGGCCACCACGAGGGCGGTGCCCACGAGGATCTGCCGACGCGGTTCCGGGGCGGGGGCGGAGGGAAGAGCAAGCATCAGGCGTCACTCCGGTTCGAGGGCTTGAGATCGAGCAATGGTTCGGGTGACTGCACGACGTGAATGGCAGCGAAGTTGTGCTCAGGAGCCGGTGAGGTGGTGCCCCACTCCAGCGTCTGGCCGTCCCACGGGTCGTCGCCGACTTGGTCTCCCTTGGAGAAGCTGCGCAACGCCAAGGCGATGAACGCCAGCGCCGACAGCAGCACCAGCACGTGGCCGCCAAGGCTGAGGAAGTTCCACAGCGCCGAGGGCCCCGAGTAATCGAACAGCACCGCACCCGGCACGCCCTGCTCGACGGCAGGGAACACGCCGCCGGGCTGATCGGCGAAGCCGGCGATCATCATCGGCACACTCGCCAGCGCAGCACCTGCAAACGCCAGCAGCCCAAGCGGCAGCGTGGCCTTCAGCGGCATGCTGCGTCCCCAGAGCTTCGGACCCCAGAAGGCCACTGCGCCCATGCCAGCCAGCACTGCGGCGTAGACCAGAGCCAGCCAGGTGCCTTCTTCGAAGGTGGTGCCAGCGAGGCCAGCATCACCGATGTTGCCGAGCGCCGAGGCGGCGGCACCGAGCACCGCCAGCAAGGCGGCGAAGAGCGCGAACACCAGCGGGGCATTCACGGTGGGCTTGCGCTTCAGACCCTGAGCAGTGAGTGCAAGGGCGAGGAATGCACCCAGCAACGGCAGCACATGCACGATGGCGAACGGCAGCAGGTCGGAGACCTTCTCATTGCCGGTGAGGCTGCTGAAACCGGCCCGAATGACCACCGGTGCCTGCACTGCGGCGCCGTACATCGCGGTGCCGATGAGCCCGATGGCGGCGAAGATGGCACCACGGGGCTTGAGTCGGGCGTGGGTGGAAGTGGCCACGGTCTCGGCAAGCACGCCGAACACCGGGATGGCGAACAGGATGGTGGTGGGTTGGGTGAAGCCGAACCCTGCCCATTCGCCGATGGCACGGTTGCCGTTGAGGTCGCTCAGCGACGGATACTTGTGCGCCACGTACAGGTAGAGCAGCGTGCCGATGACCACCGGCAGCGCCACGAGGATGGTCACGCACATGACGAGCACCGACCAGCTGAACCACGGCACTCGGCGCATGTTCATTCCGGGTGCACGCGTCGTGAGAATGCTTGTGGCCAGCGAGACCGCCGAGGCCAGCAGACCCACCAGCGCCAGCGCCGATGCCAGGGTGAACAGATCGACGAAACGGGCGTTGCCGCCGTTGGGGCCGCCGTTTGCTGCAATGGCCACGATGGCGAGGACGGACCCGATGAACCAGGCCCAGAAGCCGGTGGCGGCCATACGCGGGAACGCCAGCGAGCGAGCGCCGAGCTGTAGCGGCACCACACACAGTGCAGCACCGATCATCAGCGGGAGCATCACCATGTAGGTGAGCCCGAATCGGTAGACGGAGAACAGCTGCGTCAGCGAGTTCACCGGCAGGGCGGTGCCCGCCGCATCGGTGCGCTCGAACGCCAGCAGCGCTGCGACGACGACGGCGCCGAGCAGCGAGATGCCAGATGCACCGAGGTACAGGCGGCCGATCTTCTTGTGGTCAGTGGTGGTGACCCAGTCGGCCACGCTCGCCAAACGCGCGCCGGCAGGCGCGGCGCTGGTTGCGTGGGTATCGATGGTGGTCATAGGCAACGAACTCGTTTCGTCTCGGGCGCGCGCATGGCGGAACCCTCAGATGACAGGTCGGTTGATGGAACTTTGCGAACTTCAGTAGCGACATTACCCACAGGGAACACGTCCGACGGAAATCCTCAGAACCCGTGCCGCACGAAGACGTCGATCGTCATCGCGGCGAACAGCAGGGTGACATACGTGATGGAGAACCCGAACACCCGCATGGAGCGCTGGGCAGTGGGGTTGCGGCCGAGATCGATCGTGCCCCAGATGAACAAGCCGCCGAGCACCGCTGCGCTGATGCCATAGATCAGTCCGAGGCCTGCGACCGGCCAGAGCACCAGGGAACTCGCCACCATGACGGTCGTGTAGACGACCATCTTGCGAACGGTGATCTCCAATGTGGACACCGCCGGCAGCATGGGCACATTGGCGGCGCGGTAGTCGTCGGCGTAGCGAATTGCGAGCGCCCAGAAATGCGGCGGGGTCCAGAGGAACATCACCACGAACAGCACCACCGGGGTCCAGGTGACGTTGTTCTGCACGGCCGACCAGCCGACCAGCACGGGCACGGCGCCCGCTGCACCGCCGATGACGATGTTCTGGGTGCTCGTGCGCTTCAGCCACAGCGTGTAGATGAACACGTAGAAGAGGGTTGCGCTGAAGGCCAGCACCGCCGAGAGCAGGTTGGCCCATGCCCACAGCACTGCGAACGCGAGCACCTCGAGGACCAGCGCGAACACCAGGGCCTCGCGAGGCTGCACCAACCCGGTCACGAGGGGACGACCCTGCGTGCGGGGCATCAGTTTGTCGATGTCGCGGTCGACGACCATGTTGATGGTGTTGGCGCCGCCAGCCATCAGCGTGCCGCCCAGCAGTGTGATCAGCACGAGGCGCGTGGCCGGCCACCCCTGCTCGGCCAGCACCATCGTGGGCACGGTGGTGATGAGGAGCAACTCGATAATGCGCGGCTTGGTGAGCGCGATGAAACCGCCGATACGGGACGTCGGGGTGCGACGTGATCCGTGTGCGACGCCTCCGGGAGCGAGCCGAGAGGGCACGAGGGGGCGGGCGCCGACTGCCATAACGGTTCCCATCGTAGGGGTCGGTCTCCCCCGGCACCACTCGAGGTCGCCATCGATCGCCGTCGACCAACGGCAGAATGGTCACATGCCCCCGGTGACCGCCCCTGTGCACCAACGCGACACCGACACCGACACCGAGGAAACCGTCGCGCCCGATCGCCCCTGGATCGTGCTGGTCTGGAACGACCCGATCAACCTGATGAGCTACGTCACACTGGTGTTGCAGAAGGTGTTCGGCTACAGCCTGGAGAAGGCCACGTCACTGATGCTCGATGTGCATCACAAGGGGCGCGCCGTGGTCAGCAGTGGCAGCCGCGAAAAGGCCGAGATCGATGTGTACCGACTTCATGAGCACGGGCTGTGGGCCACCATGCAGCAGGACGACTGAAGGCCGCGGTGCCGACTGGGCCGTCAATGGATCCGATCGACGGTGTCGTGCTCACGCCACGGGGTCGAAGGGTCGCCGCCAACGCAGTGACGTGGCAAGCCACGCGCAGCGGTGGCCCGGGCGGCCAGCACGCCAACACGTCCGACACCGCCGTCACCGTGTCGATCGACGTTGCCGTTGCCGGTCTGCCCGATGTGGTGACCGAGCGCATCATCGCCTCCGTCGGTCCGGTGGTCACCGCATCGTCGTCCGCGTCCAGGTCGCAGTGGCGTAACCGCCAATTGGCGTGGGAGGCCGCCATGCGGCGACTCGACGAAGCCGCTACTCCGCCGGCACCGCCACGGGCACGCACCCGGCCCAGTCGCGGCGCACGTGAAGAACGTCTCCGCGACAAGCGGCATTCGGCCGAACGCAAGCAGGCCCGACGTAGGCCGAGCACCGACGAGTGACGCGAACGTGCCCCCGGCGAACCGAGGGCACGTGCATCACTTGGGGGGTTCGTTGCGGATCAGACCTTGGCCATTTCCTTCTCGTGGTGCTCGGCCACGAGGATCACGTCCTCGGCCTTCTTGGAGGCGAAGGCGTGAACCAGACCACCGATCGAGAGCAGCAGGAGCACCAGGGCGGCAGCGAAGCACACCCAGGCGGCCTGTCCGGCACGCTCACCGAAGATGCTGAACCCATAGGTGGTCAGCAGCAGGCCACGCAGCGTCTCGCCGGTCTGCAACGTGCTGCGGACGCCCTTGGCGGCATCGAGCTTGCCCTGAAGTTCGTCGATGGTTGCCTGGTCGGCACCGGAGTCGGTCGCAGCCTTCACCTGATCGGCCAGCGACACGGAGTCGGCGCCACCGGCACCGGCCATCGTGAACTTGCCCATCGAGGCGTAGGTCTCGCCTTCATAGCCAGCGGCCTTGGCGGAAGCCTCCATATGGGTCCGGATGTACTCGTTGGCGTAGCACTCGGCCTTCTTGCCGGAGTCCATCGCCTGCGAACCACCATTCGCCTGTGCTCCGCCCTGTCCATAGGCGACCAAGCAGGCCACCTTCTGCATCTCGGCGTCGAGCGTCTTGGTCGGCTGGAAGTAGATCTTCTGTGCGACGAGCTCATCGTGCACGTACGTGTCGGCGAAGCTTGCCTGGTTGTTCAGAATCAAGCCGACAACGCCGAGCAGCACAGCGAAGATGATCCCGCCGATGCTGAACGCGATGTCGAGTGTGCGGCGCTTCATGATGTGTAGTCCCTCCTTGCAACCGTTCAGGTCGGGATCGGTCGCAGTGCCATGGTGCGACCAGCGGACGGGCCGTCACAAGGGCACTACGTCCCCGATGGGTACGGGACCTTCGGCAGGACGTTGCGTGGCCGAAATCCGGCCGTTTCTCACCGCTGAGCTGGGCAGATACCCCTTTCAAGGAGCCGTCAACCGGTCCCTCCCATGGCGAAGGTTTCACCACGCACCGTGACATATGGTGTAGTTGTTGACACTCAGAGTGAATCCCCGTAGTCTCACCTCCACCACGCGCGAGGCGGCGCTGCGGGAGCACGCAAGGGGATGACGATGGAGATCGCACGGCTGCAGACAGGCGAGGTCGTCAACGCGTCCAAGGCGGACGCCGGGGCGCATCGAGAGCGCCAACGGCAACGTCGCTTATTGAAAATTGCCCTCGTGCTGCTGGTGCCCACCATCTGGTTCTGGGTCCGCGAATTCAGCGGCAACCCGGTGCATCCCGGCTTCCCGCCGATGCTGCGCGACAACCCCGAACTCAGCCTGCTCGTGGTGCTGATGGCCGTGATGATGTCGATGATGATCATCCCGTACATCGGTGCCGGGCGATCGCCGCACACGATGCTGCGCCCCGAAGACTCCAAGGTGCGCTTGGCCGACGTGGTGGGTGCCACTGCCACCAAGCACGAAGCCATCGACACCCTCAACATCTTCCTCAACCACGAGAAGTTCCTCGACCAGATGGGCGGCAGCGCCCGACGCGGCGTGTTGTTCGAAGGCCCGCCCGGTACCGGGAAGACGTACCTCGCCAAAGCCCTCGCTGCCGAAGCTGGCGTGCCGTTCCTGTTCGTGTCGGCCAGCGAGTTCCAGTCGATGTTCTACGGACAGACCAACCGCAAGGTACGCGCCTTCTTCAAGGCACTCCGTAAGGCCGCCCGCGCCGAGGGCGGAGCCATCGGGTTCATCGAAGAGTTCGATGCCATCGGCGGTGCCCGCCAGGGCATGGGCGTGAGCGGAAGCCGCGAAGGTGGTGCCGGCATCGTGAACGAACTGCTGGTGCAGATGCAGAGCTTCGAGCTGCCCACCGGCGGCCAGAAGATGAAGAGCTGGTTCATCGATCACGTGAACCGACTGCTGCCCTCGCACACCTCCATCGCCCGACCCAAGCTTCGCCAAGCGAACGTGCTGGTGGTCGCGGCAACGAACCGCGCCGCCGATCTCGACCCAGCACTGCTCCGCCCCGGCCGGTTCGACCGCACCATCCACTTCGACGTGCCGCCGCGCAGTGATCGTCTGGCAATCGCCGAGTACTACCTGGAGCGCAAGCGCCACGACCAGTCGCTGTCGGCCGCATTCGTGGCAGATCTCACTGCTGGCTACACGCCGGTTCGCATCGAGAAGTTGCTCGACGAAGCCCTGGTGGTGGCGCTCCGCGCCGGACGTGGCGAGATGAACCGACAGGACGTCATCGATGCGCAGATGGTCACCGAGGTCGGCGTGTCGCACGACGTGGGCTACCACCCGGAGGAACGACGCCGGGTGGCCATCCATGAGGCTGGCCACGCGCTGGTCGCTGCGCTGAACGGTCGAGATGTGAAACTTGCCAGCATCCTGCGGCGTTCGGGTTCACTCGGTCTCGTCGCGCACGGCGAGATCGACGAGCGATACCTGAAGACCCCCACCGAGGCCACCGATCTCATGGCCGTCGCCCTCGCCGGCCGAGCCGCAGAGATCCAGGAGTTCGGCGAGGCATCCAGCGGCATCGCCAGCGACCTCGCCGCGGCCACCGCCATCGCTGCGCAACTGGTCGGCATGCTGGGCGCCGGCGGCAGCCTGCTGAGTTTGGAAGCGGCACACGTGCCCGGTGCCGGCAACCTGGTTGCGAAGGTCTTCCACGACGACATCGCACGTGCCAAGGCCGACGAGTACATGAATCGCGCCGCGGATCGTGCCGCGTGTGCAGTGCTCGAGCACCGGCACGCACTGCTGGCGCTCGCCGACGGACTGGTGGAGCAGGACGAACTCAGCGGCGACGAGGTGCACGCCATCGTTGCCGCCGCGATGGCTCGATGAGCCACCGCATCTAGCCTGCGCACGTGGCTTCACTCCGATTCTGGCGGCGACCCAACACCACGGTGGCGCCAGATCAGTTACAGCGACTTGTCACACGATGGCTCGCGCCCTGGCCCACGCTGGCCGGGGCCGAACAGGCCCACCTCCTCGAACTCACCGACACCCTGGTGCATCAGCTTCGCTGGGAGGCCGCAAGCGGGTTCGAAGTGACCGACACCATGCGAGTGGCCGTCGCAGCGCACGCCGCGCTGTTGGTGGTCTCATTCGACGATGGCCTGCAGAGCTACCACGATGTGTCGTCGGTGATCATGCACCCGAGCACGATCGTGCGTCGCGGCACCAAGTACGTCGGCGATGGGATGTGGAGCGACGACGACGATCCCGTCATCGGGGAGGCCGTGCATCGCGGGCCCGTGCTGGTGAGTTGGGATGCGGCCGCCCAACAGGCCCGCGAGCCATGGCGCGGCGAGAACGTGTTGCTGCACGAGTTCGCCCATCGGCTCGACATGCTCGACGGCATCAGCGACGGCACCCCACTGTTCGACGATGCAGGACAACTCGACGACTGGGTCCGCGTGTGCACGCAGTCGCTGCGCCGGTTACGCGCCCACGACGAACCCTCGGTGTTGCGGAACTACGCCGAGACCAACCCCGCCGAGTTCTTCGCCGTAGCCACCGAGGTCTTCTTCACGCGGCCGACGGCACTACGCGAGGAGAACCCCGACCTCTACCGCGTGCTACGCGACTACTTCCGTCAAGACCCAGCGGCGCGGCGACCGATGTACTGATCAGTGATCGGCGCCGACGGCATCGGCGTCGAGGCGACCGTCGACGATGTGCACCGTGCGATCCGCGTAGGTGGTCATACGCGTGTCGTGGGTGACGATGATGGCGGCGGTGTCGCGTGCCTTCATCTCGCTCTGGATCAGTTCCATCACCTGTGCGCCGATCTTGGTGTCGAGCGCCGAGGTGGGCTCGTCGAACAGCACCAACTTCGGGTTGTTGAACAAGGCGCGACCGATGGCAACGCGCTGGCGCTCGCCGCCGCTGAGTTGACCGGGAAGGTTCTTCAGTCGATGCCCGAGGCCGAGCTCGTCGAGCAACTGGCGAGCACGCGTGATCGCTGCCTTGCCGCCCTTTCCGCCACCGAGTTCATCGACCACGAGCAGGTTTTCCTCGGCCGTGAGGAACGGCACCAGGTTCACCGACTGGAACACGAAACCGACGTTCTCGCGACGGAACTCGGTGAGTTGCTTGGCGTCGTACTCGGAGATGTCGTGGCCTCCGACCACCACTGCACCCTCGGTAGGCGTGAGCAGGCCGCCGGCGATCGAGAGCAACGTGGTCTTGCCCGAGCCTGACGGGCCGAGCAGAGCAACGATCTCGCCGTGCTCCACCTGCACGGTGGCGTGGTCGAGCGCCACGATGTCGGCATCGCCGCTGCGGTACACCTTGCGAACATCGCGCATGTCGAGGACCGTCATGGCAAGCCACCTTTCGTGAGGAATGGTCTCATGATGCGTTTCCAATGGCAGAGGCAGGATCCACCTTGGTGACCCTGCGGAGCGAGATGGCGCTGCCGAGCACTGCGGCCACCAGCAAACCGATGAACGTGGACACGAAGCGGGCTGGCGTGAGCTGCAGCGGGATGCTCGCCGGCAACGCTGCGGTGGCGAACAGCGCGAGGATCGAACCAGCAGCGAACGCGATGACCGCCACCACCACTGCCTGCAGCACCACGCCGACAAACAGTCGGCGAGTCGTGGCACCGATGGCCTTCAGCACGCCGTAGAGGCCCAACCGCTCCAGCGTGAGCAGGCTGAAGAAGAGGCCGACCACTGCCAGCACGACCGCCAGCGTGGAGTAGATGATCTGGTTGAACGTGTCCTTCTGCTGCTTCACACCCGGCAGCGACAGCACGGCCTCGGGCTTGGTGAGCGACTTGGTGTCGCCATCGGTGGCAGTGTCGATGGAGGTCACCAGGTCGCCTGTTCCGCGCACCGCGAGTGCCTGCACCACCGTGTCGCCCACCGCCGCGTCGGGGCGGTTCACGTTCTGCACCGACCGCCACGTGGACAGGCTCACCCAGATCGTGCTCTGCAGGAGATACGAACTGTCGTCGACGAACCCGATGATGGTGATGGGCGAGCGCTGAGGGCCGACGAGCAGTGTGTCACCGAGCGACGCGCCTGCGTCTTGCAACCGCGAGTCGGCGATTCCCTCGCCGTCGTTCGGCGGAGCCGGCACACCCTTCGGGGGAAGCTCGTAGCCGGCCACGGCCACGTCGGCCAGGTCGGCCTCACCCGGGATCACCGCACCGAGCAGCACGAAACCAAGGCCTCCCACGTCCTGCACGCCCGGTGCCGATTCCACGGCTGCGCGCTGCTCGGCCGTGATACGGCTGCGCAGGAACGAGTCGCGAGCGCTTTCGGAGTACACGAACACATCGGCGTTCTGGGCGCGGATGGCGCCGGTGGAACCGAGGTAGAGACCGTCGAGCAGACCACCGAGGAACAACAGCAGCGTCGCGAGGAAGCCCAGCACCACGGTGGCCACCACGAAACGACCTGGCTGACGACGAAGCTCGAGCAGGGGCAGGTTCATACGTTCACCCCCGCACCGGTGGTAGCCGACAACGGGTCGAGCCGCAGCACTCGTCGAACGGCGAACAGCGAAGTCACCAGCGCCAGCACCAACACGACCGCCGAGGTGACGAGCACGGGCATCAACTCCACTTGCACCCCGAGGTTCTTCACGCCCTGGATCGACAAGGCATACAGGCCGAACGCGATCACCGAACCCAGCACCATCACGAACACCACCTGCACCAGCAATGCCTTCACCAAGGTGGATGCCCTGGCGCCGATGGCACGGAGGAGGGTGAGCGCCGACGCTTTCTGGAAGGTGACGATCAGGAAGAACAGACCGGTCACCAACGGCACCACCAGATAGAAGAGCCCGAGAATGACCGCAAAGCTCGATCGCACGCTGCTGACACCGGGCGACCCATCCACGGCTTGCTGACGGGTGAGCGCCTCCACACCTTCGACGCGATCATTGATGCGTCGCACGGCTTCCTCCGGCGTCACCCCCGGCTCCAGTTGCACGGCTGCGGCATTCGGCAGCACCACTCGGGCATCGGGGTTGCGCGACGACTTCGCCTGCTGGAAGGTTTCGAACGCGGTGAACAGCACCGGCTGCACCGAGTAGTTGATGTCGCTCGCAACGCCCACCACGGTGATGAACACGCCGTCGGGCTGCACCTGCACCACCTCGCCGATGTCGAACCCATCGGCACGATCCTTCGAGCTCGCAACAGCCTCGCCGACAGTCTTGGGGAGACGACCGTCGATCAACGTCGTCGGCGCCCCCGCTCCGGACAACTGGTATCCGAAGATGACCGCGTCGCGCACCTCCCCACCAGCGGTGACGGTGAAGGTGCCCTCGCCGAGTGGCGACACCGACGCGATGCCCGGCACCTCGCCAATGGCCGCCAACTGATCCGGCAGGATCACCGTGCCATCGAGGTTCTTACGAGCTTGATCGTTGTAGACCAACACCTCGGCCGACTGGTGCTTGAGCGCTCCGATGAACTGATTCACCAAGCCACCGAGCAGCGCCTGCTGGAACAGAATGAGAAAGACCAACAGCCCCACAGCGCCCGAGAGAAGACCAAACCGGAGCTTGGCCCGCTTCATCTCCTTCAGCGCCAGAAACATCGCCCACAGGATGGCAGGGTTCGCGACCTCAGCCACGCCACTCGAGTGGAAAACCGAACGCGGTCGGCCGGTCAGCGACCGGGATTCGCCGCCAGGTGGTCGAAGCGCCCCGAGGGGCGGATACGGCGGTAGGCCTCGACCACCGGTGCCAGTTCCTCGGGCGCTGCACCGTGAAGGATCACGCTGTCGGCACCGAGATCCATCTGTCGCAGCACCTCGGCCGCGCACTGATCGGGTGTTCCGGTGCCCGCAGCAGCCAACCACTCATCAGGGATCAGGGTGGCGACATGCTCGAGTTCGGAGGTCGTAGCTTTGCCGTCGAGCGCACCGCGGAAACCAGCCACGAACGGGTCGGCACGAAAGGCTGCCAACACCGCAGGGTCCCAGTCGTTGGTGCGCACCATCAGGTCGCCGTATGCCTGCAGGTAGGTGGCCATGCGACCCACCGTCTTCTTCAGTCGCACCTCGGCCGGCAGCCAATCGCCGATCACGGCCAGGCAACTCCACACCCGCACCGCGTTCGGATCACGTCCGGCACGCTCGGCGCTGTCGCGCACCGTGGCCACACAGCGCTGCAGCGTCTCGTCGGTGAAGAACGTATGCAGCAACACCGCATCGAACGCTCGCCCTGCCAGCCGCAAACTCTGCGGGCCGAACGCGCTGATCAGCAACGGGATGTCCTCGTCGAACTCGGGGTCGAGCGCCAGCACGGGCCACTTGCCCGCGGGCCCGTCGTGGCCCATCACCACTTCGCCACGCCACAGGCGGCGCATCAACCCGGCGAAATCCTCCATCTGGGCAGTGGTGATCCGCGGCACGCCGAAGGCATCGAACATGCGGTCCATCCCTCGGCCCAATCCGAGAGCGAAGCGACCGCCGGTGAGCCGATGCATCGTGGTGGCATAACTGGCCGTCACGATCGGATGACGCGTGTTGTGGTTCGTCACGCCCGTGGTGATACCCAGCGTTTGTGTCACCGCTGCTGCTGCGCCCGACAGCGTGACCGCTTCTTTGATGTTGAAGCGTTCGCTGAGGAACACCGAGCCGAACCCCAGCGCCTCGCCATCGCGGCACTCGGTCAGTAGATCAGCAGGCGACTTTGGGGCGCCGGGGAGTCCGTAGAAAGCAAGCTCAGGCAGTTGGTCCACGACGACCAACGTACGCCCCGTCAGGGCGTCGTGTCGTCGCTGGAGTGACCGCTGCCCTTGCCCTTGCCCTTGCCGCTGTCCTTGCCGCTGTCGTCATCGACCGTGGTGGCAGGGGCGTCGCTCGAGTCGGCCGGCGAACTGTTCGACACGGTCGACGAGGTGTCGTCACTGCCGTGACCACCGCTGTTCGAGCCACTGTGTGAGCCGCCGCGGCCCGAGTGGGAATTGTCATCGTCGTCGATGGTCGAGTCGGTGGCGCTGTCGTCATCGTCGTCGTCGATGCTGGAACCGGTGACGCTGTCGTCATCGTCATTGTCATCGATACTCGAGTCGGTGGCGCTGTCGTCATCGTCGTCGTCGTCGATGCTCGAGTCGGTTGCACTGTCGTCGCAGCTGTCGTCGACCGCCGGAGCCATCAGCGTGTCGACCACCGAAGTGTCCGAGCTCTGATCCTCCACCGAGGTGTCGGTCGAGCCCGCCGGGCACTCATCGTCGCCCGTCACGAGCGATGAGGCCGGCAAGCTGTCCGCCGTCGTCGCCGAAGTGGCGACGTCTGAAGTAGTGGTGCCCTCACCGGTACCGGACGGAACAGCACCCGCCGTGCCGTCCGCCTCCGTCGTGGTATCGGTCACGAGCGTCGGGAGCGAGGTGCTCTCCGGGCTCGAGAAGGGCGTGGGAATCGCGCCGCCCGCTGCGGCCGCAGCGGTACCCGTGATCAACACGGTCGAGACCACGATGATGGTCGCTCGCTTGGTGATTCGAGTGGTGAACATGTGATTGACGCTCCCGCTGTCGTTCAGTGCCCGTTCGGCGTTTCCCA
>CANHST010000045.1 GCA_947463235.1 Acidimicrobiaceae bacterium
GGCCGACCGGCGTTGGTTCGGTCGCGTTGATGGTGGCCCCTGATAGCACCGGGTCGCTCTGCTTCGCCAGCACCGCTGCGGTGCATGTCGCGGCCGACGTGACGGGGTGGGTGGCCACCGGTAGAGGCTTCCACCCCGTTGCAGCGAGGCGCGTGCTGGATACCCGCGTGGGCACCGCGCCCACGGTGGCACAGCCGGGCCGGTCGTTCGGTGTGACCCCCACAGCAACCGCTGCCTGGTTGGTGCGGCTGTCGGTGGTGGCACCCGATGGCGCCGGCACCGCCACCGTGCAGGCATGCGGTTCGACCACTCGACTGGCCACCATCTCGTTCACCACCCGCCAGTCCAACTCGGTGGCCGTGGTGGTGCCGGCGAATGCCACCACCGGCGCGCTGTGCATCACGGCATCGAGGTCGGTGCGCATGACACTGGATGTCAATGGCTGGTTCGCCCGGTAGGCGTACGATGCCTCGCCATGAGCACCATCTCCGTCGTCACCGGCGCCAACAGCGGCATCGGCCGAGCCACCGCCATCCACCTCGCTGCGCAGGGCCACACCGTGTACGGCACGGTTCGTAGCGTCACCAAAGCCACCAAGTTGCAGGCGATGGCAGACGACGCCGGCGTGGAGGTGAAGTTGGTGGAACTCGACGTGGCCGACGATCAGTCGGTGCGCGAGGGCTTCGACCAGATTCTCTCGGCCACCGATGGCGTGGTCGATGTGATGGTGAACAACGCCGGCATCGGCGGCAACGCCACGGCCGAAGAATGCTCGCCGGCGCTGCACCTCGAGGTGATGAACGTGAACCTGTGCGGCGCCGTGCGTTGCCTCCAGGCCGTGCTACCAGGCATGCGCGAGCGTCGCCGCGGCACCGTCGTGAACGTCACCTCCGTCGTGGGCCGCATCGGGGCGTTGGCCCAGAGCCCGTACGTCACGTCGAAGTGGGCGTTCGAGGGCTTCAGCGAGGAGTTGGCCCAGGAGGTCGCCCCGTTCGGCATCCGCGTGGCCATCGTGGAGCCAGGCATCACCAAGAGCGCCATCTTCGCCAAGAACATCGACATGCCGAACCTCACCGGCGCCTACGACGATGCCTACCGGCGCATGTTCCAGATGTATGCGGCCGGCCTGGGGCACGCCACCGATCCGTTCGAGGTGGCTGCCGTCATCCACCACGCCGTCACCACCGATCAGCCGCGCCTGCGGTACGCCGTCAGTTGGGCATCGAAGGAGATCATCGACGGCCGAGCAGCGATCACCGATGAGCAGTGGGTGGCTATGGGCAACGCTGCCAACGACGACGAGTACTACGACAGCTTCCAGCGCGCCTTCGGCCTCGACCTGCGCGACATGGGCTAAGACGGATCAGTCGTTCAGCAGGATCAGTCGTTCAGCAGGGTCAGTCGTTGCGCAGCGCGGGCCGGTGCAGCACCGCGTGCGACGGCGCGAACTGCACGCCATCGTCGACCGCTGTTGCCGTGCCATCGATGACCAGGCTGTAGGCGGTGCCGTCGGCCCCCGGGAACACCATGCTCACCTGCGGCCGCGCCGTGGCATTCGCCCGGCTGCCTCGACCCGCCTGCAGATGGAACACACCGTCGCGATAGTCGGTGGGCACCGCCAGCGAGTGCGCCACATGCTGCTCGCCCACCGTGATGAAGTATCCCCACGGATAATTGGCCAACGAAGTGGCGAGGTCGGCGAGGTCGACGGGAATACTCATCGCCGAGAGCGTACCGACCGGGCTCAGGGCCCTTCGGCCAGATCGGTATCCACGATCGCCTGATCCTCCGGATCGGCGATGGGTACGGCCTTGGCTGCGGCCCACGCCGCCGCCGCTTCGTCGGCGCGACCCAGTGCCTGCAACGCGCGAGCGCGCACCTCGTGCGCGTAGGCGAGGTCGAAGTCGGCAACGCCAAGTTCCACGCACAACGCCATGGTGGCATCGGCGTAGTGCAGCGCCCGTTCGGGTTGGCCCGTGAGGTGATGCACCTTCGACAACATGTAGCGGGCCCGCATCTCGTTCACCGGCGTGCGGCGCGCAGCACGCTGCCAGTGATACGCCGATGCATAGGCCCGACGCAGTAGTTCCTCATCGCGTTCCGGAGAGGCGGGTTCCCCCACGAGGTCCCAGATGCTGTTGTTGGCCTCCACCGCGGCCGCGCGGTGGGCGGCCTCGATCGGGTTGTCGGCAGGCGTGTCGGCGTGGGCGTCGGTACTCACCCGACCATTGTGCCCGCTCGACGCCCGGCCGAAATCCTTTCCCGACCGGAATAGTCGGGAATTGGATATCGTTGCAGCCCGAAGCACACCCCTACTCCAAGGAGCACTGCCATGACCGTTCGTCTCGGCGACATCGCCCCCGACTTCACCGCCCCCACCACGCAGGGCGACATCAGCTTTCACGAGTGGCTCGGCGACTCGTGGGGCGTGCTGTTCAGCCACCCGAGGGACTTCACCCCGGTCTGCACCACCGAACTCGGCTACGTGGCCAAGATCAAGCCCGAGTTCGACAAGCGCAACGTGAAGGTCATCGGTCTGTCGGTCGACAGCGTCGAGTCGCACATCAAGTGGGAAGGCGACATCGGCGAGACCCAGGGCACCCCGGTGAACTTCCCGATGATCGGCGACCCCGACCGCAAGGTGGCCGACCTGTACGACATGATCCACCCGAACGCGAACGACACCCAGACGGTGCGCTCCGTGTTCGTGATCGGGCCCGACAAGAAGGTGAAGCTCACCATCACCTACCCGGCCAGCACCGGCCGCAACTTCGACGAGATCCTTCGTGTCATCGACAGCCTGCAGCTCACCGCCGGCTACAAGGTGGCCACGCCGGTGAACTGGACCGACGGTGGCGACGTCATCATCGGC
This sequence comes from Acidimicrobiaceae bacterium, assembly GCA_947463235.1. GTDB lineage: Bacteria > Actinomycetota > Acidimicrobiia > Acidimicrobiales > Ilumatobacteraceae > UBA668. The sequence continues at coordinate 2,873 of CANHST010000045.1, forward strand.
GCAGCCGTCACCGACGACGAGGCCAAGCAGCTGTTCCCGCAGGGTTGGACCACGGTGAAGCCGTACCTGCGCGTGCTGCCGCAGCCCAACAAGTGACCTACTGAGTCAACGGGTTTCCCGTCGCCGAGGCCCCGTCACCCACGAGGTGGCGGGGCCTTTGCGCGTACCCACTCACCGCTTCCAGGGCGGGCGGGTGTCCTTGCGCATCACGAAGCGCAGGGCGCTCCAGGTGTCGTCGATGGAGGCCAACTTGTTGTCGAGCCACCCGGCCTTCATCATGTCGGCGCGCACGATGTCTTCGGTGAGGTCGGTAGCCACACCGCTGTTCTTCTTCGGCCACGCCACCCACACCGCGCCGGCCGGGGCCGCCGCATCGGCCAACTGCGGCCACTTGGCCTTCATCCGTTCGCGTTCGGTGAAGAACGACACGACCACATCGATGGTGGGCATCAGGTTGCGCTGATGCACGGCCTCGCCCACGTCGCCGAGTTCCTGCTCGAACCCACGCGGCGCGCCAACGAGCGTGAACACGATGTCGCCATGGATGCCGAGCTTCTTGTTCAGCGGCGTGTTGCCGGCACTCGCGCTCATTTCAACCCGCCGTTGCACAACACTCGGTCCACCTCGATCTCGACGACCACCCGGTCTGCGCGCACCTTCGGCGGCCGGTAGCGACGAGCGTACGCGTCAACAGCGTCAGATACCGACGTTGCGTCGGTGAGCAATCGCACACTGCCCTCCAGGGTGACCCACCGGGCACCGTCGAGCTGCGTCACGCTGGCTCGCCCACCGCGTGCTGCGTTCTTGGCCTTCACCGACGTGGAGAACGTGATGACGCGCACATTGCCCTGGTGCATGGTGAACCCAACGGGCACGGCGTGCGGAGAGCCGTCGGCGCGTTGCGTCACCAACGTGGCCAGGTGGCGTTCGGCGATGAACTCCAAGAGGGCGGGCGAGAAGGTGTTCATCCGTCGGCCGCAATCGCGCGCAGCACGTTCAGGCGAGTGGCCCGCCATGCGGGAATCACCGCTGCCGCCACGCCCGCCACGAAGGCCAAGACCATGATCCACACGATCGAGGTGACCGGCACCGAGTACGCAGTGAGGCCCTGGTCGCGCAACGAGGCGATGACCACGTAGCCCAACACCAGACCCATCACGACGCCCACGAATGCACCGTAGACCGATGTGATGACACTCTCCCACCGCACCGTGGTGCGCACCTGTGCTCGGGTCATGCCCACGGCACGCAGCAGACCGATCTCGCGCCGCCGCTCGTACACGGCCAGCAGAAGGGTGATGACGATGCCGAACGCAGCGATCACGATGCTCAACAGCAGTAACCCATAGATGAACGCCAAGCTGCGGTCCACCAAGTCGGCTCGGCTGTTGATGAATTCCTGCTTGTCCTGCAAGGTGCCGATGCCATAGTCGGTCGCTGCGCTGCCGACGACGGCACGGAACTGCGCGTCGTCCACGCCGGGCGCGCGAGTGAGCGACACGAAGCCTGCAGGCGTGGTGATGCTGGTGTCCTTGAAGGTGTCGCGGTGGTAAATGCGAGCCGTTCGAATCAGCTCCGTGGTCTCGAAGATGCCTTCCACCTTCAGCGGCAACACCACACTGTCGACGCGCAAGGCCAGCACATCATCGATGCCGAGACCGCGCCGCTTGGCTTCACCTTCGCTGATCAGCACCCCGTCGGTGGTGAGCGCGTCGATGCCCCCAGCGGTGAAGGTGATGTCGATGAGGCCCTTCACCGTGGCGGGGTCGACCACGGCGCCAAACGCCGGCTTGCCCTCCACATCGGCCACGCCACGGGCGAACCCCAACCCAGTGGCGACGCCAACCTCGGGCATGCCGTTCAACTGATCGACGAAGTCCTGACCGAAACTCACCGAGCCGCCCTTGGTGGAGTTGATCACGTAGTCGCCGATGAAGCTCTCGCCCACTGCGGTCTGAATCTGTTCCTTGATCGAGGCCGCGAACACCGACGCGCCGGTGACCAAGGCGACACCGATCAGCACTGGCGCCGCGGTGCGAGCGGTGCGTCGCGGGTTGCGCTGCACATTGCCCCGAGCCATTGTGCCGGTGATGCCACGCAGGCGCTGCACAGGAGCACCGATGAAACGAGCAATGGGCCGTGCAAGCACAGGGCCCATCATCAGCAGCGCGGCGAAGAGGGCCACCACGCCGAGCGCCAGCAGGATGGCGTCGCCGCCGTTCATCACGATCACGATGGCGGCTGCACCCACCACGGCGCTCACTGCGGCGGCGATGATTCGGCGACGGGGATGACGCACCCGCTCGAGCACGGCGTCGGTCATTGCGGCAACCGGGGGCACGCGGCCGGCACCGATGGCGGGACCGAGCGCAGCAACGAGGCTGGCGGCCAGACCGGCCACGAGCGTGATCACGATGGTGGGTGTCTCCACCGCCAACCCGCGGGCCGGAATGTCGTAATCGAATGCAGCCAGTAGTGCCTTGATGCCCGAGGCCAGTGCCATACCGCCCACCAAACCGAGCAGCGAGCCGATGAGGCCCACCGCAGCGGCCTCCAACAGCATCGCCCAGGTGACCTGCCGACGGCTGGCGCCCAGCGCCCGCAGGAGCGCGTTCTCCCGTTGCCGCTGCGCTGCGGTGATGGAGAAGACGTTGTAGATCACGAACATGCCCACGCCGAGTGCGATGAACGAGAACATCGCCAGGAACACGGTGAGGAAGCTCAACGTCTTCTGCACTTCGGTCTGGGCCTGCTGGGTGATCTCCGCCGAAGTGAGCGTCTCGGCTACGTCGGGGTCGAGGGTGGTGCGCAGGCGCGTCACCAGCTCCGCGGCCGGCACGGAGCCATCCCCCTTCACCAACACCGCATCGATGAAGCCGGGCTTGGCGATGAACTCGCTTGCGGTCGGCCCGTCGAACAACGCCCACGTGGCGTTGCCCGGCGAAATGATGTTGTCGTACTCCGTGATGCCGACGAGCGTGAACTCTCGCTTGCCGTTGTCGGAGTTCACCTTCACCCGGTCGCCCAGCACGAAACCGCCATCGTTGGCAGTGAGCACATCGAGCGCCATCTCGTCGCCGCCGACGGGGAGCCGACCTTGCTTCACCTTCCAGACCGACAGCGCGCCCTCGTTCACCGTCGCGCCGTTCGTGGGGGCGGTGGGCCGCTCGATCGGCTCGCCGTTCGTGCCGATCACCACGGCATCCCCACTCACCGACGCTTGCGCATCCTCCACGCCGGGAATGGCCGTTATCTCGGCGACGATGTCGGCAGACAACCGATCGCGGCGCTCCAGCCCGAACAGGTTCTCGACGGAGTTCGAGCTCTGCACGTAGGCGTCGACACGCTCGTAGACGTTGGCGAACAACGCATCGAACGTGCGCGAGATGGTGTCCTTGAATACGAACGTGCCCGACAGAAAGGCGGTGCTGGCCACGATGGCCAACGAGGTGAGGACCAACCGCCCCCACCTTGCGGCAATGCTGCGCAGCGCCAGACGAAACATCAGGTGGTGGCGATCGCTTCCAGAATGTCGGCCTTGGAGGCCTTCCACGCCGGGTAGGCCGCGGCAATCGAGGCGAACACCAGGGCCAGCACACTGGCCGTGACGATGGTGGAGACCGGCAGCGAGAACACGCTGAGGCCCTGATCCTTCAGGGCGGTCACGATGATCCAGCCCAGCGACACACCCAGTGCCACACCGGCAATCACGCCGACGACGGCGGTGATCATGCTCTCCCACAGCACCGCGCTACGAACCTGACGCCGGGTCGTGCCGACCGCACGCAGAAGGCCGAGCTCGCGGCGACGTTCGTACACAGCGAGCATCAAGGTGATCACGATGCCGACGATGGCGATGAAGATGCTCATGCCCAACAGCGCATAGATGAAGTTCAAGAAGCCATCGATCTGACCGCTCTGGGCATCGATGTATTCCTCCCGACTCTGCAGCTTCACCGATGGGTAGCCGTCGACCACCGACGTGATGGCGGCAGAGTTCGACTCCGTCACACCGCCGGGCGTGCGAACGAACACGCCGAGGTCGAAGATGGGCACCGGCGAGCCATCGAACACGGAGCGGTCGACGATGAAGTTGCCGAACACCTTCGAGTCGTAGATGCCCTGGACCGTGAGCGTGAGTTCCTTGCCATCGAGCAGTTTGGCGTCGTACACGTCGCCCACCGCGAGTTGGTCGCGCTCGGCCTTATCGCTGGCCACGAGGATGCCCTCGGGAGTGAGCGACGAGAAGTCGCCCGACACGAACGGGATTTCCAACACCTTGGCTGCATCGGCGGGGTTCAGCGCCACGACCTGCTTCGACCTGAACTCGCCCTTCTCCGACAACTGCAACGCCGTGGCCGACAGGCCCATCACGTCGCCCACGTTCGCGGCCTTCAGGTCGTCGGCGAGCGTGGCCGGAATACTGGGGCCGTTGTTGCTCTGCTTGGCCGACACCACGTAATCGCCGTTGAACGACTGGCCGACGACATCGCGCGTGGTGGCCTTCGCCGACGCCCCGAGCGTGGCGACACCGATGAGCAGCGACAAGCCAACGGCGAGGGCACCCGCCGTGAGCGCCGTGCGCTTGGGGTTGCGGGCGGCATTGCGGCCGGCCATGGTGCCCGACGCACCACGCAGCTTGGTGAGCACCGGGGTGGCAAGGCGCGCCACGGGCGTGGCGAGGAACGGCCCGAGCGTGATGAGGGCAAGGAACAACATGATGGCGGCGCCACCGAGGGCGGTGGTGTTGCCCCGCAGGCCCAGCCACACGAACAGGACGGCGAACACCACGGAGGCAGCTCCGAGCAGTTTGCGAGTGCGGCTGACGTCGGCCCGGTCGATGGCCACATCGCGCATCGCCGCCAACGGCGGGACCCGGCCCGACCGGATGGCCGGAGCGATGGCGCAGACCAGGGTGACGAGCACGCCGACGGTGATGGTGGCGATGAAGCCCGTCGGGTGGATGACGAGCGATGTCTTGCCAGGGCCGGCACCGACGGCGTTGAGGATGCCGAGGATGGCCGAGGCCAGACCGAGACCACCGACGCAACCGAGCAGCGAACCACCCAAGCCCACCACCAACGCCTCGATGAACATCGAGCGGGTGACCTGGCTACGACTGGCGCCAACGGCCCTCAGCAATGCGTTCTCGCGGGTGCGCTGGGCGGCGCTGATGCTGAACACGTTGTAGATGATGAAGCTGCCCACGAACAACGAGATGAGGGCGAAGATCGACAGGAAGATGGTGATGAAGCTCAGCGTCTTCTCGACGGCGCTCTGGTTCTCCTTGATGATCTCTTTGCCGGTGAGCACCTCCACTTCGGGGTCGGCCAGCGCTGCGGCGATACGGGTGGAGAGCTCTTCCTGCGACACCGACCCATCGCCGCGGACGACGATGCTGTCGATGAGCGTCGTATCGCCAACGATGAACTCCTGCGCGGTGGGCAAGTCGAACAGCGACCAGGTTGCGCCGCCCGAGGTGTCCTTGCCGGCGAACATGGCGATGCCGACCACCGTGAACTCACGGGGCTTGCCGGCGGAGGTGATGGTGACCTTGTCGCCCACCTTCAGCTTGCCCTGCTTTGCCGACGACTTGTCGACGACCACCTCGGTGTCGGTGGTCGGGGCCTTGCCCTCGGAAAGCCTCCACGGAGACCCTTCGCTATCAATCCAGCTGCCGGCGAACTTCGGCGGACCGTCCTGACCGATGACCGTGCCGTCTTTCGTGGTGACGGTTGCCGAACCGGTGACGTCGCCGTGCGCCTCGGTGACACCCGACACCTTTGCGACCTCGTTGACGAGCGTGAGGGCGATTCGATCGCGGGACTCTTCACCGAAGTCGCCCTCGACCACGTTGCCCGAACGCACCACCGCGTCGGTCTTCGCAAACGCGCTGGCGAACATCTCGTTGAAGCTGCCCTTGATCGTGTCGGTGAACACGAACACTCCCGACAGGAATGCCGTGCCGGCGATGACGGCGATGGCCGTGAGGAGCAACCGCCCTTTCCGCGACCAGATGTTGCGGAGGCTGAGCTTGAACATGGGTCAGTCTCCGAAATGCTTCATACGGTCGAGCACGCGTTCAGCCGTCGGCTCGTGCATCTCGTCGACCACCTTGCCGTCGGCCAAGAAGATCACCCGGTCGGCATAGCTGGCAGCCACCGGATCGTGGGTGACCATCACGATGGTCTGGCCCAACTCGCGCACGGCCCGACGCATGAACGCCAGGATCTCCGCACCGGTGCGACTGTCGAGGTTGCCCGTGGGTTCGTCGGCGAAGATGATCGTGGGTTGGCTGGCGAGCGCACGGGCCACAGCAACACGCTGCTGCTGACCTCCGGAGAGTTCGCTCGGGCGGTGACGCAAACGGTCGCGCAAGCCGACCGTGTCGATCACGTTGTCGATCCAGACCTGGTCGCCCTTCGTGCCACCCAGCAAGAGGGGAAGGGTGATGTTCTCCTCTGCAGTCAGCGTGGGCACCAGGTTGTACGCCTGGAAGATGAACCCCACCGCAGTGCGACGAAGCTCCGTGAGCTGCTTGTCGTTGAGATCGGCAAGGGCCGTCTCGCCGATGTACACCGCGCCGCTGGTGAGCGAATCCAGACCCGCCAGGCAATGCATCAGCGTGCTCTTGCCGGACCCCGACGGACCCATGATGGCGGTGAACTTGCCGGCCTCGAAACTCACGGAAACACCGTCGAGCGCCCGCACTTCGCTGTCGCCGCCGCCGTAGATCTTGGTCGCGGCGACGGCCCCGGCCGCTGCCATCGTGGTGGGAGTGTCAGTCATGGCCCCTTGTGTAGCGCGGAAAACCGAAAAAGTCGCCTCAGCCAGCCGTGACGTCGGGCGCAGAAGTGTGGCGGCGACAGCTACACCTCTGGCTTTGCCGTAACAATCGGCGTACGGGCTGGCGCCGTTGTGGCCTACGCTCACCCCTTGATGTTGTGCACGGCCTGCGGTGGTTCGGTCCCTGTTGGGGCACGCTTCTGCCCCGCGTGCGGCAGCGCCCAGCAGTCGGTGCAGTCGCAGGTCGAGGAACGACGGATCGTCACCATCCTGTTCGCCGACCTGGTGGGGTTCACCTCGCTGGCCGAGCACATGGACCCTGAGCATGTGAAACGCCTCATCGACAGCTGCTTCGAGCAGATGGTCGACGTCGTCGTGGAGTTCGGCGGCCGCGTCGACAAGATCCTGGGCGACGGAATGCTGGTGCTCTTCGGGGCCCCCGTTGCTCACGAAGACGACCCCGAGCGAGCGGTCCGCGCCGCTCTGCGCATGCAATCCACACTGGCTGCGCACGTGGCCGCGAGCGGCATCGACGAGCTGAAGATGCGCATCGGCATCAACACGGGCGAAGTGCTGGTGGGCACCTTGGCGGGCACCGACTACACCGCAATGGGCGACGTTGTGAACCTCGCCTCGCGGCTGCAGGCCCAGGCTCCGCCAGGTGGCGTGCTCGTGGGTGAGAGCACCCACGCGCTCACGGCACATACATTTCGCTTCGAAGCCATCGGTGATGTGCAGGCCCGCGGCCGCGAGCAGACGATCCGCGCATGGCTGGCGATGGAAGCCATCGCCCCGCCCGGCGCGGGCCGAAAGCGTCGCCGCGATGTGCCCTTCGTTGGGCGGTCCCGCGAACTCGCGCTCACCACTGCTGCCATGGAACTGGTCACCGACCACGACCGCGGCATGGTGCTGCACCTCATGGGCGACACCGGCGTGGGCAAGAGCCGGCTCGTCGATGAACTGATCAGCCGCTTCCGCAGCGAACACGACGTGACGCTGCTGGAAGGCGCCTGCGTGCCGTACGGCGAATCCAACGTGTGGTGGCCGATCGCCGATGCCCTCATGCGCACGCTGGAGTTCGACGCCGACCTACCGCTCGACACGATTCGCAGCGAAGCCGTCGCAAGGTCCGAGCGGATGTTCCCCGCAATGACGCCGGCGGAACGCGAGCACCTGGCCGACGTGTTCGCACATCTCCTCGGCCACCCGTCGCCCCTGGACCGCCTGGATGGCGCCGGCGCACGGAGCACCATTCATCACACGGTGGCGCAGGTGCTCGACGCCAAGGCCCAGGAAGGCCCGGTGGTGCTCAGCATCGACGACCTTCACTGGGCCGACCCGGTGCTGCTCGAATTGCTGGAGTCGTTGGTCTCCTCACTCAGCCGCGACCAGTTCGTATTGATCACCGCGATGCGGCCGGGGGCCGAGCTGGCATGGCCGCCGCGCAGCGACCGCTCCACCGTGGTCTCGCTCACGCTGCAGCCCCTTTCACATGAGGAAACCGACGAACTGAGCCGCGCGTTGCTGTCCGATGAGGAACCGGCGGAATCCACACTCGGCGCGCTGTTCGATCGCAGCGGCGGCAACCCGCTGTTCCTCATCGAACTCGTCGCGCTCACCGAAGCCGGCGACGGTGGCGATCTGCCCGACACACTACGCACGCTCATCGCTGCCCGACTCGACCAACTGAGCCTTGCGCAGCGCCAGTTGCTGGAGAACGCCGCTGTCCTCGGCACGGCCGGCAGCTTGATCGCACTCGAGCAGTTCGCCACTGCGCTCGGCCAGCCTCACCCTGCCGAGGCACTGCAGGAGCTCGATGAAATCGGGCTGCTCGAGGTGCACGGTGCCCGCTGGGAGTTCAACAGCGAGAGTGTGCGCGACGCGGCGTACCAGACGCTCACCAAGGCGGCCCGCGCCACACGCCATGCAGGCGTCGCGAGGGCGCTGGCCTTCAACAAGGTCGGTATCGACGACCTTGCCCACCACGCAGCCAGCGCCGCCGAACTGATGACCGAGCTCGGCACGGTCGATGGATTGCCGCCCGACTTGCCCGAGAACGCGGTGCAGTTGCTCACCAGCGCAGCCGAGCGAGCGCTCGAGATCGGCAACCTTCGCCTGGCAGTCCGCCATGCCACCCGGGCGCTCGACCTCTCGGTCGGCGGCCTGGCCAACGACGCCAGAGTCGCCCACCTCCGTAAGGTCCGCGCTGCGGCAGCCACCGACCTCCGACAGTTCGCTCCAGCCACCGCCGACATCGACGCCATCACCGCCATCGCGACTCGAACCAACGACACCGTCATGCTCGGCGAGGCGCATCGCCTGCGCGGAATGTTGGCGAACGTCGCTGGCAAAGTGGATGAGGCGCGCGAACAGCTCGGTCTTGCCGTCGATCTGTTGCGGGGCGTCGACCGACCCGACCTGCTGGCCAACGCCCTGCGCCACCGTGGGTTCATCGAGATGTTCACGGGCTCGCTGGCCGATGCGGAGTGGTTCTTCGGCGAGGCCGACAGCCTGTTCCGCGAGCTCGGCGATCAGCGCGGCATGGCGTACGTGGAGCAACACCGCGCGTTCATCGCGTTCCTCTCGGGCGACATGACCGTGGCCCGCGAGCGCCTCGTTCGAGCCGCTGGTTCGCACAACCAACTCGGCGACCGCAACGGCGCAGGTTGGGCGTTCGGCCTCCTCGCCTTCGTGGAGTTCTTCGAGCGGCACTTCGACGAGGCCGAACGGTTGGCCGTCACCGTGCAACGCGAAGCCGAACTGCGCGGCGACGAATGGGCGGCGGGGATGATGGACACTCTGCGCGCCGATCTCCACCTCTGGCAGGGACGCCTGGAGGAAGCCAGCGACCTCGCAGAGCGAGCTCGATCGAGGTTCAAGCGCCTGAACGACCGCTTCGGCCTCATCCAGTCGCTGGCTCCGCTGGTTCGCTCGCAGGTGGCGTTGGGTCGTTTCGCTGCGTCACAGCGCAGCGCAGAAGAGCTGAGCGCACTGGCCGACACCGGTCGCCCCGGCCCATACCCGCTGCTCTCGATCGCGGGCGCCGCCATGCATCGCGGCAACGGTGCCGTGGCGCTCTCCATGGCCGATCGTGCCATCACCGAGATCGGGTACACCGGAGCGAACGTGAGCGAGGCCGTGGTCCTACGGGCAGCGGCATTGATGCAGCTCGGCCGTCACGAGGACGCTCTGGCAGCCATCGAATCGGTGCAGGACGGCGGCCAGCAGCACCCGTTCACGCGCGCAGTGGCCGCACTCGTCACGATGACTGCCGGCTTCCCCGAACTCGCCGTCGAGCACGCAGAAGCGGTGACGCTCATCGAAGGGGCCAGCTACCTGGACCAGGTGTTCGCTTACGTCGCCGCTGCTGGCGCGTTCGAGCAGCTTGGCGACCACACCCAAGCCGAACTCTCGGCCGAGGCCGCCATCGCTCGCGCCATGGGCGTGGGGGATGTGGTCGCCACGGCGCTGGCCACCGCCACCTACGAGGCGATCACCGGTCACCCTCATGCCGCGCACGACAGCCGCACTCCCATCGGCGATGGTTGGGAACTCGTGGTTCGCCAGCTCAACGCTGGCACCGACTGATCGCCCTGTTCGAGCGGGTCAGCCAGCTACGTCGCGACGCCAGGGAAGCTCGCTGAGGAACTTCGCTGCGGCGGGGTGCGGGTCCATCTCGCGGTCGATGTGCATCGGCGTGATGTCGCGAGCGGGCGCATGCTTCACCTGACACCCAGGGCACCAGTACACGAGTCGAGCGTGTTCGCCGACACGCTTCACCAGGATGGTGTCGCCGCAGCGGGCGCAACGCTGACCGTTGCGCGAGTACACCGCGAGGCCGCCGGGAATGTCGGGCTGCGTCACGCGCTGACTGTTCGCGAGGTTGAGGCGCAGCATGCGTGCCGCCGACTGAATCACCTGCACGCAGTCGGCCGGATGCAGCGTCTGCACCTCGGCGAACGGGCTGAGATCGCACGCCCACAGGATCTCGCTGCGATACACGTTGCCCACGCCGCATGCCACGTGCTGGTCGAGCAGCACTTCGGCAATCGTGGCCGTCGGATCCGGGTAGTCGTAGATGCGGCGGGCGCATTCCTCGAGTTCCTTCACCGGCGCAGTGCAGAGATCGGGCCCGAGCCGACCGAAGCCCGGGTGACGATGGATGTCGAACTCACGGAAGGTTTCCACCACCGGAGCGTTGAAGCACACCGCTACCCAGTCGTGCACCTCGATCACCACGCGCATCTGGCTGTCGGGCTTTCGCCACCGCTCACCCGATCGATACAGGTGCCACGAGCCGGTCATTCGCATCTGCGTGTGCAGCACGAGGCCGTCGTCCCAAGAGACGTCGAGGTGTTTGCCGTGGCTCTCCACCAACTCGATGACGCGTCCCACCGCTGGGCGTGGCCCGTACAGTCGTGGCGCATCGAAGCGGACGACGGGTTTGCCCACCAACGCGGTCCGCAGTGCTGCGGCCGAACGATGAATCGTATCCCCCTCGGGCATCACGCAAATCGTAAACGCTGGGCGCTGCTCGGCGCGCGATACCCCCGAATCTCATGGGTAGCGTGCATGTCGTGTCGGACGAAGAACTGCTCGAAACGATCGATCCGTTGCCGCCGATCTCCGACCCTGTCGGCACGGCCCGCCGCAAGCACGGCGCCGCCGGTGCAGTGCTGGCGGCCGGTCTCTTCGGCATCGACGTCGCGCTGGGTCGGAAGCCGAAGGAAGAGGTGCCCGTGGTGGTCGACGCGGCGGGCGAACCCACCAACATCGACACCGACGGGATGAGCTTCGCCATCGACGCCGCCACCCAGGTGGTCGCCCCGCCGTTGCCGCCCAGCATGCCGTTGGCGCCCAAGCCGAAGCGCCGTTCGCGTTTCTCCTAGGGCATCCATCCCGCCGAAGGCTTTCATCGGCAAGGCTGGACATGACAACATCGTTGGTTCCGGCTCTTCTCTGGCGGCTCGCACATGAACGAACAACTCGACACCCGCACCGGTTGGCTCTCCAAGGACGACCTGCAGAACATCCGCGCCAACGTGCCCCTGGTGTACGTCGACGCCGTGCCCGTACGTGTCGACGACCTCGGCCGGGTCACGTCGGTGGGCATGCTGCTCCGCCAGGCCGCCGACGGCACCATCAGCCGCATGGTGGTCAGCGGTCGAGTGCTCTACGGCGAGCGCATTCGCGACGCACTCCTTCGGCACCTCGAGAAAGATCTCGGCCCGGTGGCACTGCCCCGCATTCCTGCCGAGGTGGCGCCGTTCACCGTGGTGGAGTACTTCCCCGACCCCGATGTGAGCGGCTTCCACGACCCGCGCCACCATGCCGTGAGCCTGGCGTTCGTCGTGCCGGTGTCGGGCGACTGCACCCCCACCCAGGAGGCACTCGACCTCGCCTGGTACCCACCGGAGCAGGCGGTCAGCGAATCGGTGCGACGCGAAATGACCGGCGGGCACGATCGCCTCATCCGGCTCGCGCTCGCCCACGTCGGCCAGCTCCCCTGATCACCGGGGCGAGTCAGGCGCTCAGCGCCGCGTAACCCTGTTCGACGTCGTACACATGGTGGACCGGGTCGTGCACCATGTAGCGGGTGAACGAATCGATGGTGAACGCGGCACCGTCGCTGCGAAAGCCGGTGCGCTGCCACTCGTCGTCTCGCACGCTGGCAAACGCACGCGCCAGAAGGTCGGCCGCCACGGCCAACTCGCCGGCGACCTCCACTGGGTCCTGTAGGTCGTAACGGTCGGTGATGGCGGTCTCGTCCTGATCCCAGTTCGCGAAGTGCGGGCCGTCCTGGTCGCGCATCAGGTCGAGTCGATACAGGTACAGGCGATACACATCGCGCACGTGGCAGGCGTATTCCAACGCGCTCCATGTGCTGTCGTTCGGACGTTCACGCACCATCGGAGACGCGAGCAGTTCGGCCCACCGGCGGGCGTTCTGCTGAATGGTCGACGGCGCGTCGTGCGCATCGAACGACTCGCCAACGAACCCACACTGCGGGCACGGGCGCTCCAGCACCCAGGTCCAGTTCTTGTCGTCCGGCACGATTCCCATGCAGGAATTGAATCAGAGCGACTTGATGATCTCGGCCATCAGGTCGCCGGCCTCGGTGGGGTTCAGGCCCACCCGCACACCAGCAGCCGCGAGTGCGTCCATCTTGCCCTTCGCCGTGCCCTTGCCGCCCGAGGTGATGGCGCCGGCGTGACCCATCTTCTTGCCCTCGGGTGCGGTGACGCCAGCGATGTAGGCGCTCATCGGCTTGGTGACGTTGGCCTTGATGAACTCCGCAGCCTCTTCCTCGGCCGAGCCACCGATCTCACCGATCATGATGATGGCGTGGGTCTCGGGGTCGGCCTGGAACTCGCGCAGGCAGTCGATGAAGTTGGTGCCCGGAACGGGGTCGCCACCGATACCCACGCAGGTGCTCACGCCGATGCCGCGCTGCTTCAGTTCGTACAGCGCCTGATAGGTGAGCGTGCCGGAGCGACTGACGATGCCCACGTTGGGGCCCGACGCCGTGGGCAGTTGGGCGATCTCGCCGGCGGTGATGCCGATGTTGCACTTTCCGGGACTGATGATGCCCGGGCAGTTCGGGCCCAACAGACGCGTGTTCGGATAGTCGCGCACGAGCGTGTTGTAGACCTTCGCCTCGTCCTGCGCCGGAATGCCCTCGGTGATGCACACGATGAACGCAATGCCCGCCGCAGCGGCCTCCAGGATCGCTGCACTGGCAGCCTTCGGCGGCACGGCGATGAACGACGCCGTCGCACCCGTGGCAGCCACGGCCTCGGCGACCGAGTTGAACACCGGAATGCTGCCACCCTCAGGAATGGCTACATCGGTGCCGCCCTTGCCGGGGGTGACGCCACCCACAACCTGGGTGCCGTAGGCCTGGTTGCGCAGACCGTGGTACTTGCCCTGGCCGCCGGTGAGGCCCTGCACGATGACCTTGGTGTGTTCGTTGACGAAGATGGCCATGTCAGTTCGTTCCGTTCGCGATGGCGACCGCTGCACGGGCCGCTTCCAGCATGGTGGGCTTCGAGATGAGCTTGCTTTCGGGGATGCCGGCATTGGCCAGGATGGCCCGGCCTTCCTCGGCATTCGTGCCGTCGAGGCGGATGACGATGGGGGCACGAAGCTCCACTCGGCCCATGGCCTCCACGATGCCCTTCGCCACTTCTTCGCCGCGGGTGATACCGCCGAAGATGTTGATGAAGATGCTCTTCACGTTCTCGTCGAAGTTGATCACTCCGAGGGCCGCAGCCATCATGTCGGCGTTCGCGCCGCCACCGATGTCGAGGAAGTTGGCAGCGGTGCCGCCCACCTGGTTCACGACGTCGAGCGTGCTCATGGCCAGGCCGGCGCCGTTGGCGATGATGCCCACGGTGCCGTCGAGACCGATGTACTGCAGGTCGTGCGTACGGGCCAACTGCTCGCGCTCGTCGAGTTCTTCGGTCGCGCGGAATTCTTCCCACTCCGGGTGACGGAAGCCGGCGTTGTTATCGAGGCTCACCTTGGCGTCGAGCGCATGCACGCCACCGTCCGGACGGAGGATCAGCGGGTTGATTTCGGCGAGGTCGCAGTCGCCCTCGGTGAAGCAGCGATACAGCTTCACCAGCATGTCGGCCACACCGTCAACGGCTTCGTCATCGATCTTGGCGCGCACCGCTGCATCGCGAGCCGTGGCAGCCGAGAGGCCGTCCACCGGGTCGATGTGCAGCAGGACGATGGCGTCGGGGTTCTCCACCGCGACCGTCTCGATCTCCACGCCGCCCTCGGCGCTGAGCATCAGCAGGTGCTGCTTGGCAGCACGGTCGAGGGAGTACGACGCGTAGTACTCCTTCTTAATGTCGCTGGCGTGCTCCACCCAGACGCGCTTCACGTGATGGCCCTTGATGTCCATCCCGATGATGTTCCCGGCGTGGAGGCGCACCTCGTCGGCGTTGTCGGCCAACTTGATGCCGCCCGCCTTGCCGCGACCGCCCACCTGCACCTGCGCCTTCACGACAACCGGATAACCGGCCATCTCGGCGGCGGCAACTGCCTCGTCGACGGTGTATCCCACGTCGCCCGGGCTGACCGGAATGTCGAAACGGGCAAAGTACTGCTTGCCCTGATACTCGAACAGGTCCATTTAGGCCTCGTCTCCTTCGATTCGATCCAATGCGGCTTCCAGCCAGGAGCTGATGCCCTTCAACGAACTACCGGGGCCGAAGATCTCGGCCACGCCCTGCTCACGCAGCGCACGGGCATCGGCGTCGGGGATGACTCCCCCGCCGAACACGAGAATGTCGCCCAGGTCGCGATTGCGCAGTTCCTCCATCACGCGGGGAAACAACGTGAGGTGCGCGCCACTCAGCAAGGACAGTCCGACAGCGTCGACGTCCTCCTGCAGCGCGGTCTCCGCGATCTGTTCGGGGGTCTGGTGCAGACCCGTGTAGATGACCTCGAACCCATGGTCACGAAGGGCAC
>CANHST010000046.1 GCA_947463235.1 Acidimicrobiaceae bacterium
ACCCGTCGCCGATCTCGGTGCCTGGCGTGCGGGTGGTCGATCTTCGTGATGGGCACGGTGGGGTGCAGCGCATCACATCGATTCCGTCGTCGTCGCTGTTTCATCGTCATGGCGGAACGGGTGGATCGTGCGGGTTCACGGCCTCGCTGCCGGGCACGGCCTCCGATGGGCAGTCGTATGTGGCCGGGCAGTTGGTGCAGAGCAAGCGTTGGATGTTCATCGAAGGGCTCCCGATGGCGCTCGGTGAAGCACCACCCTTGGAGCCGACGGTGAACGTCGGTCCGCTCTCGGCGGCGGTGCGCCACTTCACGATCTTCTGTGATTCGCTGGCGCATGCCATCGGCATCGTCGATGTCCCGGCTCGCGACCCGTTGCTCGACCCTCGTTCGCAACTCACCGATCTTCGGAATCGGTTGCAACTGGTGAGGCCAGTCGTGTTCCAGAACCCTGTCGTCGCGAAGTGGGGTGGCCTCATCGCCCGCTACCAATCCTGGTTGGCCATCAGCCCTGCGGCGTGGAAGTCGCAGCGCTCGAACACTGCGGTGTGGCGCGGGTGGACGATGTACCTGTTCGCTCGGCCGATGGCGATCGATTTCATTGTCGACTTCACCCCGGACCGACAGCACCCGTCAGCGCCATTCCGCGGTGTTGTGTCGTGCGTGCCACGCGGCGCCGCTCGTTCGGGAAGTGGCGGCGCGATGCCTGCGATGCCAGCCTTGCCGTCGCAGAGTGCTCCGGGCGTGAACGGGCCCTGTCGCTGGACACCACCAGGTCCGGGCAGTGTGACGGTGCAGGCGCGGCTGTCGTTCGCCATCACCTTCTGGGCGAGTGGCTACACCGAGGCGCTCGCCGACTACGTGTGGACCAGTCGCGCGTCGGTGTTCTCGGTGGGGGAGCTCGCTGCGGTCAACACCGGAGCGTGAAGGGGCTTGCCGCGGCTGCGGCGACCGGCTAGACCCGAGGCATGACCTTGATCGACGAAGGCCACGATTCGGACAGCCGCGTCGTGCACACGGCGTGCACCCTCGATTGCCCTGATGCGTGTTCGCTGGCCGTCACCATCACCGCTGGCCGCATCGTGAAAGTGGATGCCGCGCCGGAGAACCCGCTCACCGATGGATGGATCTGTTCGAAGGTGCGTCGGCATGCCCAGCGTGTGTATGCGCCCGAGCGCGTGCTCACGCCCCTGCTGCGAAGCGGGCCGAAGGGCTCGGGTGAGTTCCGGGCTGCCACCTGGGACGAAGCGCTCGGTTTGATCGCGGGTCGGATGAAGTCGGCGATCGATACCAAGGGTCCCGACGCCGTGGTGGCCTTCACCTACAACTCGTCGGCCGCTCGGGTGCAGAAGGCGAGCCTTTCTGAAGCGTTGTTCGCTGCACTGGGCGCGACCGTGGTGGAACCCACCATCTGTGCCCACACCATGGGTGCGGCCTGGGACAGCGTGTATCGCGGTATGGCGTCGGCCGACCCGGCCGACGTGGTGAACAGCAAGCTCGTGATCATCTGGGGCGCCAACCCCACGGTGAGCAACACGCACTTTCCGCCGCTCGTGCAGCAGGCCGTGGATCGTGGCGCCAAGGTGGTGGTCATCGACCCGCGGCGAACCGCGATGGCGAAGCGGGCCGACCTGCATCTGGCCATCAGGCCGGGTACCGACGTGGCGTTGGCGTATGCCATCGCAAACCTGTGGCTGGGCCACGGGCACCTCGACCGAGCGTTCCTCGACGCGCACGCGGAGGGTTGGGAAGAGTTCATGGTGACCGCGCGTGAATGGGCGCTCGATCGAGCGTGCGCCGTCACCGGATTGCAGGCCGCCGACATCCAGACGCTTGCTCAGTGGTGGGGCAGCACCAAGCCGTCGATGCTGCGCATCGGTTGGGGGCCAGAGCGCAGCGCCAACGGCGGAGCTGCGTGCCGTGCCATCATGGCGTTGCCGGTGCTCGGCGGCCATTTCGGCGAGCCCGGCAGCGGAGTGATCGGCAGCACTTCGGTGGATGCGGCCAGGCCCGAAGCAAGGTGGCCGCAGGAGGCAATCGATGCCCCACAGCGGCGATCGCTCTCGCTGCACCAGGTGGGCCAGTGGATGGCGCCCGATGCCGGCGACCCGTGCGAGGTGTTGTTCGTGCAGGGCTCGAATCCGGTGGTGATGTGCCCCGACACCACCGCAGTGATCCGGGCATTCGAACGCGATGATGTGTTCACCGTCGTGCACGAGCAGGTACTCACCGACACCACCCGTTACGCCGATGTGGTCCTGCCGGCCACCACCAGTTTCGAGATCGACGACGTCGCTGTCAGCTACGGAACGTTCGCAGTACTGCCGGTGCGCAAGGTCATCGAGCCGGTGGGTGAGTCGCGTTCGAACGATGAGGTGGGGTTGGCGTTGGCCAACGCAATGGGGCTTGGCTGGAGCGCCGCGCCGTTGGAGACCGCGGTGGCCGATGCCGGGCCGCGTCTGGCCGAGGTGGCATCGCGGCAGTTCATCGACACGCATCCCGTCGATGGCCGCGCTTGCTTCGTCGACTCGAACGAGGGTGTGCCGCGCTATGTGCCGGTTGCGGGTTCGTCCATCGGTCTCGCGCTGATTTCTCCTGCGAGTTCGAAGCTGGTGAACTCCATGTTCGGCGAGTTCCAGAGCCCGTCTCCCGCCATCATGCTGCACCCCGATGATGCAGTTGCTCGCGGGCTCGAAGCCGGCCACGACGTTCGTGTGACCAGTGCGGTCGGCAGCATCGTGGTGACGCTCGAGGTGAACGACGACACGCGTCCCGGCGTGGCGGTGATGAGCAAGGGGGTCTGGCTGCGTCACCACGCGGACGGCATGGGGGTGAACACGCTCACCCCCGCCACCGGCGATGCGCTGGTGAATGGTGCGTGCTTCAACGACACCTTCGTCGAGGTCGCTCCGGCCTGACAACGGCAGTCGCGGTCGCCCAATCGATCGTGCAGACCCGGAGGTCTGGGTGGCAGCAGTTGGGTCCGATTCGTGCCATCCGTGACGCATCTCGGACCCACGGGTCCGCTGTGAGCCAGGAATGGCACGTTTCGTACCCGTGGGTCCGGTTCGGGACATGCGCGCCTGGGCTGAACGGAGTGGGGCGCGCCTCGTCGAGGTCGCTCCGGCCTGACTGCTACTGCGGGCCGAGTACCCAGCCTTCTTCCATCGCCGTTGCGTCAGCGATGTCGGCTGCGGGCGTGGCGTCGGCAGCCGGGTGGGATGCGAACCACTGGGCCAGTGCCACCACCTGACGGGCGTCCTTCACCGGATGGTCGACGTGGTCGAAGGGGATGGAACTGGGCCACACCTCGGCAACCACGATGCCATCATCGTCGGGAAGTTGGAGGCCGGTCTCGAACGGCCAAACCCGCACGCGCCCGGCCAGCCGCGGGTGAAGTCGCAGTCGCTGCAGCACCGGGATGCCGGTGATGGCTTGGCTCCCCACGCTGCCAGCTCCCAACAGTTGCCACACGGAGAACGGGCGCTTTCCCCGATCGCGCAGTAGCTGCTCGGTTGCTCGGTACGTGGGCAGGTGGCAGTCGCCCCACGTCGGTCGGGTGGTGGTGAGACGATCGCCGGCAGCGCGTGGCGGAGCGCCCCAGAAGTGGTTGACGCCGAGCATCTGGTTCAGCTCGGCGGCCACGTCCCACCGGTTGTTGTGATTGCTGGCGTCGTCGTGCAGGCGGTGGCCGAGGTACTCCCAAACCGCGAGCCAGGTGTCGCCGCGCAAGCCGATCCGTCGAGCGAAGCCAGCGGGGTACCCGAATGGGAAGTCGGCACCCAAGAGCACTCGGCCCGGTGCGTCGACGGCTTCCAGGATGATGTCGAACGCCTCGGAGCGGGTGCGCACATTGACGACATCGAACGCGCCGGTGGGCGTGTCGAGTGTGCACACCCAGATGGAGTCGGCGCCCGACTTCGGTGTGGCGCTGGCGCTCCAATCCACGATGACGATGCGGTCGAACACACCTCGACCGTATCGTTGGCCGGGCGGTAGGTGAGGTTCAGCCTCGGCGCAGGTTGACGGAGATGCCGCCGTCGGGCCGCACGAGCGTCAGGTGACTGCCTTCGAGTTGCAGCCCCGATACGTTCTGAAGTGCTGCCAACAGGGCGGCCTCCTGCTCCATCAGCGAGGGGCCACCGTCAGCGTCGGGGTCGTCGCAGAAGCGGCGAGTCGACATGAGCGGGCCCACAGCCACACCGTCGTCGGTGATGTCGAAGGAGCCGTTGAACATGTTGCAGCCGGCGTTGCCGCTGATGCGGCCCTCGGCGATCTCCAGCACCAGTTCGCCGCGCACGGAGATGATGGCCTCGCGTTCGGGGTAGTGGATGGCATCCACATTCCACGTGCCAGTGACGCCCTGCGACGGTTGCGAACGAAACTCCAGCAACGCCTCGCCGGCGTCGTCCAAGAGCACCAGCGTGTCGCCGCTATGGGTGAACGCGGCGACACGGCCGAAGCGGTCGAGCACCTCTCGTTCCACGGCCATGGCATCGTCGGCACACATCACCAACGTTCCAGCCATCTGGCCGAGCTCCAGGGAGTCGCCGTCGGAGCGGTAGGAGGTGCGGAAGCGGTTGCAACCCGAGCAACCGCTGGCGTTGCCGTCGTCGAATGCGAGGGTGACTTCCACCCCTTCGGGAACCGGAAACGGTCCATCGAGCAGCCAAGAAGTGTCGTGCAGCACGTCGTCCATCGACGCAACTGTACGTCAGGTCACATCGGTGGCTGCACCAGCGAATTGCGCGTTGTACAGCTGGAAGTACGCGCCCTGCTGTAGCAGTAACTGCTGATGGGAACCCTGCTCCACGATGCGCCCGCCATCCATCACCAAGATGGTGTCGGCGTCGCGAATGGTGGAAAGACGGTGAGCGATCACGAAGCTCGTACGCCCGCCGCGCAGCTTGGCCATCGCTCGTTGGATCAACACTTCGGTGCGGGTGTCGACCGAGCTGGTGGCCTCATCGAGGATGAGGATGGCAGGGTCGGACAGGAACGCTCGGGCGATGGTGAGGAGCTGCTTCTCGCCAGCGCTGACCGAGGTGCCCTCGTCGTCGAGCACCGTGTCGTAACCATCGGGCAGCGAGTGCACGAACCGGTCGACGTAGCACGCCTTGGCGGCGGCAAGAATCTGTTCTTCGGAAGCCGTCACGTTGCCGTA
Organism: Acidimicrobiaceae bacterium; assembly: GCA_947463235.1. Lineage (GTDB taxonomy): Bacteria > Actinomycetota > Acidimicrobiia > Acidimicrobiales > Ilumatobacteraceae > UBA668. The sequence continues at coordinate 5,161 of CANHST010000046.1, forward strand.
GGCGATGTTCTCGCGGATCGTTCCACCGAACAGCCACGTGTCCTGCAGCACCATGCCCATCTGGTCGCGCAGTTCGTCGCGGCGCATCGTGGCGATGTCCTTGCCATCGAGCAGGATGGTGCCGCTGTTGAGTTCGTAGAACCGCATGATCAGGTTCACCAGCGTGGTCTTGCCGGCACCGGTGGGGCCGACGATGGCCACGGTCTGCCCGGGCTCGGCGACGAGATCGAGGTGCTCGATCAGCGGGATATCGGCCAGGTAGCGGAACGACACGTCGCTGAACTCCACGCGGCCGCGGGCGGAGCCGTGCGCCGCCCGTCCACTCGGCGCAACTTCCGGCTCGGCAGATTGTTCCGGAGCGTCCAGCAGTTCGAAGACCCGCTCGGCTGAGGCGATGCCCGACTGCAGCACGTTCACCATGGAGGCGGCCTGCGTGAGGGGCTGGGCGAACTGGCGGGAGTACTGGATGAAGGCCTGCACGTCGCCGATGCCCAGCGAGCCGTTGGCTACCTTCAGGCCACCGAGCACGGCGATGGCGACGTAGTTCAGGTTGCCGATCATCACGGTGGCCGGCTGGATGCAACCGCTGATGAACTGCGCGGCGAAGCTGGCCTTGTAGAGCTCTTCGTTCGTGGCGTCGAAGCGGGCTTGGGCCTCGCGCTGCCGACCGAATGCCTTCACCACGGTGTGGCCGGTGAACGTCTCTTCGACGTGAGCATTGAGCGCTCCGGTGTGCTTCCACTGCGAGATGAAGCGCCCCTTCGACTTTCCCGCGATCTGCTTCATCACGACGATGGAGAGCGGCACGGACAGGACGGCCACGATGGCGAGTTCCCACGAAATCCAGATCATCATGCCGATGGTGCCGATAATGGTGAGCACGCTCGTGAGCAGCACGCTGATCGACTGCTGGAGGCTTTGCGCCACGTTGTCGATGTCGTTGGTGACCCGGCTCAGCAGGTCGCCGCGCGACTGGCTGTCGATGTGGCTGAGCGGCATGAGGTGCAGCTTCTGTTCCACCTCGCGTCGCAGACGCAGCATCGTTCGCTGCACGACGCCGGCCATCACCCATGCCTGGAGATAACCGAGTACGTAACTGCTGAGGTACAGCACGACGGCGATCTCGAGCGTGTGGTGGAGTTCCGTGAAGTCGATCCCGCCGCCGGCCTTGTTGAAGACCCCCTCGAACACGAGGTTCGTGGCGTGGCCGAGCACCTTCGGGCCGCTCACCACCAGCACCACGCTGGCAACAGCGAACGCCATCACCAGATAGAGCTTGAACTTCTCAGGCCCCATACGCTCCAGCAGTCGGCTGGTCGAGCCGCGGAAGTCCTTCGACTTCTCGGTGGGCACGCCCACGGTGTTCCAGCGGCCGTTCCGCATCTCCGTGTTGGCGTTGGGTTCCTTGCTGGGCTCGTCGCCGTGTTCGTGCTCGCTCACGATGCCACCCCCGACTCTTCTGCGGTGAGCTGTGAGTTCACGATCTCGAGATACGTGGGGCAGGTGGTGAGCAGTTCGAGGTGGGTTCCCAAGCCGACCGCCTCGCCGTCGTCGAGCACCAGAATCTGGTTGGCGTCCTTGATCGATGAGACGCGCTGGGCCACCAGGATCACGACTGCATCCCGGGTGAAGGGCTTCATCGCAACGCGGAGGCGGGCGTCGGTGGCCATGTCGAGCGCCGAGAACGAGTCGTCGAAGAGGTACACGTTGGGTCGCCGCACGAATGCGCGGGCGATCGACAGCCGTTGCCGTTGGCCGCCGGACACGTTGGTGCCGCCCTGGGTGATGTTCGCATCGAGGCCGCCATGCATGGCGCGCACGAAGTCGGCAGCCTGGGCCACCTCCAGGGCCTCCCACATCTGTTCGTCGGTGGCATCCGGCCGGCCGAACAGCAGGTTCGAACGCACCGTGCCGCTGAAGAGATACGGGCGTTGCGGCACCAGACCGAGGCGGTCCCAGAGCAGTTCGGGCGCCAACTCGCGTACGTCGACACCATTCACGAGCACGTGGCCCTCGGTGACATCGATGAGGCGAGCGATCACGCTGATGAGCGTGGTCTTGCCGGCGCCGGTGGAGCCGATGACGGCCAGGGTCGTGCCGGCATCGCAGCGCACGTTGATGCCGGACAGCACCGAGTGCGCGGCGCCGGGATAGCGGAAGCCCGCGTCGCGCAGTTCGATCGATGCGGCGGCGAGGTACTCGGTGACCGGTGCACCGCTGCTGATGATGCTGCTGGGTGTGTCGAGCACCTCCTTCACGCGGTCGGCACTCACCGATGCGCGTGGGATGAGCGCGGCCATCCAGGTGGCCATCATCACCGACATCAAAATCTGCATGATGTATTGCAGGAAGGCGATCAGCGCGCCCACCTGCATTTCGCCGTTCTGCACGCGGTTCGCACCGAACCAGACCACTGCCACGCTGGACAGGTTCACGATGAGGAGCGCCGTGGGCATCATCAGACCCATCAAGCGGCCGCCGCGCAGCGCCACCTTGGTGAGGCGCTCGTTGCCGTCTTCGAAACGGTCCATCTCGTAGGGCTCGCGCACGAACGCGCGGACCACCCGAATGCCGGTGATCTGCTCGCGCAGGATGCGGTTGATGTCGTCGATGCGTTCCTGCATCACCCGGAAGGTCGGCACCATGCGGATGATCACGTTGCCGATGGAGAACATCAGGACTGGAATGGCGACGGCGAGGATCCAGGTGAGTTTGGCGTCGGATTGCAGCGCCATGATCGTGCCGCCCACGATGGTGATGGGCGCGGCGACCAACATCGTGCAGGTCATTTGCACGAGGATTTGTACCTGGCTGACATCGTTGGTGACGCGGGTGATCAGGCTTGGTGCCCCGAAGTGCGCCACCTCGCGAGCGGAGAAGTCGGTCACCTGGTGAAACAGGCCGGCGCGCACGTCGCGGCCGAAGCTCATAGCTGCCTTCGAGCCGTAGTAGACGGCGATCGTGGCGAACACGATCTGGAAGGCCGTGATCAGCAGCATCCAGGCGCCATGTCGCCAGATGTAACCGGTGTCGCCGGTTCGTACGCCCTTGTCGATGATGTCGGCGTTGAGGCGCGGCAAATAGAGCGATGCGATGGCCTGGAGGCCTTGGAAGAAGACGACCGCCAGGAGAATCGTGCGGTAGGGGCGCAGATAGGTGCGCAGTAAGCGAAGCAACATTTCCCTGCATCATGCCCGCGAGCTCGGCCAGTTCACGACCCCAGCAGGAACGAGCGTGGGTGCGGTCGGCTGGGTAACGTCCAGTCCGCCATGTCCGACGACACCTTGCGCCCGCTTCCCGAGTCCGTCGACGTCGTCATCGTGGGTGCCGGCCTCGCAGGTCTTTCGGCCGCTCGAGTGCTGCAGGATGCCGGGCGCACGGCGGTGGTGCTGGAGGCCTCCGACGGTGTGGGTGGGCGCGTGCGTACCGACCTGGTGGACGGGTTTCGTCTCGACCGCGGCTTCCAGGTGTTGCTGACCGCCTACCCGGAGGTGCAGTCGCAACTCGACCTCGATGCGCTGGAGCTCCGTCCGTTCCTGCCCGGCTCGTTGGTCTGGACGGGGGAGCGGCCCTATGCAATGGGCGATCCGCTGCGGCGGCCGTCGATGTTGCTGCCGAGCGCCGTGGCACCCATCGGCACCGTGGCCGACAAGTTGCGCCTCGCCCGCCTGCTGATGCGCGTGAAGCGAGCGGATCCGCGTGAACTGCTGCGCGGCACCGACACCACCACGATGGCGGCGCTGCACGAGGCCGGTTTCGGCCCTCGGATCATCGAGCGCTTCTTCCGCCCCCTGCTGGGTGGCATTCAACTCGACCCCGCCCTCACGGCCAGCTCGCGGATGTTCGAGGTGATCATGCATTGCCTCGCCGCTGGTGATTCGGCTGTGCCGGCCCAGGGCATGCAGGCCATCCCGAACCAGATGGCGTCACGGCTGGCGACGGGCACCGTGCACCTCGGTGTGCGCGTGGCGTCGGTGGCCCCAGGCGAGGTGCGCACCGACGACGGCCGGGTGGTGTCGGCACAACGGGTCGTTGTGGCAACGGACGGGCCGATGGCATCCATGCTGCTGGGCGACCGCCAAGTACACGACCCGGGCTCGCGAGAGGTTGGATGCGTCTGGTTCGATGCGCCCGCTGCGCCGTTCAGCGAACGGTTGATCATGCTCGACGGCGTGCGTTCCGGCCCGGCATTGAACGTGGCGGTGATGAGCAACGTCGCCCCCGAGTACGTCACCGACGATGCCCCGACGGGGCACGCGCTCGTGGCGGCGGCGTGCCCGGCAACGGCTGATGTTGCCGACCTCGCCGTCGAAGTGCGGGCGCAGTTACGCAAGTGGTGGGGACCGCAGGTGGATCAGTGGAAGCTGCTGCGCACCGATGTCATCGCCCACGGCCAGCCCGACCATCAGCCGCCGTTCCGCCCAAAGCAACGCCAGACCCTCGGCGATGGCTTGTTCGTGTGTGGCGATCACATCGACACGCCGTCCATTCAGGGTGCCCTGTTCTCGGGGCGGCGATGCGGCGCGACGGTCCAGGCATCGATGACGACATACTGAACAACATGTCTAGAACTCGTGCTGCAGCTGCGGGGCTGCTCATCGGCCTGCTCGCCTTCGGAACGGTCGCCTGTGGCGACGACGGCGGCTCGGCCACCACCATCGCCGAGGTGGCCAACCCGGAGGGCAAGAGCTACACGCTTGCGCAGACCTCGGGTGTGGAGGTGCCGGCGGGGGTCAGCATCGATCTGCGCTTCGAGAAGGGCGCTATGAGCCACACCGGTGCATGCAACTCGGGTGGGGGCGACTACTCGGTGGCCAACAGCAAGCTGGTCGTTCCTCAGATGGCCATGACCGAGAAGGCCTGCGACGAGGCGTTGATGACATTCGACGACACGCTGATGGGCTTCCTCACGTCGTCACCCGGCATCGTGATCGTCGGCGACGTGATGACGCTGCAGAACAACGACATCACCATCACCTGGCGCGAGTCGGTGCCGGTGCGCGACGCCCCGTTGGAAGGCACCACCTGGTCGGTCACGGGCACGGTGGAGGGCGACGATACGCAGAGCCTGCAGACCGATCCGGCCACCATCGTGCTGCGCGGCGGCACGGCCGACGTGTTCGCCGGATGCAACACCGGTACTGCCACCTACACGGTGCAGGGCGACGTGATTTCCTGGGGCCCGCTGCTGCTCACCAAGAAGGCGTGCGGCGAGGTGGCGAACAAGCTCGAGGGCAAGGTCATCGCAGTGCTACAGGGCGACAACCAGTTCGACATCGAAGCCACGAAGCTGGTGCTGATCAAGGGCGCCGGGGGCCTCACCCTCGTCGCTGGCTGATCCGCCAACCGTTCCGACCCTTGCTCAGGTGGTGGCGATGAAGTTCACGATCACCGCAGCAAGTTCGGGGCCCTTGTCTTCCTGCAGGAAGTGGCCACCACCCTCGATGGTGACATGCGGCTGGCCATCGCAACCCGGAACGGATCGAAGGAAGACCTTCGCTCCGCCGGCGGTGACCGGGTCCTTGTCGCTGAAGGTGCACAGCCAAGGCCGATCGAAGGTGCTGAGCACTGCCCACGCTGCCACCTGATCGTGGTGGGCGGGGTCGTCGACGCCGGTGGGCACCAGCGACGGGAAGATGCGGGCGCCCGCCTTGTAGTCGTCGTCGGGGAACGGGGCGTCGTATGCGGCGATCACGTCGGCCGACAGATCGGTGGCCGAGCCACCATTCACGATCATGCCGATGGGGAACTGGGGGCTGGTCTGCGAGAATTTCTGCCACGCGAGGAACGCCTCGCTGGGAGTGGCCTCACCCGTGGGCAGGCCGGTGTTACCGACCACGACGCGGGCGAATCGTTCTGGCGCGGCAGCCACGAGGCGCAGACCCACGAGACCGCCCCAGTCCTGGCCGAAGAACGTGATGTCGGTGAGGTCGAGTCGATCGAACATCGCCTCGATCATCCAGCCCACGTGCTTGGCGTAGGTGTAGTCGCTCTTCTCGGTGGGCTTGTCGGAGCGACCGAAGCCGATGAGGTCGGGCGCGATCACGCGATGCCCGGCGGCCACGAGCACGGGAATCATGTGTCGATAGAGGTAGCACCAGCTCGGCTCGCCGTGCATCAGCAGCACGGGGGCAGCATCGGCGGGACCTTCGTCGAGGTAGTGCACGCGCAGTTCCCCGCCCTCGCCGTCGGCGATGGTGAGGTAGTGCGGCTCGAACGGGAAGTCGGACAGACCCGCGAAACGGTCGTCGGGGGTGCGGAGGAACTTCATCGGGGGGCTCCAGATTCGTGTTGGGAGTTCATCGGTGTTCGTAGTGCAAGAGTGCGGCGAGCGAGTCGGCGAAGACGGCGGTGGCCTTCGCCCGAGTGAGGCGTTGGTCGTCGCGGAGCAGTCGCCACGCTTCGAACGACGTGGCCACGTCGGCGGCTGCGAGTCGCGTTTCGGCGACAGCGGTGGGCATGGCCGAGAGTTCGTCGGCGAACAGCGTCGCAACTTGGAGGCGCAGAAAGGCGCGACCGGTCGTGAGGCTGTCGGCGACCACCAGTTGGAACGGGGCTCGAAGGCGCGACACGGTGGCGGCGCTCTCGATGGTTTCGAACAACTCGCCGCGCTGTGCGGCGATGGCAGCGATGCGGTCGGCGAGCGGCATGTCGGGGGTGGCCTTCACCGGCAGCAGGTGCGCATTGTCCAGGCGCTGCTGCTCGATGGCAGCCTCGCAGAGGTCGTTCACGTCGTCGAAGTAGCGGAACAGCGAACGAGCCGACACGCCCGACCTCGACGCGATCTCCTCGGTGGAGGGATCGAGGTTGCCCTCGGTGTAGAGCGACAACAGTGCTCGTACCACGGCATCGCGGTTACGATCGCGCCGCTGCCGCCGGCCATCCGAGTTGGGTTCGATCGGTTCAACGGGTTCGATCGGGGCGCCGGAGCGAGCTGCAGCCATGGCGTCGATGCTAGCAGGCAGCGCGTTGTGTTGACAGTGTGAGTGTCAATTGTTTGAATGGCCCGATGACCTCATCCCGCCGCATCGCCCTCGTCGCCGACACCAGCTTCTACGTGGGGCCGCCCATCGCTCGGCTGCTGGCCCAGCGCGGTCACGACCTGGTGATCGGCAACCCGGCCGAGGGTTTGGTGGAGGAACTGGAGGCGCTGGGAGCGGCCGTGGAAGCGGTGCCCCACACGCGCGACCTGTCGAACCCCGACACCTCGGCCCGCCTCGTGGCGGCAGCGATGGACCGGTTCGGGCGGATCGACGCTGCGGTGGCCTTCAGTGGGCGCGTGGTCACGGGTTGGTTCCTCGAGTCCACGCTCGAGGACCTTCAGTCGGTGCAGCGCGGCTGCATCGAGGCCCCGTACCACTTCTTGCGGGCGGTTACCCCGGTGATGGTGGCCCAGGAAGGCGGGCAGGTGCTGGTGCTCACCAGTGCCACCGGTGCGCGCCACACCCCGAATGCCCCGCTCTATTCGGCCGCTCGCGCCGGCGCCAACATGCTGGTGAAGAACGTTGCTGCCGAGGTGGCTCGTCATGGAGTGCAGGTGAATGCCATCGGTACCAACTTCATGGACTTCCCGGAGTTCCGGCGTGCCTCCGGGGCCGACGACCCGGCGGTGCGTGCCCGTATCGAGGCAGCGGTGCCGCTTCGTCGCCTGGGCACCGTGGAGGAATGTGCAGCGTTCTGCATGCCGTTCATCGATGGCAGCAGTGGGTTCACGACGGGTCAGTTCGTGGGCTACGCCGGCGGTTGGGTGTAACGCCGACGGCCCGATTCGGGCGCATGTGCAGCAGGCCGCGGTCAAGAAACCGCCAGACCGTGCCGATGACAGGCCGATGAAAAAGGTCGGCCGATGATCGAGGGTGGAGTTGCAGGCGGGAACGCGCAGTCGCTTGCTGCGGAACGGCGTGCGCAGGCGGAGCGGTTGACTGCGGAGGCGTCGCGCCTCGATGCCACAGCCGCCGACGAGCGCTGGATGGCGGCGCACCTGGCACAGTTGCCATCGTCCTACGCACTGCTGCACGACCTCACGCTCCCGGATGGTCGCGGCCGGGCCGACCATGTGGTGGTGGGTCCGGGCGGCGCCTTCATGGTGTTGGCCCGGCGCGTGGGCGAGCCGCTCACCGTGCAGGGTGACCAGTTGTTCTCCGGCGCGGAGTCGCTGAAGCCCACCTTCGACAGCGCCCGCCACTCTGCGCAGGCGTTGACCCAGAGCTTGGGAACGCCGGTGGTGCCGATGATCGCGGTGCTCGGCGTGTCGGCACTCGGTGCGGTTCCCGGTGCCTTCGATGGCGTGCTGCTCACTCCGGCCGACCAGACGGCGCAGGTGGTGGGTCGCGGATCGCATACCCAGCTCACGGAGCCGAAGGTGAACGAAGTGGTGGATCGGGCTGCCCCGATGCTCTCGGTGCCCGGTGTCCGGGCCAGGGGAGCTGCAATGCCGATCCCACCGTCGCCTGCGCCAGCTCCCCCTCAGCGGGTGGCGTCGCAGGTCGTGGCGCCCGCCGCCGCACCGAAACCGGCTCGTACCCCGCACCAGCAACACTCTCGCCGGTTCAATGTCGCCGTGGCAGGCATGCTGCTGCTCACCGCATTCGCCGGTGGCTCGCTGGTTCGCACGCTCTTCCAGGACAGCACCAGCAGCGCAGCGCCGGCGGTGACCGCGGCCGTGGTGCCCACCACGCTGCCGGTGGTGGCAACCGTCGCGCCCACCACCACGGTGGTCGCGAAGCCGAAGATCGCGAAGATCAAGGCGCCGAAGGTGGCGTTCATGCCGATCTGTCCGGCCCCGGGTCAGGGCTGGTCGATGGTGCCCGCGTATCCCGGCAAGGTGAAGAACCTGGCCCAGTACCAACTCGAGCTGCTCGGTGCGGACGGAACGTGGACCACTGCGGCGGTGTTCGCAACGGCCGACACGCTGTCGGCGGCTATCCCTGCGCAGGGCCCGAACGTCACGCTGACGGTGCGAATCGCAGCGATCTTGAAGAACGGCAGCCGTAGTCCGGCCACCGCCACCCCGATCGTCACCCCCGCGACGTCCTGCTGAGTCGGCGGTGCGCAGGATTCCCTCGGGCATTGCCCGTTTCGTTCCTGATCGGCGCCGCTAACCTTGACCCCTGTGCCTGTGGCCAGTCGGCCGCTGCGCGCCCCCACGACGTACGAGCGAAGAGAGACGAAGAGATGGCCAAGCGCGAGTTCCCCCTTGAGCGCACCCGCAACATCGGCATCATGGCCCACATCGACGCGGGCAAGACCACGACGACGGAGCGCATCCTCTACTACACCGGTAAGAGCTACAAGATCGGTGAAGTGCACGACGGTGCAGCCACGATGGACCACATGGCGCAGGAGCAGGAGCGCGGTATCACCATCACCTCGGCTGCCACCACCTGCATCTGGGACAACCACCGCATCAACATCATCGACACCCCGGGCCACGTGGACTTCACCATCGAGGTGGAGCGCTCGCTGCGCGTGCTCGACGGTGCCGTCACGGTGTTCGACTCGGTGGCCGGCGTGGAGCCGCAGACCGAGACGGTGTGGCGTCAGGCCAACAAGTACAAGGTCCCGCGCATGTGCTTCGTCAACAAGATGGACCGCATCGGCGCCAACTTCTACCGCACGGTCGACATGGTGAAGACCCGCCTGCAGGCCACCCCGGCCGTGCTGCACCTTCCGGTCGGCGCCGGTGGCCCCGAGAGCAACAAGCCCTTCGCCGGTCTCATCGACCTGGTGAAGATGAAGGCGCTCATCTGGCGCGACGAGGAACTCGGCGCCAAGTGGGACGAAGTCGACATCCCGGCCGATCAGGTCGACGAGGCCAACCAGTACCGCGAGGAACTGCTCGAGACCATCGCCACCTCCGACGACGCGCTGATGGAGAAGTACCTCGCCGGCGAGGAACTCAGCGAGGAAGAGATCAAGCGGGCCATCCGTAAGGGCACGCTGGCGTTCGACTTCGTGCCGATCCTCTGCGGCTCGGCGTTCAAGAACAAGGGCGTCCAGCCGATGCTCGACGCGGTCATCGACTTCCTGCCGAGCCCGCTCGACATTCCGCCCACCGAGGGCGTGCGCCCCGGCCACGAGGACGAAGTGCTCCTGCGCAAGGCGTCCGAGTCCGAGCCGTTCTCCGCGCTCGCCTTCAAGATCGTCGCCGACCCGTTCGGCAAGCTCACCTACTTCCGTGTCTACTCGGGCTCCATCAACAAGGGCGACGAGGTCTACAACTCCACCAAGGAGCGCAAGGAGCGGCTCGGCCGCATCCTGCTCATGCACGCCAACCAGCGTGAAGACCTCGACGTGGCCATGGCCGGCGACATCGTTGCGGGTCTCGGCTTCAAGGACACCACCACCGGCGACACGCTGTGCGACCGCTCGAACGCCATCATCCTCGAGCGGATGATCTTCCCCGAGCCCGTGATCCACGTGGCCATCGAGCCGAAGACCAAGGACGACTCCGACAAGCTGGGTAAGGCACTGAAGAGCCTGTCCGACGAGGACCCGACCTTCCGTGTTCGTACCGACGAAGAGACCGGCCAGACCGTCATCTCCGGCATGGGCGAGTTGCACCTCGAGATCCTCGTCGACCGCATGATGCGCGAGTTCAACGTGGTGGCCACGGTGGGTAAGCCGCAGGTTGCCTACCGCGAGACCGTCACCAAGAAGGTCGAGAGCGTCGAGTACCGCCACATCAAGCAGTCCGGTGGTTCGGGTCAGTTCGCCGTGGTGAAGATCGACCTCGAGCCGAACCCGGGCAAGGGCTACGAGTTCGTCGACAAGATCAGCGGTGGCCGTATCCCGCGTGAGTACATCAACCCGACCAACCAGGGCATGCAGATGGCCCTCGACTCGGGCGTGCTCGCCGGTTACCCGACGGTCGACGTGAAGGCCACCCTGGTGGATGGTCAGTACCACGACGTGGACTCCTCCGAAATGGCCTTCAAGGTGGCCGGTCAGATGGCGTTCAAGAAGGCTGCCGAAATGGCCAAGCCGGTCATTCTCGAGCCGATCATGTCCGTCGAAGTGGTCACCCCCGAGGACTACATGGGCGACGTCATGGGCGACTTGTCCAGCCGTCGTGGCCGCATCGAAGGCATGGAGGCCAACGGCAACGCCCAGGTCATCCGGGCTCAGATCCCGCTGTCGGAGATGTTCGGTTACTCCACCGACCTTCGTAGCCGCACCCAGGGTCGTGCCACCTACACGATGCAGTTCGCGATGTACATGGAAGTGCCGCCGAACATCGCCAGCGACATCATCAAGCGCGTTCGCGGCGAGTGATCAACACCTTCTGAAGGGGGCGGGGCCTTGCGGCTCCGCCCCCTTTCGTCGTTCTTGTGCCTTCGATTTGGTGTGAGCGCTGGCGTGATGTTCAATAGTCGGATCAGCTCCCAAACACGCTGACAGGCCCTATGGAACGACTCCCGTCAAGTTCTGTGGAACGAGCCGAGGGCAACGCACTGGCTGCTCCCGCAAGCCGGTGCGTTGTTCATTTTTGGCCCCCGACGCAGCGCTGCGCGAGGAACTTAAGTTCCTCGTGAGGGGTGGTGTGGGCGATGACGCCGCTACACTCGTGCCGTTCTTTGACAACCCACTTGATCCCCGACGACGGAGACAGCAATGAGCAAGGCGAAATTCGAGCGCACCAAGCCGCACGTGAACATTGGCACCATGGGTCACATCGACCATGGCAAGACCACCCTGACTGCAGCCATCTCCAAGACGTTGGCGGATCGTGGGTTGGCGGCGTACACGCCGTTCGATCAGATCGACAAGGCGCCGGAGGAGAAGGCTCGTGGTATCACGATCTCGATCGCGCACATCGAGTACGAGACCGCGAATCGTCACTATGCGCACGTGGACATGCCGGGTCACGCCGACTACATCAAGAACATGATCACGGGTGCTGCGCAGGTTGATGGTGCGATCCTGGTGGTTGCTGCGACGGATGGTCCGATGCCGCAGACGCGTGAGCATGTGTTGCTTGCCCGTCAGGTGGGCGTGCCGTACATCGTGGTGGCGTTGAACAAGTCCGACATGGTCGAAGATGATGAGCTGCTCGAGTTGGTGGAGCTCGAGGTTCGCGAGTTGTTGAACGAGTACGAGTTCCCTGGTGATGACGCTCCGGTGGTGCGTGTGTCGGCGTTGAAGGCCCTTGAGGGTGACGCTGATTGGCAGGAAAAGGTGATGGAGTTGATGGCGGCGTGTGATGCGTCGATTCCGGAGCCGGCTCGTGAGTTGGATAAGCCGTTCTTGATGCCGATCGAGGATGTGTTCACGATCACTGGTCGTGGCACGGTCGTGACCGGCAAGGTCGAGCAGGGCATTGTTCACACGGGTGACGATCTGGAGATCGTGGGTCTGCGTCCGACGCAGAAGACTGTGTGCACGGGTGTGGAGATGTTCCGCAAGTTGCTCGATCAGGGTCAGGCTGGTGACAACATCGGTGCGTTGTTGCGTGGCACGAAGAAGGAAGATGTGGAGCGTGGTCAGGTGCTGTGCAAGCCCGGCAGCATCACGCCGCACACGAACTTCGAGGGTCAGGTGTATGTGTTGTCGAAGTCGGAGGGTGGCCGTCATAAGCCGTTCTTCAACAATTATCGCCCGCAGTTCTTCTTCCGGACGACCGACGTGACCGGCACCATTCAGTTGCCTGAGGGCACGGAGATGGTTATGCCTGGCGACAACGTGGCGATCACGGTGGAGTTGGGTAAGGCAGTCGCGATGGACGAGGGTCTGCGTTTCGCCATCCGTGAGGGTGGCCGTACCGTGGGCGCCGGCCGCGTCACCAAGATCACGAAGTGAG
>CANHST010000047.1 GCA_947463235.1 Acidimicrobiaceae bacterium
TCCGTGCCCTGCGGCTCGGTGAGTTCGACGTGCTGGTGGGTATCAACCTGCTCCGCGAGGGGCTCGACCTACCTGAGGTGAGCCTGGTCTGCATCCTCGATGCCGACAAGGAAGGGTTTCTGCGCAGCGAGACATCGCTCATTCAGATGATCGGCCGCGCCGCGCGAAACGTGGACGGTCAGGTGGTGATGTACGCCGACAAGATCACCCGGTCGATGGATCTGGCGATCACCACCACGCAGGTGCGTCGCCAGAAGCAGTTGGAGTACAACGCCGAACACGGCATCAACCCGCAGACCATTCGTAAGGCCGTCGGCGACATTCTCTCGCTCCTGCGCCCCGACGATTCCTCGCCGGTGCCCGGTAAGGGTCAGCGCAAGAACCGCGAGCGCGAGAAGGTGGCCCGAGAGCTGAAGACGCTGCCGCAGCAGGAACTGGCGCGTCTCATCCAAACGCTCGAGGAAGAGATGCACGAGGCGGCCGCCGAGCTGAAGTTCGAATACGCCGCGCGCTTGCGCGACGAGGTCAACGAGCTTCGGCGCGAGCTGCGCGACGCGCAGTGACACTGCCCCTCGCGGGGTAGTGCAGGTCGAGACGCAGCACGGCGAAGCGGGCTGCGAGCAACAGGCCCAGCACGACGAGCACCGAGCTCAGCACCAGTACCGGCTTGTGTTCGTGCCGGTTCGCTACCCAGAGCAACGCCAGCAACGCGAAGGTGCCGACCACGGCTACCTCGTCGTAGATGTCGCGCTTGAACTGCGTGTGTTCGCGTCGAGCGACGATGTCGCTGAGGATGCCGCCACCGGCCACGGTGAGCGCCGCGCAGATCGGGGCCCAGATGACCGAGGCGTTGGAGATGAGGGCGATGGTGGCGCCGTTGATGGCGAGGATCGCAAAGCCGATGACGTCGGCATTCACCGCAAATCGATCGAGCAGATCGAGTGAGCGGAAGCGGGTGAGCAGCGACACCACGACCACGGCAGCCAACACCACCAGCAGCGTGGCGGTGTCGTGCAACAGCGGGATCGGATAGCGGTTGCCGCCAAGGATGACATCGCGCAGCACGCCGCCGCCCAGTGCGGTGAGTGCGGCCAGCACGACGCGGCCCCACACTCGGTAACCCTGCCGGTGTCCGAGGATGGCCCCGGACATCGCTGCGGCGAACACGCCGAACCAGATGAGCACCTTGTACCACTGCGTGCTGCGGATGAGCACGAGGTAGTGCTGTGTGAGCGGTGTCACGAAGGGGCGGTCGCCCAGCGCTCGGCGAGCAGAGGTGTACACGTCGTGTGTCCAGAGCCCGTCGCGCAGTTCCGCGGGCAGGTTCGGTCGGCCCCACTGATCCGACGTCTCGTAGGCGCCGGGATCGAAGTAGCCGAAACGGTTACCCAACAACGCCAGCACGGATTCGAGTTCGCGTAGCTGGGAACTGATGGTGAGCGCCGGGTTGTGTTGCCGCACGAGCTGCACCGTCGAGGTGGGGTTGGTGCGGGCGAACTGCCAGCCGCGCTCCAAGGCGATGAGCATGCCAACCATCTGCCTGCGGAATGTCGAGTCGTCGAGGCGGCGCTCATCGACATACAGACCATCCTCGATGTTCACCACACCCAGCTCGGTGGGGTTGACCGTGAACACGCTGAGTCCGGCGTCGGCGGCTCGCCAGTACTCGTTGAACGCGGAGCCCCAGATGCAGTCCGCGGTGCCCTCGACCAACGCCGTCACGTCGGGCTGCGGTGGGACGATGCGTGTTTCGCTGCCGTTGGGAAACATCGCCCGGAACATGGCGTTCACCACCGGCTGACGGTCGGGGCTCACCGCCACGGTGGCGCCGTCGAGTTGTTCCGCTGACGGGCGGGCGATCGACGAGTTGCAGATCAACTCGGAGTCCGCCAACTGAAAGATCTGAGCGATGTTCACGAAGCGCCGACCGCCGGTCGATGCTGTCACTGCCTGCGCCATGGAGGCGACGGCGACGTCGGCCGACCCGTCCTTCACGGCGTCGATCGGGTTGCGATCCGGCGCACCGGGCTCGGTGCCCACCACCAGTCCCTGCTCGCCGAAGTAGCCCTGATCCTGCGCTGCGTACCAACCCGCGAACTGGGCCTGGTGGTACCACTTCAACTGCACCCTCAATCGGGTCGACGCCGCTGCAGGCGCACCGCCCTCGGCCACGCTCGGCAGTCCCGACACGATGACGGCAGCCAACAGCGTCAGCAGCGCCACGCGTCGAGGGTGCATCCGTCGAAACATCCAGCGGACAGTACTGCCCAGAAACCGATCGAGGTCAGCCGAAGGCGAGTCAGAACGTGGTGACCAACGGCGCCGAGAGCACCGTGCCGAGGCTGTCGGCTGGCTGCGGCAATGCGAAGAGATAGCCCTGCCCGAGTCGGCAACCCATACGCACCAGTCGGTCACATTGGAGTTGGGTCTCGATGCCTTCGGCGATCACCGTCAGGCCGGCCTCGGCCGCCATCGCGACCATGGCCTTCACCACCACGGGTTCGCGGTCGCCGTTCACCACCTGGCCCGTGAACCGCCGGTCGAGCTTCACGCCGCTGACGGGCAACGAGGTGAGCGTGTCCAGCGATGCGAAGCCGGTACCGAAGTCGTCGAGCACCAAGTGCACGCCGAGTTCGGCCACGTTCACCAACTCTTTGCGGACAGAGGTGGGGAGGTCGAAGCTCTGGCGTTCGCTGAGCTCGATCGAGAGCGCAGCTGCCGGCACCCGGTGTTTGGCCAGCAGTTCGGTGACGGTGGCGAACAGACTGTGGTCGGGCTTGGCGTCGAACTCGAAGTTCACTGCCAGCTGCAGGTTGGGGACGATGTGGCGGAACTCGGCCAGGTGGGCGAGTCCGTCGTCGAGGATGCGGTCGAACAATGCGCCGAGCAGCCCCGCCTGCTGCACCGACCGCAGGAACTGGTCGGGTTCGCGCACGCCGTCGCGCGTCTGCCATCGGGCCAGCGCCTCGATGGCCACCACGGCGCCGGTGCGGAGTTCCACGATGGGCTGGAAGTACGCCTTGATGGCGCCGAGTTCGATGGCTTCCAGCACCACTGCTGCCTCGGAAGCATCGGTCATGGGCGCGGTGCGGGTCTGGTGCGTCTGTTCCAGCATTGCCTCGGCTTCGAGAATCGACCCGTCCAGCCCGGTGTCGGGGTGGCGCACGCCGACGCCCAACGCCATCGAGATATCGGACGAGGCAAACCGCTGACGCAGTTGTCGTTCGACCTCGGAGATCTCGTGATCGTGTACGCCCACCATCAGCACGCCGATGCGGTCGCCGCTGATGCGGGCGCCGTAGTGCTCGTCGCCGAGCACCTCGCGGACCAGTGCACCAGCGAGCCGAAGCTGCTCGTCGCCGGCGGAGTGGCCGTGTAGCTCGTTGTTGCGTTTGAGGTCGTCCATCTCCACCACCAACGCCGCTGCGTTCTCGCCAAACTCGGCGCAGAAGTGCTCGTCATGCCGAAGCCGCTGTTCCCACGCCTGCCGTGTGGCGAGACCGGTGAGCGGGTCGGCCATGGACTCGTCGGTCTCCGGCGCCCGCCGATCCGCGGCTCGGCGCTCCACGGCGAGGGTGCGTTCGCTGCCGGCCAGCGCGCCCAGCACGGTGGCAAGCGCATCCGCGGCGGTGCGCAGGCTCTCCAGTTCGGACTGGGGGAGTGGAGTGGTGCCAAACCCCACCAGTTCTCCGAACAGTTGGCCGTCGGCTTGCATCACCGGCACCACGAGGCGGCACCCCGCGCCGTCGCCGATGTCCTTCGAGACCGACTGGTGGAGGCGAATACTGCCGCTGGGGTCCACCACGGCGAGGGCTTGGCTGACGCCAGCATTCGTGCGAGTGAGCACCCAGGTGGGCAGTCCGGACGTGGCCGAGAGGTGCTCCATGACGCCCAGTGACGTACGGGAAAAATTCGTCTCGCTACCCCAACCGTTCACCATGCAACCTTCATCGGCACCCCGCCAGTCCCACTGAAGGGGAACGTCTGTTCGTTTGCTAGCCTCGCCCTCATGCCTCCCGCTCCCGAAGCGAAGATCGTCGTTCGCGGCGCACGCGAGCACAACCTCAAGAACGTGAACATCGAGATCCCTCGCGACCGCCTAGTGGTGTTCACCGGCCTGTCCGGATCGGGGAAGAGCAGCCTGGCGTTCGACACCATCTACGCCGAAGGTCAACGTCGGTACGTGGAGTCGCTGTCGGCGTACGCCCGCCAGTTCCTCGGCCAGATGGACAAGCCCGATGTTGATGTGATCGAGGGCTTGTCGCCAGCCATCTCCATCGACCAGAAGAGCGCCAGCCGCAACCCTCGTTCTACCGTGGGCACGATCACCGAGGTGTACGACTACCTGCGCCTTCTGTATGCGCGCATCGGCGTGCAGCACTGCCCGAACGATGGCACGCGTCTGCAGCGCCAGACGCCGCAGCAGATCGTTGACCGCATTCTGCTGCTGCCCGAAGGCACCCGGTTCCAGGTGCTGGCTCCGGTGGTGCGTGGCCGCAAGGGCGAGTACGACACGCTGCTGCAAGACCTCGCAGGGCAGGGCTTTGTCCGCGCCCGCATCGACCATGAAGTGGTCGACATCGCGGAGTTCCTGAAGCGCGACGAGAAACTTGCTCGCTACGAGCAGCACACCATCGAGATCGTCGTGGATCGTCTGGTGCTACGCGATGGCCTCGAGCGCCGGCTCACCGACTCGCTGGAGACTGCGCTGAAGTTGGCCGACGGTGTCGCCGAGGTGGAGATCGTCGCCCGCGATGGTGAGGTGGAAGGCGAGACGCTCACCTTCAGTCAGCACCTTGCGTGCCCCAAGTGCGGCACCAGTTACGAAGAACCCGCGCCGCGTAACTTCTCGTTCAACTCTCCCTACGGTGCCTGCGAAACCTGCGACGGCCTCGGCACCACGTTCGAGGTCGACCCGGAACTGGTCATCCCCGATACCGATCTGTCGATCAACGGCGGCGCGATCGCGCCGTGGCGCAGCAGCCACACGCAGTACTTCACGCGCATGCTCGAAGCCGTGGCCGAGCACTACGAGATCGATCTCGACAAGCCCTACAAGTCGTTGAACGCCAAGCAGCAGAAGGTCATCCTCCACGGCGTCGATGGCAACCTGAAGGTGAAGTACAAGAACCGCTACGGGCGCATGCGCGAGTACTCCACGGCGTACGAAGGCATCATCCCGTGGCTGAACCGCCGCCGCGAGGGCGCCGAGAGCGACTGGTCGCGCGAGCAGTACGAGGGCTACATGCGTGAGGTGCCGTGCGGCAAGTGCGGCGGTGCTCGTCTGAAGCCGTCCACGCTGGCGGTCACCGTGAACGACAAGAACATCGCCGAGGTCTGCGACATGGCCATCGCCGATTCGTCGGCGTTCCTCGCAGGCCTCGAACTCGGCGAGCGCGACCGGATGATCGCCGAGCGCGTCACCAAGGAGATCAACGCCCGCCTCGGCTTCCTGTTGGATGTGGGCCTCGACTACCTCAGCCTGTCGCGCAACGCCGGCACCCTGGCCGGTGGCGAGGCGCAGCGCATTCGGCTGGCCAGTCAGATCGGCAGCGGCCTGGTGGGCACGCTGTACGTGCTCGACGAACCGTCGGTGGGCCTACACCAGCGCGACAACCGTCGCCTCATCGACACGTTGCTGCGCCTGCGCGATCTCGGCAACACGGTGCTCGTGGTGGAGCACGACGAAGACACGATTCGTGAAGCCGACTGGATCGTCGACATCGGTCCTGGTGCCGGCGAGCATGGTGGCGCTGTGGTCTACAGCGGCCCGGTGAAGGGAATTCTCAAGGCGAAGGAGTCCATCACCGGCCAGTACCTCTCCGGGAAGCGCACCATTCCGGTACCCGAGGCGCGGCGTTCGCCGGGGCTCGATTGGGTGCAGATCGTCGGCGCTCGCGAACACAACCTGCGCAACATCGATGTGAAGATTCCGCTGGGCTGCTTCGTGGCGGTCACCGGTGTCAGCGGCAGCGGCAAGAGCACCCTGGTGCGCGACATCTTCCTGCCCGTGCTGATGCAGAAGATCTACTCATCGAAGATGGCCGCGGGCAAGCACAAGACCATCAAGGGTGTCGAACTGCTCGACAAGGTCATCGACATGGACCAGTCGCCGATCGGTCGCACCCCGCGCAGCAACCCGGCCACCTACACAGGTGTGTTCGACAACGTGCGCAAGCTGTTCGCCACCACGGCCGAGGCCAAGGTGCGCGGCTACATGCCGGGTCGCTTCAGCTTCAACGTGGCGGGCGGTCGATGCGAGGCATGTTCGGGCGACGGCACGATCAAGATCGAGATGCACTTCCTGCCCGACGTGTACGTGCCGTGCGAGGTGTGCAAGGGCGATCGCTACAACCGCGACACGCTCGACATCCAGTTCAAGGGCAAGAACATCGCCGACGTACTCGACATGCCGGTCGCCGAGGCCGTGCATTTCTTCGCCAATCAGCCGGCCATTGCCCGCTACATGCAGACGCTGCTCGATGTGGGCCTTGGCTATGTGCGTCTCGGCCAGTCGGCGCCCACGCTGTCGGGCGGTGAGGCTCAGCGCGTGAAGTTGGCAACCGAACTCGCCAAGCGCAGCACCGGCCACACCATTTACCTGCTCGACGAGCCCACCACCGGCTTGCACTTCGAAGACGTTCGTCGCTTGCTCACGGTGCTGTCGCGTTTGGTGGACCAGGGCAACACGGTGCTGGTCATCGAGCACAACCTCGATGTCATCAAGACCGCCGACTGGCTGATCGATCTCGGGCCGGAGGGTGGTAGCGGTGGCGGCCTGGTGGTTGCTGAGGGCAGCCCGGAAACCGTCGCCGCCACCGAGGGCAGCCACACCGGCCGCTTCCTGCGTCCGTTGTTGGGCATGT
Organism: Acidimicrobiaceae bacterium; assembly: GCA_947463235.1. Classification (GTDB taxonomy): domain Bacteria; phylum Actinomycetota; class Acidimicrobiia; order Acidimicrobiales; family Ilumatobacteraceae; genus UBA668. Next base: position 6,867 of record CANHST010000047.1, read on the forward strand.
GAATCCGTTCGCCGACGTTCAGCGTCGCACGTTGCGCACGTTGCGCTTCGCGCAGGTGCCCGGCCAGGCCGCCGTTGCCGGTGTGGTGGCAGTGGGTGCGCTGCTGGCGCGCGACCTGTTGCACGGCAGCGACCGGTTCGCTGGTTCGGGCGCAGCGGCCTTCACCTTCGGTTCGGCGCTCCTCGCTGTGCCGCTGTCGGCCTTCATGCGGCGGAACGGTCGTCGCCCTGGGCTGATGTTCGCCTTCGGGCTCGGAGCAATCGGGGCGCTTGTCGCCGCCCTCGGCGGGCAGTTGCGTGCCTTCCCGCTGTTCCTGTTGGGCATGCTCTGCTTCGGCGGTGCTCAGGCAGCCACCTTGCAGGGTCGGTATGTGGCGGCCGATCTTGCGACGGAGCACGATCGAGCGAAAGCCATCGCCAGTGTGGTGGTGGTGGGCACGCTGGGTGCCATCTTCGGGCCGATCCTGGCGCCTCTGGAGAAGCGTGTCGGTGTGGCGATCGGGCTCGACGAGTTCATCGGGCCCTTCCTCTTCGCATCGCTCTTTCTGCTCGTGTCCTTGAGCATCATCAGCAGGTCGCTGCGCCCCGATCCGCTGGAAGTGAACGGTCAACTCGACCCGCATGCTGAACGCGTTCGGCCCTCGCAGCAGGTCCGTATCTCCGCTGGGGTGATTCGCCGGAGCCCACTGGCGCCCCTGGGACTGGCAGCGATGGTGGCATCGCAGACGGCGATGGTGGCCGTGATGACCATGACGCCGTCGCACATGAAGGACCACGGCAATGCCGACCTCTCCGCCTACGTCATCGCGCTGCACATCGCCGGCATGTACGCCTTTGCTCCCTTCGTGGGGCGATTCGTCACGCGCATCGGCCAGGTTCCGGCAGTGATGGTGGGCTCGGTGGTGCTGGGTCTCGGCACGGTCGTGTCCACCTTGGCCGGGTACGTGCCGGCGCTGATTTTCGCCGGGTTGTTCCTGCTGGGCATCGGTTGGAACATCGGCCTCATCGCCGGGTCCAGCATGCTCACCGGTGCCGTACCGCCCGACAGTCGTGTCGAGGTGCAAGGCACGGCCGACCTCACCATGAGCTTCTGCGGCGGTCTCGCTGCGTTCGCTTCCGGCTTCATCAAGCAGGCGTGGGGCTTTCACCTACTTGCTGATGCGGCCACCCTGCTGGCAGGTGTGCTGCTGGTGGCGGCGTTCAGCTACCGCGGAGCTTCTTACTCAACTCGTTGAGGCGAGCCTTTTCGGTCTTGCTCAGCGAGCCCATGCCCGACGCATTGATCTTGTCGAGCAACTGGTTCAACTCCAGTTCCTCGATGGCCGAATGCGGTGCCGCCCACGGACCGGTGACCACGCTGCCGGTGCCCGAGGAGGACCCCTTCGTCGGGCGTGCCGCCTTCTTCTTGGGGGCGCGGCTGCCGCCGACGCGAGGAATGAAGTCGAGGTCGCCGAGCATGCCGTACTGGCGAGCGCCACCGAGTGCGACGAGGATGACACCGATGCCCATCACCAGGCTCTCGTACATGCCATCGCCGATGTACTGCAGGATCATGATGCCCACATAGACGGCTGCGAACACCCAGATGGGGATGCCGAAGAACGAGGTGGCATTCGGGTTGTCGAGGGCGAACACCACCAGCAAGGCGAGCGCCAGCAGGTTCAGGCCGTAGACGCCCTTGTCGGGGTCGAGTTGGGCCACGGTGACCAGCACGGCGGGGATGATGGTCATCGCAACGATGAGGATGGTGAAGCGCTTGCGGCCCACCTGATCCTCGACGCGATGGCCCACGAACCAGAAGAACGCCAGGGTGATGGCCGAGAAGATGTTCGGTGTGGTGACGAGTGGCCAGGTGAGCACACGCCACAGATCGCCACTGCGAACGGCCTGCCCGGTGAAGATGAGGCTGCTCAACGACGCCTTGTCGATGGCGTACCAGAACATGGACACCACGCCTGCGAGCACGAGGAACGCCGTGGTGGTGATATCGAGGCTGCCGATGCGGAACCAGCCATCTCGGCTCTGACGCTCGGGAATGGAGAACTGGTAGCGACCTGGCACGAGCCCAACCCTATCCTGGGCACGTGGTTGCCCGCCCTCCCACCGGCACGATCCCGGAGACCCCTGGTTCGTACCAGTTCAAGGATCGCGACGGGCGCGTCATCTATGTGGGTAAAGCCGGCAACCTGCGCCAGCGGCTGAGCAACTACTTCCAGGACCCCCGCAATCTGCACCCGCGAACGGCACAGATGGTGGCCACGGCAGTGTCGGTGGAGTGGATCGAGGTTCGCAACGAGGTGGAAGCCTTGATGTTGGAGTACAGCCTCATCAAGCAGCACCGACCGCGCTTCAACGTTCGGCTTCGCGACGATAAGAGCTATCCGTTCCTCGCCGTCACCGAGGACGAACAGTTTCCTCGCGCCATGGTGATGCGTGGTCGTAAGCGCAAGGGCACCCGCTACTTCGGCCCCTATCCGCATGCCTATGCCATCCGAGACACGCTGGATCTGCTGTTGCGTAGCTTTCCGATCCGTACCTGCAGCCCGGGCAAGTTCAACGAGCATCAACGCCTCGGTCGCCCGTGTCTGCTGTTCCACATCGAGAAGTGCAGCGCACCCTGCGTCGGTGAGATCGATGAGATGCCGTATCGCCAGTTGGTGCAGGAGCTGTGCGACTTTCTCGATGGCGACACCGATGAGATCGTTCGTCGCCTCGAGCAGGAGATGGCCAACGCCGCAAAGGCGCTCGAGTACGAACGCGCTGCCCGGGTGCGCGATCGTCTGCTCGCCGTGCGCAAGGCCATCGAGAAGCAGCAGATGGTGGGCGATCGCAGCGAAGACATCGATGTGATCGGCATCGCCGACGACGAACTCGAAGCTGCGGTGCAGGTGTTCTTCGTGCGCAAGGGTCGGGTGGTGGGCCGCAAGGGTTTCATCCTCGACAAGGTGGAGGAACTCTCGCCGGGCGGTCTGGTGGACCGCATCCTGGAAGAGATCTACGGCGACGAACCACCCGCCGGTGTGCCCAAACAGGTGCTCGTGCCGGTGGAACCCGACGACTCGCCCACCTACGAGGAGTGGCTCACACATCTCCGTGGCAGCCGCGTGCAGATCCGAGTGCCGCAGCGCGGCGACAAGCGTGATCTGCACGAGACGGTCACGCGCAATGCGTCGGAGGAGTTCATTCGGCACCGTCTGCGCCGAGCGGGCGACCACAACGCCCGCAGCCGTGCACTCACCGAACTGCAAGACCTACTCGGCCTGCCCGAGGCGCCGCTGCGTATCGAGTGCTACGACATGGCGCACCTGCAGGGCACCGATTACGTGGGCAGCATGGTGGTGTTGGAAGACGGTCTGCCGAACAAACGCGAGTACCGCCGGTTCAAGGTGAAGGACGTCCCTGGCAACGACGATTACGCCGCGATGGAAGAGGTACTCACCCGGCGTCTACAGGCCTACCTGAACGAGCGCGACCAACCGCTCGATGACGAACTGGCCGATTCATCCACTCGCGGCGGTCGCAGCCGCATCAAGAAGTTCGCCTACCCACCGCAGCTGCTGCTGGTCGATGGCGGCAAGGGCCAACTCGCGGTAGCCGAGCGGGTCGTGCGAGCGCTCGGCCTTCAGGACGAGATCCCCATCGCCTCGCTCGCCAAGCGGTTCGAAGAGGTGTACCTCCCGGGCCGCAGCGAACCGGTGGAGGTGCCGCGTGGGAGCGACGGCCTGTTCATGTTGCAGCGAATCCGCGATGAAGCCCACCGCTTCGCCAACACCTTTCACCGCGAGTTGCGCGGCAAACGAATGACAGCCAGCTCGCTCGATGGCATTCCCGGCCTCGGCGAAGCACGCAAGAAGAAACTGGTGCAGGTGATGGGCGGCGTGAACGCCGTGAAGAAGGCGTCACTCGCCGATCTGCAGGAACTGTCGTTCCTCCCCGACGCCGTCGCCCAAGCCATCTTCGACAAGTTTCACCAAGGCACCGCCTCGCCACCGCCGTCATCGCCGTCATCGCCGTCATCGCCGTCATCGCCGTGATGGCGCTGCCACTGTCCTGATTGCATCTCTCGCAGCATCCGCTCGGTCTCGCGGAGGTGTTGGACCATCGGGTCCTGACGGTCGGCACGACGATGCGGAGGCACCCGTGGCACTACCGACCCGAAGCGTTGTTGAGCTGCCTGGCGAGTTGTTCCTATGAGTCGGCCGATCCTGCCCCAACTCCATTCCTGTCGCCGAGCGAGCGCCACGGCACGCTGAAGGAGCCACACCACCTCCTCTTGTAACTGGCGAGCGGCGATGAGTGCCCGGCGCGGATCGTCATCGAGCGCGTCGTCGATCATGCGATGCAGCTGCTGGCGGACGGTGACCATGGTGGCTCGGAACATATCGACCCCTCATCGATCTCCGATCTGACAAGTGGGAGTTGACGCCACGTCAACCGGCGGTTGACGAATCGGGGATCGTTTGGGGTGGCGCAGCCTTCGTAGGGTGGCTGGCATGAGCGGTGACCTCAATGATCTCAACGACCTGAATCACCTGGATGACCTGGATGACCTGGACGACGTGGTGGGGCTGACGGCGGCGTTGGCGGCGATCAACTCGGTGAACCCCGACCTGATCCCCGGTGCGCCCGGGGAAGGTGAGGTGGCGGCGTTCGTGGCGCGCTGGTGCATGGCGCGAGGGTTGGAGGTGCACCACACCGAGGCCGCGCCGGGCCGTCCGAATGTGGTGGCGGTGCGACGCGGGAGTGGCGCGAGCTCGGGAGGTGCTGGCAGGTCGTTGCTGCTGAACGGGCACATGGACACCGTTGGTTCCACGGGCGAGTCGACCATGCAGGTGTATCGCGAAGGTGGTCGTCTCCACGGGCGCGGCGTGCTCGACACCAAGGGCGGATTGGCCGCCGCACTACTGGTCGCGGCGTCGATAGGCGAGGGCGAGCTCGCAGGCGATGTCATCGTGGCCGCAGTGGCCGACGAGGAAATGGGCAGCGTTGGCACCGAGGCGCTCGTGCGCGAGTGGCGAGCCGATGCGGCCGTGGTGCTCGAGCCCACCGACCTCACGGTGATCCGCAGCCATCGTGGCTGGGCGATGGTGCGTGCCGACTTCACGGGGGTGCCGTCGCACACCTCGCGACCGGATCGTGGCATCAACGCAGTGGAGGCAGCGGCTCGTGCCACGCTTGCCGTGCGCGCGCTCGACGACACATGGATGGCGCGGGGCGACGTGACCAGCCGCCCCATCGTGGTGGCCAACGCAGTGCGCAGCGAGGGTTCGCCAGCCACCGTGCCCGACCGGTGCACGCTGCTGGCCGAACTGCGCACCGTGGCGCCCGACGAAGACGATCAGATCGCCGCGGCCATCGACGCCATTCGTGGTGCGGCGGGGGAGTGCGCGGTGGATGTGGGTGTCACCCTGCACCGACGGGCGATGTCGTTGGCCGAGGACCACCCATTCCTGCGCGCCGTACTCGACGTCGTGCCCGGCCCGGCGAAGAACGCCCCATACTGGACCGACGCTGCGCTCCACGAGGCGGCTGGCACGCCAGCCGTCGTGCTGGGCCCGGCCGGCGAAGGGTTGCACGAGCACCTCGAATGGGTCACCGAACAGAGCCTGCGCGACTTGCAGGCGATGCTCGACGACATCGTTCGCTCGTGGTGTGCGTAACGCCTACGAGCCGACGTGGGGCAGCACGTTGGCCTGCAGGTACGCGTAGTGCTCGGCCCGCTCCGCAGGTGACTCACCGAAGTTCCAGTCGGGGATGGCGAACTCGTCGACCCCGAGTTCGACGTAGCGGTTCAACTGCTCGATGAGTTGCTGGTCGCTGCCAGCGATGGATCGACCGGTCATGAACTCGGGCGTCGTGTCGCCGATGAACACCAGTGCCTGCGCCGAGCGGTGCACGGTGGCCGGGTCGCGGTCGACGGCGTCGCATGCGGCCAGGAACAGATCGGTGCGCCGCGCCACCTCGGCGGGGTCGCCCCAGGTGTTCCACTCTTCGGCGAACCGCGCCGTCAGTCGCAACATGCGCGGGCTGCCGGTGCCCACCAGCAGCGGGAGTGAGCCAACAGCCTTGGGCGAACACGGGGCATCGTGCAGCGAGTAGTACGTGCCCTCGAACGTCGTGCGCTCATGGTCGCGCAGCGAGCGCACCACCTGAATGGCTTCCTCGAACCGATCCACCCGCGGGCCGGGCGCAGCAAGTTCGAACCCGTAGGCCCGGTGTTCGTTCTCCTGCCAGCCTGCACCGAGACCCAGTACCACTCGACCGCCCGACACGTGGTCGGCGGCGATGGCGCGCTTCGCCAACAGCACCGGGTGATGGATGGTGACGGGGGAGACCATCGACACCAGCCGCACGCGGGGCACGAGCGCGCCGACGGCGGTGAGCACGGTGAAGCACTCGAGGGCGTCACCTGGGTCGGGCGTGCCGTCGGGTCGGAACGGCATGAGGTGATCCTGGTACCAGAAGCCGTAGAGACCGGCAGATTCGGTCCAGCGTGCGACAGCGAGGGTTTCGTCCCACGTGCGGTCGTTGGTGGGCCAGGCGGAGAACTTCACGGGCGGTAGACCACGAAGACCTTGCGGAGCGTCTCGTGCACGGTCCAGACGCCCTTCCAGCCGATGGGAAAGATGCAGCTCGAACCCTCGGTGAGTTCCACCGGCTCGCCGCCGTCTTCGTGCACCGTCATGCGGCCCTTCAGCACGTAGATCACTTCGCCGCGGGTGGTGAACTCCCACCGCGACGCGCCCGGCTCGCACTCCCACGTGCCCGATGTGATCTTCTCGATATCGAGAAACACCTTGGCGCGGGTGAGGATCTCGGCGCCCTCGAGCGGCTCGGCCGACGGCTGGCCCAGCGGCTTCTCGGCGAGGTCGGAGGTGGGGATTTCGAGGGCACGGAAGCTGATCGTCATGCGGCGACTCTACGCGCTGCCCTTACCATTGGCGGAATGAGCGACTCACTCTGGGAAACGCATGCGAAGTGGTGGATCGATGGATTCACCGACGGGGCCGACCCGGAGTATGAGGAGCAGATCCTTCCGCTGGCTGCCCGCGAACTCGAAGGGCGCCAGCGTGTGCTCGACGTGGGTTGCGGTGATGGTCAGGTCAGCCGTCTGGCAGCCAGGCTGGGTGCCCAGGTGATCGGTATCGACCCAACCTGGAACTGCGTCAACGTTGCGGGCGAGCGCGGCACCACGGTGGCGCGTGCTGGCGCAGCGGCGCTGCCGTTCGCCGACCAGTCGTTCGATGCCGTGGTGGCGTGTCTGGTGTTCGAGCACATTCGTGATGTCGACGACGCCATCGCCGAAGTGGCCCGAGTACTGCAGCCCGGTGGTCGCTTCTGCTTCTTCCTGAATCATCCGTTGCTGCAGACACCGAACAGCGGATGGATCGATGATCAGTTCCTCGATCCGCCCGAGCAGTACTGGCGTATCGGTGAGTACCTCGTGGAGAACGAGACCATCGAGGAGGTGGAGAAGGACGTGTTCATTCCGTTCATCCATCGCCCACTGAGCCGCTACGTGAACGCTCTCTCAGCGAACGGACTGCTGCTCGAGCGCATGGAAGAACCCGCGCCGCCGGCCGGTTTCCTCGCCAAGGCGGAGGAGTACATGGCAGCCAGCACGATTCCGCGGTTGCTCTATCTGCGTACTCGCAAGGTGTAGCCGCCTACAGTTCGACCGATGGCCGACATCCTCCTCATCACCGGCATGTCCGGCGCAGGCCGCTCGGGTGCTGCCGCGGTGTTGGAAGACCTCGGCTGGTATGTCATCGACAACCTGCCCACCTCGTTGGTCGACACCATCGTCGACCTCGTGAGCATGCCTGGCAGCGATATCGGGCGACTGGCGCTGGTGGCCGGTCGTCAGCACGTGGAGTTGTTGCCCAAGGTGTCGGCCCTTCGGGCGGCCGGACATCGCGTGCGGATGCTGTTCCTCGATGCCTCCGACACAGCGCTCGTGAAGCGCTACGACGCCACGCGCCGCAAGCATCCGCTCGACAGCGAGGCCAGCGGGTTGGTGGAGGCCATCCAGCTCGAACGGCGTTTGCTGGAACCGGTAAAGGCGGCCGCCGATCTGGTGATCGACACCACTGAGCTGAACGTGCACCAACTGAAGGCCAAGCTGCTGTCGGCCTTCGACGACGACAGTGAGAGCAATCGACTGCAGATCGCGGTGGAGAGCTTCGGCTACAAGCACGGCTTGCCCATCGACGCTGACATCGTGATGGACGTGCGGTTTCTGCCGAATCCGCACTGGGACGAAGCGCTGCGTCCACTCACCGGGCACGATCCGGCCGTGCGCGACTTCGTGCTCGAGCGAGCACAGGCCAGCGACTTTCTGGATCGATTCGAAGGCCTGATGGCGGGGTTGTTGCCGGCGTACGAAGCTGAGGGGAAGAGTTACCTCACCCTGGCCATCGGGTGCACCGGTGGACGGCACCGGAGCGTTGCCGTGGTGGAGGAGATGGCTCGCAGGCTGCGCGATCGTGGGTTCGCCGTGCGCACCAGCCACCGAGATCTGAGCCGCTGACCACGCAGCGAGTAGTGTCGGCGGTGCAATCCATCAATTGAAAGGACACGCCGCCATGACGGTTCGCGTCGGTATCAACGGTTTTGGGCGCATTGGGCGCAACTTCTTCCGCGCGGTGAAGGAGCGTGGCGCCGACATCGACATCGTGGCGGTGAACGACCTCGGTTCCCTCGACACGATGGCGCACCTCCTGAAGTACGACTCCGTGCTCGGCGTGCTGCCGCAGACCATCAAGGCCAGCAAGGGCGGTATCTCCGTCGATGGCGACGAACTGCTCGTGCTCAGCGAGCGCGATCCCAAGAACCTGCCCTGGGGCGACCTGGGTGTGGATGTGGTCATCGAGAGCACCGGCATCTTCACCAAGCGCGCCACGGCCGCGTACCACCTCGAGGGCGGCGCCCCGCTCGTCATCGTGTCGGCCCCCTGCGATGGCGCCGACGCCACGTTCGTGTACGGCGTGAACCACAAGGATTTCGACTTCTCGACGCAGAAGGTCATCTCCAACGCCAGCTGCACCACCAACTGCTTCGTGCCGCTCGTGAAGGTGCTCGACGACGCCTTCGGCGTGGAGCAGGGCCTCATGCAGACCGTGCACGCCTATACCGGCGACCAGCAGCTCGTCGACGGCCCGCACAACGACCTGCGTCGTGCTCGTGGGGCCGCCATCAACATCGTGCCCACCAGCACCGGCGCCGCTCGCGCCACCTCGCTGGTGCTGCAGTCGATGAAGGGCAAGCTCGACGGCACGTCGCTGCGTGTGCCGGTGCCCACCGGGTCCGTGGTCGATTTCACCGCCAACCTGAAGACGGCCGCCACCGTGGAGCAGATCAACGCTGCGTTCAAGAAGGCTGCCAAGGGCTCGCTCAAGGGCATCCTCGAGTACACCGAAGACCCGATCGTCTCCAGCGACATCCAGGGCAACCCGCACTCCAGCATCTTCGATGCCGGCCTCACCATGAGCATGGGCAAGATGGTGAAGGTGCTGTCGTGGTACGACAACGAGTGGGGCTACTCGAACCGTCTGGTCGACACCACGCTGTTCGCCGGTGCCAAGGCAGCCAAGCGTAAGAAGAAGTGACATGAGCCGCATCCCCACGCTCGCCGACCTTGGTGACGTGCGCGGGAAGCGGGTACTCGTTCGCACCGATTTCAACGTTCCGATGGAGAACGGGGAAATCACCGACGACTTCCGCATTCGTGCCGCGTTGCCCACCATCAACTGGCTCACCGAACGCGGCGCACAGGTGGTCACCTGTTCGCATCTCGGTCGACCGAAGGGCCAGCCGAACCCCAAGTACTCCATGGATGCGGTACGCGTTCGCCTCGCCGAACTCGCTCCCGGTGTGGAGCTGCTGGAGAACCTGCGCTTCGACGCTGGCGAGGAAGGCAACGATCCTGCGTTCGTGGCGCAGCTGATCGATGGCATCGACATGTACGTCGACGACGCGTTCGGCGCATGCCACCGCGCCCACGCCAGCATCGTGGGCCCGCCGCGCACGCTACCCAGCGCCATGGGGCTGCTGCTCGCCAAGGAGGTCGAGGTACTCCTCGGTCTGCGCAACGAACCGAAGCATCCGTTCGTGGCCGTGCTCGGAGGCTCGAAGATCAGCGACAAGCTCGGCGTGGTGGAGGCCCTGCTGCGCAGCGTCGACGCCCTGGTGGTGGGTGGGGCGATGTGCTTCACCTTCCTCGCAGCGCAGGGCAACCCGATCGGCGACTCGCTGTTCGAGCCGGACCAGGTGGAGACCTGCCGTCGTTTGCTGGCCGAGTCGGTGGCGAGTGGCAAGACCATTCATCTTCCGGAGGACATCGTCGGCGTGGATGCGCAGGGCAACTTCGCCACGTTCGGCACGCGGCTGCCCGACGGGGCCAAGGGCTTCGACATCGGCCCCGGCTCCGCTGCAGCGTTCAGCGACGTGATCATGGATGCCCGTACCGTGTTCTGGAACGGCCCGATGGGCATGTTCGAGGACCCGCGCTTCGAGGCCGGCACCCGAACCGTTGCCCAGGCCATGGCCGACACCAAGGCATTCACCGTGGTGGGCGGCGGCGACAGCGCTGCAGCGCTGGCGCAATTCCGACTGGACGACGAGGTGTCGCACGTCAGCACCGGCGGCGGCGCATCACTGGAACTGCTGGAGTTGGGCGACCTGCCCGGTCTCGAAGCACTGCGAGGAGCGCCGAATGCGTAAGCCACTCATCTCCGGCAACTGGAAGATGAACCTCAATCACTTCGAGGCCATCGCCACGTTGCAGAAGCTGGCCTACCTGGTGGGCAAAGACGAGTTGGAACGGGTGGATGTGAGCATTCACCCCCCGTTCACCGACATCCGCAGTGTGCAGACGGTCATCGACTCCGACAA
>CANHST010000048.1 GCA_947463235.1 Acidimicrobiaceae bacterium
GCACCGTCATCGACCTCGCGGCCGGCACGGGCGATCTGTGCATCGATCTCGCCAAGGCGGGCATGCGCCCCATCTCGTTCGATCTCAGCTACGGCATGTTGGCCGCCGACCGCAGCGGCAGCCCGCGCGTGCAGGCCGACATCTTGCGGCTGCCGTTGCCCGACCACTCGGTCGACGGCGCCACCTGTGGTTTCGCGCTGCGAAACCTCCTGGAGTTGCCGGCGTTCTTCGCCGAATTGTCGCGGGTAGTACGGCCCGGTGGGCGTATCGCGTTGCTCGATGTGGGCGTGCCCCACAACCCGGTGATTCGCTGGGGCAACAACATCTACTTCGGCAAGGTGGTGCCGAAGATCGGCGCCCTGCTCAGCGATGGCCCTGCCTACCGTTACCTGCCCAAGAGCGTCGCCTATCTGCCGCCGCGCGAGCAGCTCGTGGAGATGCTGCGCGCCGCAGGGTTCCCCGACGCAGAGCATCATCAACTCTCGGGTGGGCTCACCCAGTTGATGGTCGGCACCAACGGCTGACATGCGCGCCCACACCAGGCCGCTGATCGACGACGTCGATCTGAACGACGTCGCACGGGGTGACGGCTACCTGTTCGTGCGCGACGGCGTGGGTATCGCTGGCCGCGGTGTTGCTGCACGGGTGCCGCTGGCGGATGTCGCCGCCACGCTTGCGAGCATCGAACACGACGATGAGGTCGGCAGCGTGCACCCCATCGCCATCGGCGTGGTGCCGTTCGAGCCTGGTACGCCGTGCGAACTGGTCATTCCCAGCGTGCTCGTGGGCAAGTCCTCCGACGGCCGGCGCTGGGTGACGGTCATCGACGATGCCAACACCGATCTCGGTGCCCCCTCGCGTCCGCAGCCCCGTGCCCAGGAGTTCACGGTGCGGCCGCTCACTCCCGTGGATCGCTATCTCGATGCCGTCACTGCCGCTCGTGATGCAGTGCGCAGTGGGTCCCTCACGAAGGCGGTCATTGCCCGCGAGGTGGAAGTCGCCAGCTCCGAACCGATCGATGTGCATGCGGTGCTGCTGCGCTTGAAGGCCATGTTCGGTCGCAGCTACCGGTACTCGTTCGAGGGGTTCATCGGCGCGTCGCCCGAACTGTTGGTGGCGGTACACGGCAATGAGGTGCGCTCGCATCCTCTGGCCGGCACCACGCCTCGAACCGGCGACCCCGAGACCGATCGGCGTGCGGCCGAGGAGTTGCTGGCCAGCGAGAAGAACCAGATCGAGCACCGCGTGGTCATCGACATGATTCACGACACGCTGCTCAACTGGTGCAGCTATCTCGACTGGGAACCCGAGCCGAGCATCGTCACGGTCGCCAACGTGCAGCACCTGGGCACCGCCATGGAAGGGCACCTCAGCGACCCGCGGCCGAACGTGATGGACCTGGTGACGGCGTTGTCGCCCACTCCGGCGCTGGGTGGCTTTCCCCGCGCCGAGGCACTGGAACTCATCGCTCGCACGGAGGGGTTCACGCGTGGCCGTTACGGCGGCGCTGTGGGCTGGGTGGACGCAGCAGGCGATGGCACCTGGGCGGTGGCCATCCGTTGCGCCGAACTGTCGGCCGACCGGCGCACGGCACGACTCGTGGCTGGCGGCGGCATCGTGGCCGACAGTGAACCGCTCAGCGAACTCGCCGAAACGCAGGCAAAGCTGCAGGCGATGCTCTCCGCAATAGTTCGCCCCTGACGCGAACGGGGTGTGGCAGCATCGCTGCATGTCCCCTCGCGCATCCGGCACCTGGCCCTCCCCCATCACCCCCGCACTGTTGGTCGGGGGCGCCGTGGGCATCGGAGAAGTCATCCCCGACGGCAACGATGTGTGGTGGGCCGAGTCTCGGGCCCTGGAAGGAGGCCGCACGGCCATCGTTCGCTGGCACGACGGCGAGGTGACCGACGTGAGCGCCGCCGACTCCAACGTGCGCACCTCGGTGCACGAATACGGCGGCGGCGCCTGGTGGCCGCACGAAGGCACCCTCTACTACGTGGAGTTCAAGGACCAGCGGCTACGCAGGCTGGTGCCCGGCGACGAACCGGTGTTCCTCAGCCCCGAGCCGCCCCACCCTCGGGGCTTGCGATTCGCCGACGGCCGCATCAGCCCCGACGGCAACTGGTTCGTGTGCGTGGGCGAGCGCCACCACCCGGGATCCCCGCCCGATAACGAGCTGTGGGCGGTGGCCACCGACGGCTCGCTGGAGCTGCGCGTGGTCGCCGGCGGCGCCGACTTCTATGCGGCACCACGCATTTCGCCCGACGGGCGTCACCTCGCCTGGATCCAGTGGAATCACCCGAACATGCCCTGGGACACCACCGAACTCTGGATCGCCGACTGGGCCGATGGCGCGGCCAGCAACGCCCGCCTGCTTGCCGGGAACGGCGACGAGGCGCTGCAGCAACCCACCTGGCTCGCCGACGGCTCGCTGCTGGTGGCCACCGACCGCACCGACTGGTGGAACGTGTACCGAGTGTCCCTCCACGACGGGTCGCTCCAACCCGTGGCGCAGGGTGAGTTCGACGTGGTGGAGCCGCACTGGGTGTTCGGCGGCTCCCGATTCATCGATGGGGTGCAGGTACAGCCCGACCCCGCGCGCGATCGCCTCAGCACCGGACCCGAATTGGGCTACTCCATGCTCGAGTCACTGTTCGGCGACGCATCATCGTTCACCTTCATGGGCGGCTCCTACGCAGCAGCCCCCGAACCGGTACGCGTGCGCGACGGCAAGGTGGAGGTACTGCGGCCCGCCGCCCCACTCGGCATCGACGCTGCCTATCTGCCCGCGCCGGAGTTCATCAGCTTCCCCACCGCCGGCGGTGCCATCGCACACGGGCTCTTCTACCGGCCGGCGAACCCGGAGGCGGAATGTCTGCCCGGTGAACTGCCGCCGCTGCTCGTCGCCATCCACGGCGGTCCCACCAGCTCCGCAGCACGATCGCTGCGCATGGGGCACCGCTTCTGGACCAGCCGCGGGTTCGCCGTCGTCGACGTGGACTACCGAGGCAGCAGCGGCTACGGACGAGCGTTTCGGAATCTGCTGCGCGGCGAGTGGTGCAAGACCGATGTGGAAGACGCCATCGCCGCCGCCACGTACCTGGCCGACCGAGGTGAGGTGGACCGCGACCGCATGGTCATCCGCGGGGGCAGCGCCGGTGGTACCACCACCCTGCTGAGCCTGATGGAACCCGGTGTCTTCGCTGCCGGGGCCAACTACTTTGGCGTCAGCGATCTGGTGGCCCTCCTCAGCGACGACCACAAGTTCGAGTCGCAGTACGCAGTACAACTCATCGGCCCCTACCCGGAGGCCGCCGACGTGTACGCCGGCCGCTCACCCATCAACCGCATCGACGACATTGCGGCGCCGCTGATCGTGCTGCAGGGCGCCGACGACACGGTCGTGCCGCCCCATCACTCGATCAGCATCGTCGACGCCATGCAGGCGAAAGGACTCTCCGTGGAGTACCACGAGTATCCGGGCGAAGGCCACGGCTTCCGGGGCGCTGCCGCCGTGACGGCATCTATCGAGGCCGAGTTGGCGTTCTATCTCCGAGTCTTCGGCCTCTCGCCGCAGACATGACCGAAAGTTGACCCGTAGGGCTGGATTTCGCGTCGTCGTTCGGCCACCTTTGCGCCATGACGAATGGGGACGTCTCCAGCCACCTGAAGGTGTCGGCGCTGCAGGTGCGGTTCGAGGCATTGATCTCCCGCGAGTTCGGCCATACCGAGGTTCGCCAGATGGTGGCCGACAGCAAGCCGTCGCGCTCTCGCCCGAACGATCCGGCCACTCCCGCCGCATGGGCTGCCGCAGCGGCCCATCGCGTCGCAGCCGGCAAGAGCGTCGGCAGCGTCGTGGCCGAACTCGGCGACCTCGGCGTGTTCTGTGCCGCGCTCGGCAGCATCACGCTGCTGGCGGCGCTACCCGCACGACCCGACGAGCACCGCCTCGAACTCACCCGTGCCGATCTCGAGGCCGCCGACACGGCAGTGCTGCGGGTGTGGGCAGTGCACCTGCTGCCGCAGTTGGTCGACGGCTTCGCCCGGCTCGCCCCACGCTGGTGGCTGGTTCGTCGTCAGCGCTTCGCCAGCATGGTGCTGCACCGGATGGCGTCACCCGACTACTGAACGGGCCCTCACAGGGCCTGGGCAACCGCGGCATGGAGGGAGTCGTGCGCAGCCACGTTGGCGTCGCGCTCGCTCGCAATCAGCACGACGGTGGCTTGGCGATCCGAGACCGCTGCCAGGAGATCGTCGGCCGTCTCGGCCCGGCGCGCGCCCAGCCCGTGGGCACGGGCCAGAGCCAGCAGGTCGGTGCCGTGCGGGGTGCCGAAGAGTTGCTCGAAGCGTTCGGTACTCAGCGATGAGCGCTGTGGCAGAAACGAGAAGATGCCGCCGCCATCGTTGTCGACCACCACGATCGTGAGCGGCAGTTGACGGGCTGCAAGGGCGGTCAGCGACGACTGGTCGTGACAGAACGCCACGTCGCCGAGCAACAGCGTGGTGGGTTCGCCGCTACCAATGGCCACGCCGATAGCGGATGCGATGACTCCGTCGATGCCGTTCGCGCCGCGGTTCGAGTGCACCACCGTGGAACTGGACGCACCGAACCACTCGACGTCGCGCACCGGCATGGACGACGAGAGCACCAGACGGCCCCGCACCGTGCTGAGGGCCCGAGCGACTGCAGGCTCGGTGAGCGCGGCGCCACAGTGTGCGCCGATGACGGCTTGCGCCGATGCCTCGGCTGAGGCCCAGGCGGAGAGCCAATCCGGATCGACCGATGCGGTGAGCGATGGCAGCACGGCCTCGCAGACGGTGGACACCTCGCCGTACACCCGCTCGGTGATGATGCCCAGGGGGTCGATCGTGCGACCCTGGGCATGCACCTGCACATGCAGTGCTCCGGTGGACTGCAACCACTGGCCGAGCACCTTGGATGCCGGCGCCTCGCCGAGGTGCAACACCACGTCGGGGCGCTGGACGGCGGCGAATGGGGCGTGACGCAGCAGCGAGTCGAACGCGCACACGGCCTGGGGCAACGAGCGACAGCCCGACCGCGGGTCGGCCAACACCGGCCAACCCAACGCTTCGGCCAGTGCCGACACGGCCTCCGGGTCGTCGACACCCCGACCAGCCACGATGACACCACGAGGGTGCTGCACCATCGCGGCGAGTTCCTCCATCGACAACCGGGTCATGAAGTACACGGCGTCGTCGAACGGGTCGTCGAGGCGGTCGTCGGCAGCCGGCAACGCACCGATATCGCCCACCAATGGCTCGCGGAACGGCAGGTTCAGGTGCACCGGACCGGCATCGATGCCGCTCGCCGCCAACCAGGCATCCGTGGCGAGATCGCGCCATGTGTGGGCCATCGCCGCATCGGGCACCGTGGCATTCACGAACAGGCGCACCACGTCGCCGTACAACTCCACCTGATCGATGGTCTGCGGTGCGCCAATGCCCTGCAACTCCGGTGGCCGGTCGGCGGTGAGCACCACCATCGGCACGCCCGACAGGTCGGCCTCCACCACTGCGGCATGGAAGTGAGCGGCAGCAGTACCGCTGGTGCACAGCAACGCAGCAGGTGATCCCGACGACAACCCGATGCCCAGCGCCATGAAGGCAGCCGTTCGCTCGTCGTGCGCCACATGCACCTCGAGGTCGTCGCGAGATGCCAACGCCAGTGCCATCGGCGTGCTCCGCGAGCCTGGCGCCACCACGGCGTGCCGCATGCCGAGGGTGATCCATTGATCGACCAGCGTGGCGCAGAAAGTGATCTGTACGTCGGCTGGCGTCATGCAGCCACGATACGGGCGTATCCTCGGCCACGTGCTACCCACCGTGAGTGTCGAAGTGTGGTCCGACGTCGTGTGCCCCTGGTGTTACATCGGGAAACGCCGGTTCGAGACGGCCATCGCCCAACTGCAGGATGAAGTGCAGTTCGAGATCGTGTACCGCGCCTACCAACTTGATCCCACCGCGTCGCCCGGAAAGTCGGCCCCGGTGAAGGAGGCGTACGCCAAGAAGTTCGGGGGCGAGGAACGCGCCGAGCAGATCCTGAACCACGTGTCGTCCGTAGCGGCCGAGGAAGGCATCGAGTTCCACATGGAGCTGGCGCTGCGTGCCAACACGCTGCTGGCCCATCGCCTGCTGTGGCTGGCCGAATGCACCGGCCACCAGCACGCGCTGAAGGAACGACTGTTGAAGGCCTACTTCGTGGACGGCCTCGACGTGGGCGACCCGGATGTGTTGTCCGACTGCGCCGCCCAGGTGGGCATGGCCCGAGACGGTGTGCGTGCCTTTCTCGACAGCGACGACGGACTGGCCGAAGTGCGGGCCCAGATCCAGTACGCCGCCGAGGCGGAGATCACCGCCGTGCCCACCTTCGTGCTCGATGGTAAGTGGGCCATCCCCGGCGCTCAGGATGCCGATACGTTCGTGAATGTGGTTCGTCGCCTCATCGATCGCCGCGAGAGCGAATCGTCATGACCGTGTGGCGGCAGATCTCCGGGCGCCTCGGCGCCGAGGTCGCCGGCCCTGAGGGTGCACGCCGACTGGTGTTCCTACACGGCTTCACCCAAACTGCGAACTCCTGGAAGCCGATCGCCGAACACTTCGTCGATGCCGGTTTCCAGGCAGTGGTGATCGACATGCCGGGCCATGCGGGCTCCGAGCATGCTCGAGCGGATCTCCGTCGTGCCGCCGACATGATCGCCGCGATCGGCGGACCGGCCACCTACGTGGGGTACAGCCTCGGCGGCCGGGCAGCCCTGCACGTGGCATTGATGTACCCCAGCGTCGTGCAGGCACTGGTGCTCATCGGCGCCAACCCGGGCATCGACAACGAAGAGGAACGGGCGCTACGTCGCGACAGCGACGACACCCTCATCGCTCGCCTGGAGGCCGACGGCCTGGACGCGTTCCTGCAGGAATGGGTGGCACTCCCCCTGTTCGGCGGACGCCCCGTAGGCCCGCTGGAGATGGACGATCGCCGTCGCAACACCGTGGCCGGTCTGGCCAGCAGTCTGCGGCTGGCAGGCACGGGGGCACAGGGTTCGCTGTGGCCCCGATTGCGGGAACTGAACATGCCCGTGCTGGCCATGGCCGGCGAACGCGACGACAAGTTCGCCGCCATCGCCCGCCAGATCGCGAGCGCCGTGCCGAGGGGAACGTGCACCATCGTGCCGGCCGCCGCACATGCCGCTCACCTCGACCAGCCGGCATTGGTGACCGCCGCGGTCGAGTCGCTCCTGGCGCGTTAGCTGAACCAGTGCCACACCTGTGGCACGCCCAGCGCGATGCCCAGCACACCCAGCCCGATCGCCCACTTGACCATGCCGGCGTTGACGTAGTTGCGGCGGGTGCGTTCCATCTCGCGGCGAGCCAGCACTGCCACCACGACAGCAGCGATGGACAACACCACGGGCACGCAGAACAGCCCCACCAGCGACATCGCCAGGGCGACGGCTGCGCGACGGTTTGCCTCGGGAGGAGCGGTGCGTTCGTGGCTGATCATGCCGACAGCACCATCCCCAACGCAGCGAGCAGACCGGTGACGAGTTGCACCTTGCCGGTGATGCCGAGGATGGGAATGAGTTCACGACCCTTCGCACCCTGGCGAATGGAGCGCACCGCCGGCAACGCAACGACGATGCCAGCCACTCCGAGGCACGCGAACGGCCGGTCGACCACGGCGACCACGACCACCAGCACGAAGGCGGCCACCAGCAGGGCGACATAGAACGTGCGAGTGGTGGCGTCGCCGAGGCGGACCGCCATCGTTCGCTTCCCGGCGTCGATGTCGGTGGGAATGTCGCGCAGGTTGTTGATCACCAGTAGCGCACACGCCAAGCAGCCCGCCATGCAACCGGCAAGCCAGGCAACCGCCGTGATGCGCTCGCACACCACATACGCGGTGCCGGCAGTGGCAACCAGACCGAAGAACACGAACACGAACAGTTCGCCGAGACCCAGATACCCGTAGGGCTTCGGGCCACCCGTGTAGAACCAGCCTGCCAGGATGGCGGCAGCGCCCACCACGAGCAGCCACCAGGTGGTGGCCAGGGCCAGCACGAGGCCTGCCACCGCGGCAACGCCGAACGCTGCGAAGGCCGCCTTCTTCACCGCACTCGCCGAGGCAAGACCGCTGCCCACCAGGCGAACCGGGCCGACTCGAACGGCATCGGTGCCGCGCACGCCGTCGCTGTAGTCGTTCGCGTAGTTCACGCCCACCTGTAGCGCCAGGCTCACCACCAACGCCAACCCGGCCCGCCACCACACCGCGCCCGACTCACCTGCCGCAGCGGCAGCCCCCAGCGCAACAGGCACGACCGCTGCAGGCAGCGTTCGGGGGCGGGCACCAACGATCCAGCGATTCATCGTGGCCATTCTTGCGGAATAGCCTGCGCATGTGCCGCATCTCGTCGCCATCGATCTTCCCGGCGGCGACGCATTCGTGGCGGCACTACGTCGGGCCTGGGATGCCGGCGACGCAGTGCTGCCGATCGACCGACGGCTCCCACCCGCTGCCCGCACCGCCCTGCTGGATGCCATGGCGCCATCGCGCATCGTCGATGCACAGGGTGAACACGCCATGGCCGGACGGCCGGTGGAACCCGGCGACGCATTGGTGATGGCCACCAGTGGTTCCACGGGCAACCCGAAGGGCGTGGTGCTCACTCACGATGCCGTGGCTGCATCGGCCCACGCCACCGCAGCGCGCCTCGGCACCACCGCCGCCGACACCTGGTTGGCGTGTCTTCCACTCGCCCATGTCGGCGGCCTCTCGGTGATCACCCGAGCGATCATCACCGGCGCATCCCTGGTGGTGCACGACGGTTTCGATGCCGATGCTGTCACCGCCGCCGCCCATGCCGGTGCCAACGCGGTCTCACTGGTACCGACAGCACTCCGACGTATCGACCCTGCGCTGTTCCGAGTGGTGGTGCTCGGCGGAGCCAGGCCACCTGCGGATCGGCCCGCCAACTGCGTGGCCACCTACGGACTCACCGAGACCGGTAGTGGCGTGGTGTACGACGGCGTGCCGCTCGACGGCGTGGAGGTCCGGATCGACGACGAGGGCCAGATCCTGTTGCGAGGGCCAATGTTGCTCCGCTGCTACCGCGACGGATCCACCCCACTCGATGACGACGGCTGGCTGCACACCGGCGATCTCGGCCATTGGCTACCCGACGGTCGACTCCATGTGGAGGGCCGACGCGGCGACCTGGTGATCACCGGCGGCGAGAACGTGTGGCCCGAGACCGTCGATGCCGTCCTGGTGAGCCACCCCGCCATCGCCGACGTGGCAGTGGCCGGTGTGCCCGACGACGAGTGGGGGCAGCGACTCATCGCGTGGGTGGTCGCCACCGACCCGTTGCACCCGCCGACCCTCGGCGAACTGCGCGCCCACGTCGCCGCGCAATTGCCAGCCTTCTGCGCCCCGAAAGAGGTGCGGGTGGTCGCTGCGATTCCACGAACGGCGCTCGGCAAGGTACAACGGCACCGACTGGCCGACCAGTAGGGTCCGACGCATGGAGCGTCTTGGTCTGGTCACCGGCGCGGCTTCGGGAATCGGCCGTGCCATCACCGAACGGTTCGTTGCCGACGGCATGCGGGTGCTGGCCGTCGACATCGATGCTGCGGGCCTCGCTGCATTGCAGCGCGAGTTTGCCGACCACGTCGTCACGGCAGAGTGCGACGTCACCAGCGAGGCGTCGGTGGCCGCAGCGTGCGCCACCGCTCGCGACCTCGGTGGGCTACACGTGGCAGTCGCCAATGCGGGCCGCGGGGCATTCTCACCCATCGTGGACCACCCGCTCGAAGAATGGCAGGCCATTCTGGATCTCTGCCTCACCGGTGTGTTCCTCACCGTGAAGCACGCCGCACCCGTCGTGCACGACGGTGGCAGCATCATCACGATTGCATCGCTGAACGCCACACAACCGTCGGCGGGCATGAGCGCCTACTGCGCCGCCAAGGCGGGCGTCGTGATGCTCACCAAGGTCGCTGCGATGGAACTGGGCGCTCGGGGAATCCGCGTGAACACCATTGCGCCAGGGTTGGTGGAGACCAACGCCACCAGTGCGTTCTTCATGGTGCCCGGCGTGGTGGAGGAGTTCGTGGAGAACACCACCGTGGGCCGTTTCGCTCAGCCGGCCGACGTCGCCAACATGGCGTCGTTCCTCGCTGGCGACGAGTCGTCGTTCATCAGCGGCAGCCTGCTGCCGGTGGATGGAGGAGCCGCAACGAAGCGATACCCCGACCTTCCTGCCGCCTTCGCTCGATTGGTCGCGCCCATCGAGTGACGCGGGTCAGTCGCTCGATTCGGGTTCGAGGGTGACCTTCACCTTGCGAACGCGGCGACCGTCCATCTCGACAGCCGTAAACCGCCATCCCTCGTGCACGATGGACTCGCCTTCTTCGGGTAGATGTTCCAGGGTGCCGAAGAGGAAGCCACCCACGGTGTCCCAGTCTTCGTCGGGGATGGACACGCTGAGCAGTTCGTTGAGGTCGCCGATGGAGGTGCCCCCGTCCACCAGGTACGAGCCGTCGCCGAGAGCCTCGACGTCGTCGTCTTCCTCGTCGTGCTCGTCGATGATCTCGCCGACGAGCTCCTCCAGGCAGTCCTCGAGGGTGATCAGACCCGACAATGCGCCGTACTCGTCGGCCACCAGTGCGAGGTGGAACTTCTCGGCCTGCATCTCGCGCATGAGACGGTTCACCGGTTTGTTCTCAGGGATGAACTTCACCGGGCGCAACAGTTCGGTGATGGCTCTCTCGCCCCCACCGGCGCGCTCGGC
This sequence comes from Acidimicrobiaceae bacterium, assembly GCA_947463235.1. Lineage (GTDB taxonomy): Bacteria > Actinomycetota > Acidimicrobiia > Acidimicrobiales > Ilumatobacteraceae > UBA668. The sequence continues at coordinate 10,806 of CANHST010000048.1, forward strand.
GGTCATCAGGTCCTTGGCGAACACCACACCCAGCACATCATCGTCATCGTCGTCGTCGTTCACCACGGGAATGCGGCTATAGCCGTTCTCCAGCGCGATGTCGAGCCCCTGCGTGACCGTGGCCAAGTGAGGAATGGTGACGATGTCGGGCCGAGGCACCATGATCTCGCGGGCCACGGTGTCGCCGAACTCGATGATGCTCTCGATGAGTTCGCGTTCTTCTTCCTCGATCACCTCGTCGTCGACGGCGGTCTCGACGATGCCGAGCAATTCGCTCTCGGACACGAACGGGCCCTGCTCGAGGCCCTTGCCCTTCACGATGACGTTGGTGAACTTGATCAAGGCCCGCGACACCCACTGCAACGGCGGGAACGCCACCAGCGCCAGCGTGGGTCGGGCCACCCAGAGGGCAGCGCGCTGCGGGTAGAGCACGGCGTACGTCTTCGGCACGGCTTCGGCCAGCACGAAGAACACCACGACGTTCAGCACCACACCAACAGCAACACCGGCGGCGCCGAACAGGTTGCCCGCCACCACACCGGTGAGCGTGGCCTGCACGATCTGGCAGATGTTCACGGTGAGCAGCAACGGGTTCACCCAGCGCTCGGGCTCGGCCACGAGTCGCTTCAACGCCTTACCCGACTTGGTGCCCTTCTCCGCCAATGACGTGGCCCTCGGCCTCGACATGCGCGACAGCGCCATCTCCGCCACCGAGAGGAACACCAGCACCAGCAGCAAGACGAAGATGACGATCAGCATCAACACGTCGAGATTGCTCATCGAAGCGGCAATCATTCAGGCTGCTCCTGCCGGAAGCCCTCGGGGGCGGTGCCGTGCCAGTGATGAGCCTCCAGCAGCGCGAGTTCGCGCGCCCGCATCGCCGCGGTGGCATCGGGTTCATCGTGGTCGTATCCCAACACGTGCAGGATGCCATGCACCACCAGCAGGGCCAGTTCGTCGTCGATCGTGCCGGCGTGCTCCGGTGCCTGCTTGGCGGCCACGGCGGGGCAGATCACCACGTCACCCAGCAGCAGGGGCATGTCGCCCGGGTCGGGCGGCGAGCGATCGGGGCCACGATTCAACGGTTGGTTGTGCAGCACCATCTCGGCCTCGCCGGCATCGATGGGAAACGCCAACACATCGGTGGGGCCGTCTTTGCCCATGTAGTCGTGGTTCAGTTCGGTGATCTCGGCTTCGCTGATGAACAGCAACGACAACTCGGCCAGGCCCCGCACCCCTTCGGCGCGCAGCACCTCAATGGCGAGTGCCTGCCAGCGCTCCACCTCGACGGCGAGTTCGGCCTGTTCGTCGGCACAGAACACTTCCGGTTCACCATCGCCACCGACTCGGCGGGGCGCATCGACCCGCGGACGGGAGGAATCAGGCACGGGGACTCGCCTTCTCGTAGGCGGCGACGATGTCGGCGACGATGCGGTGCCGCACCACATCGCCCGCACCAAGGTGCACGAAGGCGAGTCCATCGATGCCGGTGAGCGTCTTCTCGAGACCGATGAGGCCGCTGCGACCATCAGGCACGTCGACCTGCGTGGTGTCGCCGGTGACGACCACCTTGGAACCGAACCCGATGCGGGTGAGGAACATCTTCATCTGCTCGGGCGTGGCGTTCTGCGCCTCGTCGAGGATGATGAAACTGTTGTTCAGGGTGCGGCCACGCATGAATGCCAGGGGCGCAACCTCCACCGCCTGACGCTCGAGCAACTTCTGGGCGCCTTCCGGTTCGAGCATGTCGTACAGGGCGTCGTAAAGAGGCCGCAGGTACGGGTCGATCTTGGCCATCAGATCGCCCGGCAGGAAGCCGAGGCGCTCGCCAGCCTCCACTGCAGGACGGGTGAGGATGATGCGCTGCACCTGCTTGCTCTGCAATGCGTGGACCGCCATCGCCACCGCAAGCCAACTCTTACCCGTACCAGCCGGACCAAGTCCGAACGTGATCACGTGTTCACGGATGGCATCGATGTAGCGCTTCTGTCCTGCGGTCTTCGGGCGCACCGGGCGACCCTTGGAACCCTTCATGATGTCGTCGGTGAGCACCTTGCTGGGGCGTTCGTTGTCGCGCACCATGTCGATGCTGCGCCGCAGGCTTGCCTCGTCGAGATGCTGGCCCTGCTGCAGCAGGACCACGAGTTCCTCGCACAGGCGGCCCACCACCTCGGCCTGAGCGCCGGCGATGTGGATCTCGTTGCCGCGCGCCACCATGGTGCACTCTGGGAACGCTGCCTCGATGGCGCGCAGGTGCGCATCTCGCTGGCCGACGAGCGCAGCCATCAGGTGCGCGCCCGGGACGATGACGGAGTATGGCTGCACCACTGACGTCATGCTGCGGGGCCCGAATGTGGACTCATCTCCGCTTACCGTAGCGAACCATCCGCCACTCGGGCACGACCTTCGGCGATCAGGTCCAAAACTCCACAGGCCGCGCGCAAAATATCACCCCTTGCGCGAATCCCCAGGTTGTGTCGTATCATTACCGGACGTTTTCGGGAGGCGTATGAAGCGAGTGGCAGCACTCCTCACCTGGTGGTACCTGGGGGTCGGCGGCGCAGTGGCCGTCGTCGCCATCAGCGCGTCCGACCACGTTGCGCGCACCGTGATGTGGTGTGTGGCCGTCGCCATGACATTGGGGGCCCTCGCCACGGCAGTGGTGCTGCGCACCATGAAGGCCACATCCCAGACCCAGGCTGCGCTGATTCACGGGGCGCAGACCGACCCGCTCACCGGCCTGCCGAATCGCACAGTCTTGCTGCAGGAGATCACCACCCTGCTCCGCAGCTCGTGGGCTCCGGAACAGCACCCCACGATCTACTTCGTCGACCTCGACCGGTTCAAGAACATCAACGACTCGCTCGGCCACGCCGCCGGCGACGAGGTGCTGTGCATTGTCGCCGACCGTCTGCGCTCTGCCGTGCCCGCAGGGTCGTTCGTCGCACGACTCTCGGGCGATGAGTACGTGGTGCTCGATCCCAACGCTGCCTCCCCGGAGGCGGCCCAGGCCTTCGCATCGAGGCTATTGCTGCTGCTCCGCGACCCGCTGGCACTGAGCCATGGCGATGTCTTCATCACCGCCAGCATCGGGGTGGCGTGGATCAGTCGTACCTCGAACGACTCGGCCGAGGATCTCGTGCGGCATGCCGACACGGCGATGTATCGGGCAAAGGACGCCGGCCGAAACGGCATTGCCGTCTACGACGCCTCGATGCACGAGCGAGTGGCGCATCGCCTTGCGGTGGAGACCGCGCTGCACCGGGCTCTCGACCGGCGCGAGCTTCGCCTCTTCCATCAGCCGATCTACGACCTGCGCACCAAGCAGGTGGTGGGTTTCGAGGCGCTCATGCGCTGGCAACAGGGCAACGGCACCATCGTGTCGCCCGCCGAGTTCATCCCGATCGCCGAAGACAACGGCACCATCGTGCCGATCGGCGCGTGGGCGCTCCTGGAGGCGCTCACCCAACTTCGTCACTGGATCGACGACGGTGTGTGCACCCCCACGTGCACCATGTCGGTGAACGTGTCGCCGGTGCAGCTCGCCGACCCACACTTCCCACACATCGTCAGCGAGGCCATCGCTCGATCCGGCGTACCCGCCGACCTGGTGTGGCTGGAGGTCACCGAGGGCGTGATGATCACCGAGCCCGAACGCACCATCGCCACCCTGCACCGACTCAGCGAGTTGGGTGTCCGCGTGGCGCTCGACGACTTCGGCACCGGGTACTCCTCGCTCTCGCTGCTGCAGAAGTTTCCGCTGCACCGCATCAAGATCGACCGTGCCTTCGTTCGCGGCGTGGCCGAGAACCCCAACGACCGCAGCCTGGTGCGCACGATCATCATTCTCGGGCGTTCGCTCGGCATGGAGATCGTGGCCGAAGGAGTGGAGAGCATGCATCAGTTGCAGGTGCTCATCGATCTCGACTGCGAGAAGGCCCAGGGCTATCTCATCAGCCACCCGGTGCCGCCCGACGCGATGCGCAGCACGGTGGCAGCGCTGGGCAAGTTGGATCAGTTCGCCGGGATGCAGCCGAGCGCTTCCCGATTCAACTGACGGCTACTTCTTCAGCCACGCCGAGAACTTACCCAGGGCCGAGGTAGCCGGCGCTGCTGGCGCCTTGGCTGGCGCCTTGGCTGGCGCCTTGGCTGCCGCCGCGCCGGCCTCCCGGCACGAGCACCGCTGACTCTTGGGCACATCGCCCAGTACCTGTTCCACGTGAGCACCGCACCCCGCCCACGTCGGCTTCCCACAACTCTTGCAACTCGTTCGCCTGCACATACCCCCTAGGGTATCAGGAGAGCGGGTGTCAGGCTCGCCGAAGGGTCGCGGTGAGATGCAATTGGTGTTGCTCCCCGACTGCCGCCATGTGGAGCTCGTAGGTCAACTCGTCGCCACGAAGCCGTAGTCGACGCTCCACGGAGTCCACTCGTTTCGCCGTCGGGGAAGCCGCCATCGAGACCGTGCGGAACACCGCTTCGAGACTGAGATCATCGACCGACACGTCGGCCGTGTGCACCTCGGTGACACCCGTGGGCGAGGCGATGATCCACTCCGCACCGCCAGCGGTCCACCGCACGTAGCCGGACTCGGCGTGCAATGGCCGACCGTCGTCGAGCGCAGAGGTTCGCTGGACGTAGCCGATGAACGGTTTCACGCCACCGTCGCTGAAGACGATCTCCTCGCGATACCCGAAGGTAGCGATCGTGGGATAGATCCCCTCGCCTGCGCCCGCCCAGGTCCCTACGAGCAAGGCGAGGGGACCCAGACGGTCGTCGATGGCGGTCATCGGATCAGGACGGACCGGTGAAGGTGCGGCCCTTGGCGAGGTACTGGGGATCCGAGCCCTCGCGGCGGTCGGCCTCACGGTTCTTCACCTCGGCGCGAGCCACCACCTGGTGGTGCACCTCATCGGGGCCATCGGCCAAACGCAGGGTGCGCTGGCCGTGGTACATGTCGGACAACGGGAACCACTGCGAGATGCCGGCAGCGCCGTGCATCTGGATGACCTGGTCGATGATGTCGCAGCACTTCTCGGGCACCATGGCCTTGACGGCACTCACCCACACACGGGCCTCGGCGTTGCCGAGTGTGTCCATCGCCTTGGCGCCACGCAGCACCATGAGGCGCATGGCCTCCACTTCGATGCGGGCACGCGACAGCACTTCCATGTTCTTGCCGAGGTTGATGAGCTTCTTGCCGAAGCCCTCACGGGTGACGCCGCGATCCACCGCCATCTCGATGGCCCGCTCGGCCACGCCGATGGAACGCATGCAGTGGTGGATACGACCCGGCCCGAGACGCAACTGCGAGATCTCGAAGCCTTTGCCCTCGCCCCACAGCACGTTGCTCTTGGGCACGCGGACATCGTTGAAACGAATGTGCATGTGGCCGTGCGGGGCATCGTCGGAACCGAACACCTGCATGCCTTCCACGATCTCCACGCCGGGAGTGTCGCGGGGAACCAGGATCTGCGACTGCTGCTTGTAGGTGTCGGCGTCGGGGTTGGTGCGCACCATGACGATCATCACCTTGCAGCGCGGGTCGCCGGCACCCGAGGCGTAGAACTTCGAACCGTTGATCACCCATTCGTCACCGTCGAGGACGGCAGAGGTCTGGATCTGCTTGGCATCGGAGCTCATCACGCCGGGCTCGGTCATCACGTAGGCGGAACGGATCTCGCCGTTCAGCAGCGGCTCGAGCCACTGCGCCTTCTGCTCGGGGGTGCCCACACGCTCGAGCACCTCCATGTTGCCGGTGTCGGGCGCCGAGCAGTTCAGGCACTCCGAGGCGAGGCGGTTCTTGCCGAGTTCAGCAGCGATGTAGGCATAGTCGAGGTTGCTGAGGCCCTCGCCGGTCTCGGCGTTGGGCAGGAAGAAGTTCCAGAGCCCCTGCGCCTTGGCCTTGGCCTTCACCGTGTCGAGCAGTTCGAGTTGCCCCGGAGCCCAACTCCAGCGATCGGCGCGGTTGGCGCCGAGGCGATGGAACTCCTCCGTGATCGGATCGACCTCGTCGCGGATGAACGCCTTCACGGCTTCGTACAGCGGGCGGACACCTTCCGACATCCGCAGGTCGAAGTCGTCCATGCTCGCACTGCGCAGTGCACCACCGGTCATCTGAGTACCTCCATCGTTTCGAACGCTGAGGTGGACCGTAGTCGCGCAGCACGGAGGATCTACAGGTGGAACGCCTCGGTATGCCCATCCACGCCAATGGCCTGGCCGGTGACCATCTTCGAGGCCGGGGATGCGAGAAACAGGCACATGTCGGCAATCTCATCGGCTTCGACGAACCGCTTGATCGATTGACCCGACAGATACTCGGTCTTCACCAGCGCGGTATCGACCCCACGCATCGCTGCTTCGTTCTCGATGACCGAGTTCATCCGTGCCCCCGCCACCGACCCGGGGCAGATGGCGTTGCACCGCACGTTGTGCGGGCCCAACTCGATGGCCAGGCTCTTGGTGAGACCGACAACGGCCCACTTCACGGCGGCGTACGGCGTGCGCATGCCGTAGCCGTAGACACCCGCCATCGACGACATGTTGATGATGGAGCCACTCCCCTGCGCCTTCATCAATGGCGCGACGCGACGAGCGCAGAGGTACTGGGTGTCGAGCCCGATGGCCATGCTCTCGCGCCATTCCTCGGGGGTGACATCTTCCACGAACGCCGTGGGGCCCTTGATGCCGGCGTTGTTCACCAGCACATCGATGCC
>CANHST010000049.1 GCA_947463235.1 Acidimicrobiaceae bacterium
GGAAGCAATTGATCGATGTTGCGGAACGGCCGATCGTGGCTGGTGCGGTGGCCGGCGATGACGGCGTTACCGCGGTGCCCCGGCTTCGCTGTGCCCGGCCAGTGCCCGGGACCGCTGTTGAGCACCGTCAGCGAGACACCCTCGTACATGTTCTTGGCAACCCCGATCTTGGGGATCTCCAACGTGCCGATCTGCACCACCGCCACGTTGGCGTGCGGTGCTGGCGGAGGCTCGGGGATGGGCAGCGCCTCGGTAGTCGTGGTGGTGCTGGAGGTGGAACTCGTCGAGGTGGACGACGATGTGGTGCTGGACGAACTCGTGGTGGTGGCTGCTGCTGTCGTGGCCACCGTGTCGGCGAGCGTGGCTGCGGTGGGAGGACCGTCGCCTCCGCATGCGCCCATCGATATCGCGACGGCCGTGAGGATCACAGTGCGTCGCAACATGGGAGTCATTGTGCCATCCGCGCTGCAGCTTTGCCCGCCGAGTTGATGCACGCCGGTACGCCGATGCCGTGATAGCTGGCACCCGCAATTGCGAGGCCGGCTGGCAGGGTGGCCTCGATGTCGGCGACCTTTTTCGCGTGGTGCGGCCGGTACTGCGGGAACGCCCCGGACCACCGTGTGATCCGGTGCGCAGATGGCGCCAGGTCGATGCCGAGGTGGCGGCTTACTTCGTCGACCGCGGCCGCCAGCAACTGGTCGTCGCTGAGGTGCAGCACGGGCAGTCCGTCGCGGCCCAGGGAGATCCGCAGGATGACGTTGGCTGGCGATGACCAGTGCGACCACTTCTGGGAACCGAACGAGGCGGCGGTGACCAGTCGTTGCACCGGCTTGGGCACCAGGTAGCCGCTGAGCGCAGTGAGGTGCACCGGCCAATCGGCAGCGGGGATGGCGAGTGTCACCATCGCCACGTCGGCGGTGGGAATGGAGGCCAGCATCTGTGCAGCCGTGGGCAGGAATGATGCGAGCAACGTCGCCGTTGCCGCAGCGGGGCACGCCAGCACGATCCCATCGAACAATTCGCCGTTCACCCGCCAGGCGGTGCCATCGGGGGCGACCTCGCTGATCTCTGCCCCGGTCCGCAGTTCGGCTCCAGCCGCCTGAGCTGCCGTGGCGGTACCTGTGGCAAGGTCGCCCATGCCGCCTCGGGGGGCATAGAAGACCGGGCCGGCATCGGGTGACGGCTTGGGCATCGTTCGCCCGGCTAACAGGATGCTGCGCGCCTTGCCCGCGAGGTCGGCGATCTGGGGTACGGCGGCGAGGCTGAAGTGGTCGGTGTCGGCGGCGTAGATGCTGCCCACGAGCGGATCCACCAGCCGGAGGTGCACTTCGTCGCCGAAACGGGCACGCACGAAACCGCCGAGCGAGTCGGGCTCCAGGCTGGTGCGCGGGCGGAACGGTTCGGTGGCCGCGCGCAGCTTGCCGCCCCATGGGATGAGCTTGCTCTTCGCCAACGCCATCACATCGGTGGGCATGCCGAGCAATAGGCCTTGGGGGATGTCGTGCAATTGATCCCACCACACGGCGGCCTTACCGGCGCTGGGCGAGACGAGTTCGTCGCCAAGGCCGACTGCGTGTGCAAGACCGGTACCCCACGGCAGGCGGGCGAGGAACGCATCGGGTCCCTCATCGATGCCCGCGTGACCGGCGAACGGCGACGTGAGGATCTTGCCGCCGAGCCGGTGGTCGCGTTCGAAGAGCACCACGTCGAGGCCCTGCTGAACGAGAGCGTGGGCGGTTGCGAGACCGGCGATCCCTCCGCCGACGACGGCGATGCGGCGAGTACCGGTGGTCATGGGTCAGGCCGCTGCGATCACTCGCTGGGCAAGTGCAGCCATCACGGCGGGGTTGTCGTTCACGCATGCGGTGCGAGCGAATGCCATGCCGTGGCCGGCAGCGCGCGCTGCGGCCTCGATGTCGAGGTCGTACAGCACCTCGAGGTGGTCGGCCACGAAACCGACGGCGCTGATCAGCACGCCGCGTTGCTGGCCGGAGTCGTTCTCTGCGGCAGCGAGATCGTCGATGACCGTGAGGATGTCGGGACCCAACCACGGTTCGGGGGTGCGACCAGCGCTCTGCCAGGCGATCGACCAGTTACTCCATTGCGACAGGCCCGCCTTCTCGGCGACGGCCACGGCGGTGCTGCGGAGCTCATCGGGATACGGATCGCCGGCATCAACGATGCGCTGCGGCAGTGAATGCGCCGTAAAGAGCACCTTGGTGTCTGCGGGCATGGTGTCGAGCTTCGCCTTCAAGTCGTCGGCGATGAACTGCACGTATGCGGGCTCGGTGGCCCAACTCTCGACGCCGCTCACCGTGATGCCGTGCGGCTCTGCGGCGGCCTTCGCTCGGTCGAGATACTGCCCGATCGAGTAGGACGAGTAGTGCGGAGCGAGCACCAGGCCCACGATGTGTCGGAAGCCTTGGGCAGCGATGACATCGACCGCAGCTTCGATCTTCGGATCGGCGTGCTTCAGGCCGAGGCTCACCTCATACTTGCCGGGCGCTGCGGCATCGAGGGCCTGTTGGAGTGCTGCGCGCTGGGCCTCGGTGCGTGCGGCCAATGGGCTGGTGCCGCCCAGCGCGTCGTAGCGGGCGATGAGGTCGGCCAACGCTTCCTCGGTGGGTGGACGGCCGCGACGGATGTCGGTGTAGTAGGGCAGGATCTCTTCCGGAGTGCGGGGCGTGCCGTAGGCCATGAGCAGTACGGCGGTTCGGTCGGCGTTCGTCATCGTGCGGTCCGTTCGTGCACGCGTGCCGCCACAGCGGTCAACACGTCGGGGTTGGTGGGCGGGTGGACCCCGTGGCCGAGGTTGAAGATGTGGCCCGGGTGGCCGTCGTTGTCGGCGAGTACGGCGTCGGTGCCGGCGAGGGCCACTTCGACACCCGCCAGCGCGAGCACAGGGTCGAGATTGCCCTGCACCACCAGGTCGGCGCCCATGCGAGCGCGAGCCTGCTGGATGGGCGTGCGCCAATCCAGCCCAAGGATGGTGGGGCCAGCGGCGCGCATGCTTTCCAAGAGATGGTCGCAGCCCACGCCGTAGTGAATGCCGGGTGCGTCGGGGTGCAGTTCGCGCAGTGCCGAGAACACCGCCCGCGAATGCGGCAGAACGAAGCGGTCGTAATCGATGCGGCTCAGTGTTCCGGCCCAACTGTCGAACAATTGGAAGGCTCGGCCACCGTTCGCGAGTTGGCTGGAGATCGAGGCCACGGCGTGCTGCACGAGCCGCTCCATCAGCGCCTGCCACAAGTCCGGGGCGGTGTGCATCATCCGCTTGGTGTGTTCGTAGGTGCGGCTGGGCCGCCCCTCGATGAGGTAGCTCGCCACGGTGAACGGGGCGCCGGCGAACGCCAGCAACGGCACGGCAGGCGACAGTTCGTTCGCCAGTGCACGCACGGTGTCGAGCACGTACGGCGTGTCGGCTTCGGGCTCGAACGGACGGAGACGGGCGAGGTCGTCGATGCTGCGGAACGGCTGCGCACAGACAGGGCCGGTGCCCGGCGCCACGTCGATGCCGAAGCCGACTGCGTGAGCGGGCACCACGATGTCGCTGTAGAGCACGGCGGCATCGACGCCGTAACGGCGCACCGGTTGCAGGGTGAGTTCCACCGACAGGTCGACCTGCTTGATCGCATCGAGGATGCTGCCCTCGCCGCGCAGCGCGCGGTACTCCGGCAGGCTGCGGCCGGCCTGCCGCATGAACCACACGGGCGTGTGGGCGGCGGGACGACCGGCCGCGGCATCGAGGAACGGCACGCTGGACGACATCGTCCGGCACGCTATCTGAGGACGCCGTAGAGCAGGATGTCGACCATGACTGAACTGTTCTCTCTCCAGGGCAAGACCGCACTCGTGACGGGCGGCAGCCGCGGTATCGGCTTCATGATCGCCACTGGCCTGCTGCAGGCCGGTGCCAGCGTGGTGATCAGTGCCCGCAAGCAGCACGAACTCGACGACGCCAAGGCGGCGCTGAGCCAGTTCGGTGATGTGCATGCCGTCCGCGCCGACGTGAGCACGCTGGAAGGCGTGGAAGCGCTGGCCGCCGAGGTGAGCGCCCACTTCCCGGTGCTGAACATCTTGGTGAACAACGCTGGCGCCACCTGGGGCATGCCGCTCGACGACTTCGACGAGAACGCCTGGGACAAGGTGATGGACACCAACGTGAAGGGTGTGTTCTTCCTCACTCAGAAGCTCCTGCCGAACCTGCGTGCGGGTGCATCGCACGACGACCCGGCACGCGTCATCAACATCGGCTCGATCGATGGTTTGCACGTGAACCCGATGGACACCTACAGCTACGCCGCCAGCAAGGCGGGTGTGCACCACCTCACCCGCGCACTCGCCCGCAAGCTTGGCCCGGAGTTCATCACGGTGAACGCCGTGGCCCCCGGCCCGTTCGAGAGCAAGATGATGGCCGCCACGCTGAAGTCGTTCGGCGACAACATCGCCGCCTCGGCACCGTTGCGTCGCATCGGCCGACCCGACGACATGGCTGGCGTTGCGGTGTTCCTCTCCAGCCGAGCCGGCAGCTACGTCACCGGTGCGGTCATCCCGGTGGACGGCGGTATCGGCACCACCTCCTGATCAGATCGGGGAACACCGTCTGAGTGGTGGGCGGAAGCGACGCCGATAGAGTTTTCAGACCCTTGTTTTCGGGCCTCCGCCTGGACAGGGCCCACGTTCTCATGACGCAGCACCACCCCGATCTTCCCGCTGAGCAGGAGTTCATCGACTTCGCGTACCGTTGCCTCGAACAGAGCAAGGCGGACGCCTGGAAGATGCGCGGACTCCACGAGGGCACCCTTGGCGGCACATTTCAGGCGCGCTACGAGCGCGATGTCTTCGATGAGGCCGTGTTCAACCGCCTCACACAACTCGACCTCGGCAACATGGCCCTGGTGTTCGGCCGAATCGACCGAGGCACCGAGCAACCCGACACGTTCGAGAGCTTCCACATCGGCCGTCTGGCCGTAGCCGATGAACACGCCGACCCGGTGGTGGTGGACTGGCGGGCGCCGATCGCCGAGCCGTTCTACCGCGCCACCGGCCGCGAGCCGTTGGGTCTCGCCCGACGCCGTCACTTCCATGTGCAGGGTCGCCAGTTGCTCGGTATCGAAGACGAACTCTTTGGTGCCGGTCACCTCGGCATCGGTGCCGAAGGCGAGAGTGCGACGCAAGCCTCCCCGGATGGCATTCGTGGCTACAGCACGTTGCTCGCCGTGCTGTCTCGCGGCCGCACCGGCCAACTCGGCGACATCGTGGCCACCATCCAGGGTGAGCAGGACGAGATCATTCGTTCGCCACAGGCCGGTGTGCTGGTGGTGCAGGGCGGCCCGGGTACCGGCAAGACCGTGGTGGCACTTCACCGTGCCGCCTATCTGCTCTACACGTACCGCTTCCCGCTGGAGGATCAGGGCGTGTTGGTCATCGGGCCGAACCGAGTGTTCCTGCGCTACATCGAACGCGTCTTGCCGTCGCTCGGCGAAGCCGGCGTGGAGCAGGTGGTGTTGGCCGACCTGGTCTCCGATGTCACCTGGGCGCGCTACGGCATCGACCCTGCTGATTCATCGCTGGCTGCCAGGGTGAAGGGCGACATGCGCATGGCCCTGGTCATCGATCAGGCCGTCACCGATCGCGAGCGGCCGCTGCGAGACGATCTCGTGGTGCCGTTCCGCACCGGGTACCTCCGGCTGAGGGCTGATGAAAGCCATCGCATCGTGCGTGCAGCGCAGCGTCGTTTCCGCCGCCATAATGCGGCGCGACGGTGGGTGGAGGGCGAGATCTGGGCAGCCATGGCGGCGTCATCGCGCATTGCGGAGGTCACCCCGAACGAGGTGCGCGACGCAATCCGTTCGCTTCCCGAGGTCCGCCAGGCGCTCGAACGCATGTGGCCGGTGCTCACCCCTGCCCAGTTACTGCACGACCTGTTCGGCAGCAAGGCTCTGCTGAAGCTGGCAGGCCACAAGCACCTCAGCGAAGCCGAGTACCTGTCGCTGTACCGGCCGCGGGCCGCCGACGTGCAGGACGTTCGCTGGACCGAGAACGACGTGGCACTGCTCGACGAAGCGCGCAGTTACCTCGGCACCAAGCCCAGTAAGAACAAGACCGACGAGCACGACGAGATCCGCACCTACGGCCACATCGTGGTTGATGAGGTGCAAGACCTCACCCCGATGCAATTGCACATGGTGGCCCGTCGTTCATTGAACGGCAGCATGACCGTGGTGGGCGACCTGGCGCAGGCGACGGGTGCGCTGGCACCGAACGACTGGGACGATGTGCTGCGCTTCCTGCCTACGCAGAAGGGCTCGAGGGTCATTGGCCTCAGCGTCGGGTACCGAATCCCCGGCCAGATCATGGAACTGGCGAACCGGGTGATGATGGCGGCCACTCCCTCGTTGCGAGCTCCCACCAGCGTGCGCGAGGGCGACGAGCACCCAGAGTTCGTGCGGGTGGCGTCCTCGGAACTGTTGGCGTCCGTGGTGGCTGCCACGAAGGAGATGGACACCGACATCGGCGATGGCAACATCGCTGTCGTCGTGCCCGACTCCCTGTTCGAGTCGGTTGCGGCGGCGTTGAGCGCGGCGGGCATCGAGCATGGCGAAGCCACTCGGTCCGGCCTCGAAATGGGCATCACCGTGGTGCCGGTCAGCGTCGTGAAGGGTCTCGAACTCGATGGCGTGATCGTGGTCGAGCCGGCCCGCATCGTCAGCGACCAGGAACAGGGTCTCCGTGCGCTGTACGTGGCGCTGACGCGCAGCACCAAACGGCTCACCATCGTGCATGCCGAGGAGCTACCCGACGCAATGCGCTGAGCTCGGGGCCGTCGGCCTCGTGCGCCGTTGCTTATGCTCGGCCGCGTGATCGAATCGCTTGCTCGTCAGTTCTCGGTGGATGGTGTCTCCCTGGCATGGGACCGGTGGGGTACTGATGGCGGTGGTGCTCCGTTCGTGCTGTGTCACGGCTTCTCCGGGTCGTCGCACGACTTCGCACTGACCATCGAGGAGCTCGCTACCCAGCGTTCGGTGGTGGCCATCGACCACCGCGGGCATGGTCGTTCCGAGAAGCTCGGCGCCGTGGACAGCTACTCCATCGATCGATTGGCTGCAGACCTCACGGCGTTCATCGAGGCTGAGGGCCAGGGACCGGTGGACCTCCTCGGGCACTCCATGGGCGGCGCCATCAGCTTGCGGCTCACGTTGGCTCGCCCCGACCTGGTCCGGTCGCTGATCCTCATGGACACCAGCGCTTGGTCGTTCGTCCCGCCGGATCCAGCCATCGCTGCGCTGATGGCCGGGTTCATTGCATCGTTCGACCCCGCTCGGGGCCTGCCGGATCTGGCAGCAATGGCGGGCCCGGAGCAAGCCCTCATTGCCGCGGCCACATCGACGGAGTGGCAGGCGGTGAAGGAAGCGATGGCATCCTCATTCGACCCGTACGCAATGAAGGCGCTGGGCTCCGAGTTGTTCAGCGGCAGCCTCGACGCAGTTCGCTCGCGGCTGGGTGAGATCTCCTGCCCGGTGACCGTGATCGTGGGGGAACACGATCACCCATTCGTCGATCAGGCCGCCGAACTGACCGATGCGGTCACCGATGGCCGACTCTCCGTGATTGCTGGGGCGTACCACTCCCCGCAGTTGACCCACCGAGCGGAGTGGATGGCGGCTGTCGAGGGCCACCTGGCGAGAGGCTGAGCTGCTCAGCCGAGCAATGAGTCGGCGAGCGCCTGAATGTTGCGGTACGCCCGGTCTGCGTCTGCGGGACGACTGCGGTCGGCTGCTTGGCGGCAGCGCCGCACGACGAACTCGAACGACGGCACGAGGTCCTTGTTGATCGAGGTGATCTCCGGCTTCATCGCAGCCCAGAGTTGCTCGATGTAGGTGGCGCTCCGGTCGTCGCCCTTGTTCGCTGCCACCTTCTCACTCAGCGCCTTCACCTCGGCCACCATCAACGGCAGCAATTCATCAACGGTTCCTGCCGGCACGGTGGTGGTGGGTGCGATGGTGCTGGTGGTGGTTTCCAGCGTGGAATCGAAGGTGGTGGCACTGCAGCCGGACAGCACCACGATCAGCGTGGCGGCGGCGAAGAGTGCGCGGTTCACGCGAGCACCAGGATGCGGGCGCTAGCGAAGGAACCCACACCGATGTGGCGGCCTTCGATCTCGATGGTGACCGTGCCGTCGGGCGATGCCGCGGTGATGACACCGGTATGTCCGGGAAGGATGTTGCTGTCTTCCAGGAAGTCGAGCAGACCGGGCGTGAACTCCAGCTCCTCGGGAATGCGCGTCACGGTGAACGAGCCGCCGACGGCGATGTCGGCGAGCGGCACCATGTGCGGTGCGTCGTACGACGACCCAGGGATCGGATTGCCATGCGGGCAGGTGGTGGGGTTGCCGAGCACACGGTCCATCGCTGCCTCAACGGCGTCGCTCATGACGTGCTCCCACCTGCCGGCCTCGTGATGGGCGTCGGCCCACGACAGGCCGAGCAGGTCGGTGAGGAACCGCTCCGCGAGACGGTGGCGGCGCACGACTCGCTGTGCCAGTGCCTGCCCCGGTGCGGTGAGCAGAATGCGATCGTCGGTGGTGACGAGACCTTCGGCTTCGAGGCGTTTGATCATTTCACTCACTGCCGGGCGGCTCACCTGCAGGCGCTCGGCGATGCGGGCCTGAATCACCGCCACGTCGTCTTCCTGCAGTTCGAAGATGCACTCGCAGTACTCCTCGAAGGCGGGGTGGTGCTCTCCGCTGGCAGGCATGTCGCAAAGGTTACCGGTGGCGAGCGATGGCTCAGCGGCGGCGAAGCCAGGACTCGCCGTACCGCAACCGTCGCTCGAGTTGATCGTTCGTGGCGCTGCCCACCGACACGATGCCCGACAAGCGGTTCAGTTCGGCCTGCACCTTCGCGTGGCCCCAACCGGTCTGGTCGACCAGTTTCTTGGCGAGTTCCATGTTGGCGATGCGCAACTCTTCCTTGCGCTCAGCGATGCTCTTCGAGCCGGTGAGCATGTAGCCGGCATCGGTGGGAACTTCGGGCAGTTCGATGGCCAACTCGTCAACCTCGGCGGCCTCGGGCTCGGGGATGTCGGGCTCGTCGTCGAACAAGGTGAGACCGGCCTCGGTGAAGGCGTGCACGGACATGCCGGTGGCCACGGAACCGATGACGCTGAACAGCGACAACTGCTCGGGCATCAGGTCGAGTTCGCGTGTGGCCTCGGCCTCCAGTTGTTCGGGGGTGAACTCGTCGTCGCGTTCGGTGGGCGGCTTGAGCACGTGGCGCCGCGCTTCGGCGATCTGGAAGGCGTGCGTGCGCAGCCGCGGGTCGTCGGGCAAGAACACGTACGCCTTCTGGCTGGCCATGCCCTTCGTCCAGCGGACGAACCGGCCGACCGCCTGGCGGAAGAACAGTTCGGTGACCACCGTGCTCGCGTACACACCGACGCGGAGGCGGGGAATGTCGACACCCTCGCTGACCATGCGCACGGCCACCAGCCAGGGTCGGGTGCTG
This sequence comes from Acidimicrobiaceae bacterium, assembly GCA_947463235.1. Taxonomy (GTDB): domain Bacteria; phylum Actinomycetota; class Acidimicrobiia; order Acidimicrobiales; family Ilumatobacteraceae; genus UBA668. The sequence continues at coordinate 9,507 of CANHST010000049.1, forward strand.
CTGGCAAACGCCGCGATCTTCTTGCTGGCATCGGGGTCGTCGCTGACGACGACTTCGGCCTCCACCTTGTACCGGTGCCGAATGAGGCGGGCGATGTCGCGAGCGTGGTCTTGGTCCATCGCAATGGCCAGGCCACCTGCATCGGGATGACTCTTGCGGATCTGCAGCAGTCGCTCGTGCGCCTGGTCGACTACCGCGGGCAGCCAGTCGCCCTGCAGGCTGAGTGCGGCCCGAAGCCGGTGCGATGCGCCCGTGCGATCCAGTTCGTCGTGGAAGTTGGCGCTGAGGACGCTGCCGTCGGGAGCGCTCCACTCCATCAGACCGTCGAAGCGCGGAAAGTAGACCGGCCGCACCACACCTCCGTCGCGGAGCGCGTCGGCGTAGCCGTAGGTGAAGTCGGGCTGGGCCTCGCCCCCCACGCCGGTTTCCTCGTAGCGAACGAACGGGATGCTGGCGGTATCGCTGCGGAACGGGGTGCCGCTGAGGCACAGGCGTCGATTGGCATGTTCGAATGCGGTGCGCACGCCATCGCCCCATGCCCGTTCGTCGCCGGCGTGGTGCACCTCGTCGAGGACGACGAACGCGTCGTTTGCCAGCCCGCGCACCTTCTTCGCGGTGTCGGCGGTGGACACCTGCTGATAGGTGGTGACGATGCCGTGCACATCCTTCGCCACACCATCTGCCGGTGACCAGTTGTGGTCCACGTGCAAGCCCATGCGGTGTGCGGCGAGGGCCCACTGCGTCTTGAGATGGGTGGTGGGGGCCACGATGATGAGTCGGCGGCGCTCGTTGCTGAGCGCCCAACGGGCACAGGCCAGAGCGAAGGTGGTCTTACCGGCGCCGGGGGTGGCGACCGCGAGGAAGTCCTTCTGCTCACTGGCGGCGAACTTGTCGAAGGCTTCGCGCTGCCAGGGCCGGAGTTGCACACGGTCGCTCATGGGAACCATTGAGTCTGCCCGCGCACAAGCGAACTTTCGCGAACCCCTCAGATCACACAGATGTTCAGTTCTGCGACCTGCACGTTTTCGGCGGCGGCGGCCAGTTCTTGGGGCGTCGGCTCCATCAGCGGCGGCTCGTGATGGCGCACTCCATGGCGCCGGAAGCCGATGATCTTCACCCTCATCGCCGGGTCGATGCGAGCCAGCCACTCGCCGGTGCGGCGCAGCAGCGCGGGATCGTCGTTGACGCCGGGAAGGATCAGCAACCGCACTTCATACAGCTTGCGCATGTAGGCCAGCAGTTCGATGCTCTCCAGCACCGATGCGTTGGTGTGCCCGGTCATGCGGTGGTGGATCTCGGGGTCGAGGCACTTCAGATCGATCATTGCCCCGTCCAGGACCGGGGCCAGGTGCTGCCAGGTTTCCTCTGTGCACGACCCGTTGGAGTCGATGAAGCACGTCAGTCGCTGCAGTTCGGGGTCGGCCTTCACCCTGCTGAACAACTCCATCAGGAACCCGGGCTGCATGGTGGCCTCACCGCCCGACACGGTGATGCCGCCGAGGAAGGGCTCGGCTTTGCGGATACGTGGCAGCAGGTCGTCGACCTGTGCTCGAAAGTGTGCGCCCGATGCCACGGGGATGGTCTGGGGGTTGTGGCAGGCAATGCAATCGAAGTTGCAGCCCTGCAGGAACACCACGAAGCGATTGCCCGGGCCATCGACGTTGCTGAACGTGATGGTCTCGGCCACCACGCCGTCCGACGAACCAATGGGGCAATCCAGGCTCACTCGCCCCGTCCGATGCGCTTCACAGAGCGTTGGGTGAGGTGGAAGCTGTTCTCCGAACCAGCGGCGAGGCGGTCGCTGCCGTGACGAGCGCTACCACTCGCGGCGATTGCAGCAAGGTCGCTCTTGCGGACGAGGTAGCCGGTGATGCGCACGAACTCATTCGAGTTCAGGTTGAAGGTGAAGTCGCGCATCCCCTGTCGGAAGGCGCCACGGATGATGTCGACGACGGCCTGCGGGTTGCGCACGGCGGTGTCATCCATGTGGAAGATGTCGCTGATGCCGGCGGTGAAGTACTGGTGATGCGGTGCGCACGTGAGCAGATGCTGCAGCAGATCGGGTTCCTCGCCCACGGGGATTCGCGTTCCTGCCGTTACTTCGTGGTCGCTATCGATGCCGCTCTGGCTGTGGAGATAGCAGCGTCCGTCGCCGCCCTCGCTGTAGGGCATCGGCCGGTCGTCCACCAGTTGCGCCACCCGTTGCACCACTCGCACAGCGAGCGCGTTCGCCGTGTCGTCGTGCCCATATCGGCCATCGAGACCTTCGTACGCCATCAGCGTGTTCACACACTCTGCGAGTCCGAAGATGCCGAACATCGCGGCGAAGGCGTGGATGTCGATGAGGCCCTCGAGCGCCAACCAGTGCGTCTCGAAGAAGCGTTGTTCTTCCACCAGCGATCGGATGCGTGCCTCGGCCAACTCTGCGGTCAACTCCACGAAGTGGGGCAGGGTGGTGGTGAGGAACTGGTCGACGGTGCCGTCGTGGCACAGCGCGACTTCCTTCAGGTTCAGACGCACGAGCGTGTGGGCACCGCCACCGATCTTCAACGCGTTGTAGCAACTCACTGCCGCGTAGTGCTCGCCGTGATCGGCGGCCATCATCGGGTGGTTTACGAAGTGGGGCTTGCCGGTCTCGAACACCGTGCGCACCGCATCCTCCACCAGATCGTCAGGGGTGACGACGGGGTCCACCTTCAAGGAGATGTTCGGCACGCTCTGGCGCAGGCTGCGCTCCACGCGGAACACCGAACGAGCGATGCGACTGTCGTGCGGGCCGAGGTCGAGATGGACGAAGGCATCGGGCAGCATGCGGTCGATGGCAATCCAGAAGCGTCGCAGCGTCGCGTCCAGGCGTTCGTCGTCGATGTCGTCGGTGACGAAGGGTTCGAGCACTTTGTCGAGGTCGCCGAGGTAGACGGGGTAGGTGGTGACGCTCGGAACGTTGGCGTACATGATCTGCAGGAATGACAACGCATCATCGAGGTTCTGCGGTGGCGGCATCTCCAGATAACGAAGGCCCTGCCGAATCGCTCGTTCGTAGTCGGGAAGGATGTAGCGGGCAGCGAATGGGGCGTTTCCCTCGAACATGTCGCAGATGATCCGCTTGTCGAGCGCATCGCGGCACTCGGGCGACACCGCCGGGTACTCCAGCAGCTCGGTTGCGAGCGCGGCAAGCCGGCGCAGTTTCTGGTCGTAGGCGAGGGTGCCGTCCTGCACCAACGACCTTGCCATCACTTGGAATTCGTGCACGTCCACATCCACCAGTCTGCGCCATACCTGATGGGAGGAGCAGGGTCTAAGGACCAAAGGGGCATGGTCCTACATCGTTAGTGCGCAGAGTGGTGAACTTTGATCAGATTTGGATGAAAAAGAGACGAACGACTGGACAGAGGCCGACACAGAGTGAAAAGTTGACAACGTTCACCATCTCGAGCTCCCGACGAGACCAGGCAGAAAGTTCACAACATGAACGTCTCTCGTCGTGCATTGATCCTTGGCGCAGCCGGCACAGGAGCTGCCGTCGCAGTGCCCACCCTGCTGCCGTTTCGTGCCGAATCCGGAGCCCCGGCCCGTTTGCCGGCATCGAAGTTCCCCAAGCCGTTCACGGTGCCGTTCGCGCATGCGCCGGTTGCCCAGCCCATTCGTCGTGACGCCACCACCGACTACTACCGCATCAGCCTCGAGCAGTTCACCGCCGAGTTGCTGCCGGGCATTCGTACCTCGCTCTACGGCTACAACGGCTCGTTCCCCGGGCCCACCATTCGCGCCACTCGTGGCCGCACGGTGGTCGCTCGGTTCGAGAACAATCTGCCCTCCATGCACCCGGCATGGGCGTACGAGTCGTTCGCCAACATCCACCTGCACGGCGGAGCGTCGCTGCCGCAATACGACGGCTACGCCAGCGACATCATCCACCCTGGCGAGTTCAAGGACTACGTGTGGCTGAACACCGAGTGCGGTCGCTCTGCCTGGTACCACGACCACGCCATGCACCACACCTCGCTGAACGTGTACGCCGGTTTGGCTGGCCGCTACCTGGTCGACGATCCGGCTGACTTCGCGCTGGGCTTGCCCAGAGGCGAGTTCGACGTGTCGCTGCAACTCTCCGATGCCATGTTCCAGGCCGATGGCGGCCTCTTCGCCTCCCTGAAGGACACCAAGGGCCTCTGGGGTGACGTGTTGATGGTGAACGGGCGGCCGTGGCCGCTGATGAAGGTGAAGCGTCGCAAGTACCGCTTCCGCATGGTGAACGCGTGCGGCTCGCGCACGTTCTTCCTCCGTCTCAGCACCGGCGACCCGATGGTAGTGATCGGCAGCGACGCCGGGCTGGCGCCCGCTCCCATTCCGGTGCCGTCGTTCCGCATCACGAACGGCGAGCGCTACGACTTCGTGGTCGACTTCGCCAAGTACCCGGCTGGCACGCGGGTGGAACTGATCAACGACAGCCTCCCGTACAACGACGACTACCCCACGACACGCAAGGTGATGGCGTTCGACGTGGTGGCCGACGAGTTCGACCCGGCCAACAACGATGTGCCTCGCGAGCTGGCGCCGAGCAATCCGGTGATGACCACGCCCACGCCGGCCAAGCCGACGATCCGTAACTTCAAGACCGTTCGCCAAGGTGGCGAATGGACGATCAACGGCAACACCTGGAACGACGTCATCGACAGCGAGTACGGCCTGGTGGAGGCCACGGTGCTGAAGGGCTCCACGGAGATCTGGGAGTTCCAGAACAACTCGGGTGGTTGGAGCCACCCGATGCACGTGCACGGTGTGGATGCTCGCATCATCAGCCGTAACGGCAAGGCGCCGTACGCGTACGAGAACTGCCCGAAGGACACGTTCCGCCTTGGCGAGAACGAAACGATTCGGCTGCAGATGACGTTCCACGAGCCGGGCAAGTTCATGATCCACTGCCACAACGTCGTCCACGAAGACCACGACATGATGTCGCAGTACGAGTGCATCGACCCGACCGGCCCCGCCGCCGATTCGCCGTTCGCTGCGGCGGCAGAGCCGCTGCTCGACGCTCGCGAGCTCTAGTCAGCTGCGGGCTACCCAGCCTCGGTAGCCCTCCACGAACCCAGCCGCTGCGAGCGCAGCGGCCCATGATGAGCTTGGCGTGATCGGTTCGCCGTTCACCTTGCGCACCTCGACGCTGCGCGCTCGGCCGTTCTTCACCGCCGCGGCGAGGGCCTCGGCCCACCCCTGGTCGGTGTCGGCGGCCGGGAACGTGACCATGTGATGCGACCGTCGATCGAACCACACCAGTGGTACGCCTTCGCGCAGCACCACGCTGGCTCCCGCAGCACGTGCGGGGCGGCCCGACGAAGCGGGCCAGGCGATCGCTGCGCCGTAGGGCTGCGCAGGGTCGGTGGCGGCCAACATCACGGCTGGCGCCATGTCGGCGGCATGGAGTTCGGCATCGGTGGCGTCGCGCGTGGAACGAAGGCGGTCGACGGCACCGGGCACACCGAACTGGGCGGCGCCAAGGCCCGACACGAAATAGCCGCGTCGCACCTGACCCCGCTCCTCCAGCACCTTCAGCACGCCGTAGACCGAGGCGTACCCGCCCACCACGTTCTCGGCCAGCACCGCTTCTCGCGTGACGACGCCGTAGCGCTCGAGCAACTGCAACGCAGTGGTGTGCGCAGCCACCGTCGGTGTGGGCATAGGTTCCAGCAGCGGTGCAACCAGACTCCATCGACCGGCGCCGAGTGGGGGACCGATTCGGGTGAGGCGGCCGGGGCGTGGCCGCTGCCGAACGAGCGGTTTCGTCGATGATCTCCCTGTGATGCCCTTGGACGACAGCATCGTGCGCAAGGGCACCAGGGAATCGTTCGTCACCTCTCCCGCCCACACGAGATCCCAGAGGGCTGCGAGCAGTTCGGTGTCGGTGGCATCTGGGGCGGCGGCGCGCAACCCGTTCCAGAAGCTGGCGCCGCGTGCCGCGAGGTGCTGCCGAATGGCGTCGTGGAGTGCGCCTTCTGGTGCGGCAAGCGGTTCCCAGCCCGGGGCCAGCAATGGCAGTTGGTCGGCGAAGCAGAAGCGAATTCGTCCGTCGCTGGCGCCGATTGCCCCGCCGCCCACCCACACCACGTCACCGGCGGTGCAGAGTTCGTCGAGATCGGCGGGTCGGTAGCCGCCGAGGCGACCGGGGAGCAGTTCGGTCTCCACCGTGCTGGCCACCAGTGCCGCGCCTTGGAGTTGGCCGAGTACCTCCACCAACGCATCGAGCCCACGGCGCTCGCTGCCCATGCCGTGCCAGGCTTGAACGAAACGCGCATAGGCGTCCTGCTCCACCGGCTCGACCTCACGCCGCAGTGCTGCCAGTGACCGTCGACGGATCTGGCGCAGCACTTCGCTGTCGCACCATTCACGAGCCGAACCGCCGGGGCGAAACTCGCCGCGGAGCACGCGACCATCCGACTCCAGCGCGGTGAGGGCTCCCTGAGTGCGCTCGATCGCGATACCGAATCGTGCGGCAACATCGTCGGTGAGAAACGGCCCGTGGGTGCGGGCGTAGCGGGCCACCAGCGACTCAAGCGGGTGTGGCACGGGTTCGGTGAATGCACGGGGAAGCCCGAGCGGCACGGTGCACCCCAGCGCATCGCGGTATCTGGCGGCATCTTCGGCGGCGATGAACCGCGGCGTGCCCGCCACCGACACCTCGACGGCACGCCGTTCGAGCACGAGTGCCGCCAACCACTCGGCGGCGTGGTTGCCTTCGGTGCGCAGGTCGGCCTCGTCGGGTGCCAGGTCGCCAACTCGACGCAGCACATCGTGGAGCTCATCGGCGCTACGAGCGCGCCGGCCATCGGCCAGCAGTTGCAACTCCAGTTCGATGTCGGCGAGCGCACCTGGATCCAGCAGTTCCCTGAGCTCCTCCGCGCCAAGAAGGTCGCGCAGAAGATCTCGGTCGAGGGCCAGGGCGGCCGCACGACGTTCGGCCAGTGGGGCATCGCCTTCATACATGTAGGCGGCGATCCAGTTGAACAGCAGGCTCTGCGCAAAGGGCGACGCCTTCGCCGTGTCGACGCTGACGACACGCACCGAGCGGTTGCGCAACTGCAACAGCACCTCGCGGAGTGCGGGCAGGTCGAACACGTCTTGGAGACATTCGCGTGAGGTCTCGAGCAGCACCGGGAAGGTGGGGTACTTCGACGCCACAGCCAGTAGGTCGTGCGCGCGCTGGCGCTGTTGCCACAACGGTGTGCGCTGGTCGGGGCGGCGGCGCGGCAGCAGCAGCGACCGCGCCGCACACTCGCGGAAGCGGGCAGCGAACAGGCTGGTCTGCGGCAGGGCGTCCATCACCAATTCGTCGATGTCGTCGGGGTCGATGATGAGGTCGGACAGCGGTATCTCGTCGGCGGCCTCGGGCAATCGCAGCACGATGCCGTCGTCGGTCCACATCATCTCCACGGGGATGGCGAACCGTTCGTCGAGGCGGCGCTGGATGGCCATGGCCCACGGTGCGTGCACCGGCGTGCCGAATGGGCTGAGGATGCACACCCGCCAGTCGCCGATCTCGTCGCGGAAGCGTTCGATCACCACGGTGCGATCGTCGGGCACCACACCGGTGGCCTGCGCCTGTTCCTCCAGATACATCAGTACGTTGGTGGCGGCGAGTGCGTCGAGCGAGTAGTCGTCCATCAGCGATGCGACTGCGCCCTCCATCGGCATGGCCCGCACCTCGCGCTGGAACGCACCGAGTGCCCGGCCCAACTCCAGCGGTCGACCCGGTCGGTCGCC
>CANHST010000050.1 GCA_947463235.1 Acidimicrobiaceae bacterium
AAGGTGAAGGAGGAGGCTGGCCTGGAGCATGTGGTGCTGGTGGGCCCCGGCGATGCGCCGCACACCGTGCGTTACGACGACCTGTTGGCCGCGTCGCCGCATGTCATCCCAGACGAGGGTGAGGAATCCGACCCGGTGATGCTGATGTACACCGGCGGCACCACGGGCCTTCCCAAGGGCGTGCTGCTGGATCAGCGTGCCGAGATGCTGAACGCCTACCACGTGCTGATGCGTCTGCCGATGAACCGTGATTCGGTGAGCTTCGTGCAGACCCCGATGTTTCACGCCGCCAGCATGTTCAGCGTGCTCGGCGGGCCAGCACTCGGTGCGCACACCGTCATCCAGCCGATGTTCGAGCCGGCTGCGGTGATGAACGCGGTGGAGAAGTATTCGCCCACCGTCACGGTGATGGTGCCCACCATGATCGGCCTCACGATGGCCCACCCCGAGTTCCGGCCGTCGGGCCTCGGCAGCTTCACCGACCTCGTGTACGGCGCGTCGCCGATGCCACAGGCGCTGCTGGAGAAGGTGCTGGCGCTGTACCCGAGCATGAACATCTGGCAGGGCTACGGCATGACCGAGAGCAGCAGCGTGATCTGCATGCTCGGGCCCGATGAACATCGCAAGGGTGGCAAGTACCTGCGCGCTGCCGGGTCGCCGTTCCTCGGCGTGGTGCTGAGCATTCAGGACGATGAGGGCAATGAGGTGCCCCAGGGCGAGCCGGGCGAGGTGTGCGTGCGCTCGGGCAACTACATGATCGAGTACTGGAACAAGCCCGAAGCCACAGCCGACGCGTTCCGGGGTGGCTGGTACCACACCGGCGACGCCGGTTATGTGGACGAAGATGGCTACCTGTACCTCGTTGACCGTGTGAAGGACATGATCGTCACCGGCGGCGAGAACGTGTACTCCACCGAGGTGGAGAACGCCATCGCCAGTCACCCATCGGTGGCGCAGGTGGCGGTCATCGGTATCCCCAGCGAGAAGTGGGGAGAAGCCGTGCATGCCGTGGTGGTGCTGAAGCCCGATTCCACTGCCACCGAGCAGGAGATCATCGACCACTGCCGCGAATGGATCGCCGGGTACAAGCTGCCCAAGAGCGTGGAGTTCCGCGCCGACCCGTTGCCGCTGAGCGGAGCGTTGAAGGTGCTGAAGAAGGATCTGCGCGAGCCGTACTGGGAAGGTCACGACCGCAAGGTCAACTGACGTGCGCGAGTGGCTGGTGGCTGCCGACGACCGCACCGGCGCATTGGAGACCGCTGCGGAGATCGCCCGCTCGGTCGGTCCGGTGACGGTGACGGTCGGGGCGCCGCCCGATGGGAATGGTGTGGTGGACCTCGGCACGCGTGCCGGCTCGGTTGCCGCTGCCGAAGCTGCCGTTCGGGCCCTGCCCCCGGCGGGTTGGCAGGCCCACAAGATGGACTCCACGCTGCGCGGCAACTGGGCTGCGGAGGTGCGGGCGCGTCATGGCCGAGTGCTGGTGATGGTTGCATGGCCGCAGATGGGGCGCACATGCGCAGGGGGAGTCGTGCACGTGCATGGCTCGCCCGTTGGGGCGGTGCGCGACCACCTGCCGGAAGCCGAGGTGCTCGGTGGTCTCGATGCGCTGCGAGTGTGGCTCGCAGGTGAGGGTGGGGTGGCGGCACTCGACATCACGACGTCCGACGAGATGGAGGCTGCGGCTGCTGCGCTCGTTGGCTCCGACGTGTTGATCGCTGGTCCGGCGGGCCCGATCGGGGCGTGCTTTGCAGCCCAGTTCGGTGGGCATGCCGTGGTCGAGCGGCCGTCGCTCGACGGTCGGGTGCTCGTGGTGTGCGGCAGCGCAACGGAGGTGTCGCGAGAACAGCTTCGAAGGCTGCGCGAGGCGCGACCCGATGTGCCCGTGCTCGACACTCCGGTTGTTGGAGGCGACCTCGATCCGTTGGTGGCCCGGGAACTCGGCTTCGAAGCGCGGGGTCGTATGGCTGCGTTCGACACGTTGCTGGTGATCGGCGGCGACACCGCGGCTGCGGTGCTGGGTGATGCGCCGCGAATGGTGGGTGGCACGGTTGCTCCCGGCATGCCGTGGAGCCTCGATACCGATGGTGGAGGCCCGGTGGTGATCACCAAGGCCGGCGGCTTCGGTGCACCTGACGCGCTCGCGCGTCTGTTCAGCAGCGAGACTGGTTGACATGACGCTCGCCATCACCATGGGCGATGCCTCCGGCATCGGTCCCGAGATTCTGCTGCGGCGATTCGTCGAGCATGGGCTGGGGTCCGATGTGATGGTGTACGGCGATGCCGACATCCTGCGCCACGGTGCCGAGTTGCTTGGCTTGCAGATCGACTGGTCCACGTTCCCACTGGTGGATCTGGGTCTGCTCACGGTGGACGACCACCGACCTGGGCAACTCGATGCGCTGAGTGGTGCTGCGGCCCGCAGCTACGTGGAGCGGGCCACCCTCGATGCGCTGGCGGGCAAGGTGGCAGGCATCGTGACGATGCCGATGAACAAAGAGGCCACGCAGCGCACCGACCCTTCGTTCGTGGGTCATACCGAGTTCATCGCCGAACTGTGTGGGGTGCAGAAGGTGACGATGATGCTCACGGCGGCCACCCCCAGTGGGTCGATCGCCGTCACCCACGTGAGCACTCACTGCTCGCTGCAGGAGGCGATCCACCGTGTTCGTGCCGAGCGTGTCCTCGATGTCGTGCAACTCACCAACGATGTGCTTCGCCGGTTCATCGAGCGCCCGCGCATCGCGGTGTGTGGGCTAAACCCGCATGCGGGCGAGCATGGGTTGTTCGGCAACGAGGACATCGAGCACATCGCTCCGGCCATCGAGGCAGCGCGGGCGGCGGGCATCGATGCCACCGGGCCGCATCCGGCCGACACGGTGTTCTTCCAGGCAGTGCACCGCGATCGCTACGACGCCATTGTGTGCATGTACCACGACCAGGGTCATGGGCCGATGAAGTTGCTGGCGTTCGACAGCGGCGTCAACGTCACGCTGGGTCTGCCTATCGTGCGGACATCGGTGGACCACGGCACTGCGTTCGACATCGCGTGGCAGGGACTGGCGTTCACCGACTCCGTAGGTCATGCGCTGGACTACGCGCGCAAACTTGTGTCAGGCTCACTGTCATGACGTTGGGGAGCATCCGCCACGAAATCCGTATCCACCGCAGCGCCGATGATGTGTGGGCGCGGGTGGGCGATGCTGCCGGTCTGCACACCTGGTTTCCTGGCATCACCAACTGTCAGGTGGATGGGAAGAACCGGGTCATCGTGCTCGGGTCTGGCGCTCCGCTGCCCGAGGAGATCCTCGTCAACGACGACTCGCAGCGTCGCTTCCAGTACCGCATCACGGCACCGATGTTCGTGCACCATCGCGGCACCATCGACGTCATCGCTCTCGGCGACCAGGAGTGCCTGGTGGTCTACAGCACCGAGGCCGACCCGCGCACGATGGCACTCACCATCGCTGGTGGCACGGCCGGTGCCCTCGACGAACTCAAGCGCCAAATGGAGGGCAACTGATGGGCCGCAAGATCCTCTTCGTCACCACCGACCAGCAGCGTTACGACGCCATTGGTTGCAACGGTGGCATGGTGGCACGTACGCCTGTCATCGATGCGCTGGCGGCGCAGGGCCATCGTTACGAACGGGCTCAGCCGCAAAGCGTCGTGTGCATGCCCAGTCGCAGCACCATCATCACTGGGCAGCACGTCAGCACCCACGGTGTGTGGATGAACGGCGTGGCGCTCCCCGTTGATGCCCCGTCGGTGGCACAGGTGTTGCACGACGCCGGATACCGCACTGCCATCATCGGCAAGCCGCACTTCGAGCCGTTCCTCGACCCGTTCATGCGGTTCGTGGAGAACTCCTTTTCGCGTGAACCGCTGGTGGGCACCCATCGCGGGTTCGAGCACTTCGAGGCGGCCACGCACGGCGGTCAGGGCATGCTGGCCTACGCCCGCTGGCTGTCGGAGCACCACCCCGAAGCAGTGCGCATGTTCTACCCGGTGCTCGACGGCACGCTGGAAGTGAACGCCATGGGCGGCGGTGAAACCGGCGCCCCGCAGGTGTGGGAGAACGACATCCCGAAGGACTGGTACCACACCGACTGGGTGGCCGACCGCACGATCAATTGGCTCGATGGCCTCGAAGGCGACGAGGACTGGTTCTGCTGGATGAGTTTCCCCGACCCGCACCACCCGTGGGATCCGCCGAAGAGCGAACTCGGCCGCATCGACTGGCGCGACGTACCGCTACCGGAGGGCTACCCGCAGACCGCTGCCGAGCGCGAAGCCATCCTCGACGGCAAGCCGCGCCACTGGAAGGCGTGGTACGACGGCACGTTGGTGAGCAATTACGAGGCGCCGGCCCACTGGGTTCCCGCCACGCTCACCGCCGATCAGGTGCGCGAGGTGAACCAGCGCAACGCCATCGAATGCGAACTCATCGACGAGGCGCTCGGCCGAGTGCTGGCCGCCATCGAGGCCAAGGGTTGGGGCGACGACGTCGACATCGTGTTCACCACCGATCATGGCGAGTTCCAGGGCGACTTCGGGCTGCTGTTCAAGGGGCCGTACCACGTGGATTCGCTGATGCGTATCCCGCTGGTGTGGCGTCCCGCTCCCAGCACCGCACCCGCTCCCAGCGCGGTGACGCGTCCGGTCGGTTTGGTGGATCTGGCACCCACGTTCTGCGCCATTGCCGGCCTACCCGTGCCGGAATGGATGGAAGGCAAGCCGCTGCCGGTCGACGACACCGACGCCGACACCCGCGGGTTCGAGCGGTCGCTCACCGAGTGGGACAGCGACATCTTCGGCGTGGCAGTGCACCTGCGCACCATCACCCGCGATGGCTGGGTGTGCACCGCCTACCAGGCTGGCCACAGCCACGACGGCACCGAGGGCGAGCTGTACCGCCTTGCCGACGACCCGCTCCAGCAAGTGAACCTGTGGGACGACCCCGGCTACGCAGCCATTCGCAGCGATCTGCTCGCCGACCTGTGGGATCACCAGCCCGCGATGCGGCAGCCGCTACGCCGCGTGGAGGCGCCGGTCTGACTTCGATTCGCTCGTGGCCCGCTTGTGCGAGGGGGCGGCGAGCATCCAGATCAAGGCCACGCTGAGAAGTTCAGGAAGGTGTGAGGTTTCGCCGATCAGCGGAACGGATCCGTTCAACAAGTCGACAACGGCGGTCACCAGCAGTGCGCCCGCCAGCACCGCTGCCACCGGCAACATGGTGCGTGCCCTGGCCGGCCGAACCACCACGACCACCAGGCCGACGGCGTAGGCGAAGCTGAAGGCTCCGAGATGGCGTCCGGTGTGCGCGGCCGACTCGCCGTCGTCACCCAGCAGATTGCGAATGGCGAAGAAGAACACGTCGGCGGCCACCAAGGCCAGCAGGACGCGAGGAATGCTGAGGCTCGCGGCGCGGTCGATGGCCGAGTTCATTCTCGACATCTGCTTGGAGATGTCGGGCATTTCCTCGGCCGGTTGAATGCGGGCCGAGCGACGGCCCATCTCGGACACGGCCTGGAAGCGTCGGCATTCGGGGCAGCCGTCGAGGTGGGCCTCGATGAGGCGCGGTTCGATGCCGGGGTCTTCTCCATCGATCTGGGCGGAGATCGCCAGTTGCCAGGGTTCGCAGCTCATGTCTCTATGGTCGCAACTCGCAGGTCGTTTGGTTCCGGGACTTTCGACCTATTCCCGCGACGGTAGTTGACCCTCTGTCCAGTTTCCGACACACTGCTCGGAATGCGGGAGACAGACGACTTGCGGCGCCACGTCGAGGCGGCGATCGAGGGCGACAATGTTGCTTTCGAACACATCGTCAAGTGCACGCAGCCAGCTGTCTGGCGACTGTGCGTCTCGCTCGGCTCGGCCGGCGTGGAGGAAGACCTGGTGCAGGAGACGTACCTGCGGGCCATCAAGTCGTTGCCCGGGTTTCGGTTCGAAGTGCCGGTGCAGGCGTGGTTGTTGTCGATCGCTCGCCGCGTCTGCGCCGACGACGTCCGCAAGCGTCAGCGGTCGCGTCGCCTGGCCGATCGCCTCGAACTCAGTGCTGGCGATGGGGTGATGGTCGACGCCGACAGCGTGGACCACATCCTCGACAGCCTCGATCCTGACCGCCGTGAGGCCTTCGTGCTCACACAGGTCATGGGCCTCAGCTACGAAGAAGCAGCGGAAGTGATGTCGTGCCCTATCGGCACCGTCCGGTCTCGCGTTGCACGGGCCCGCGCCGACCTTGCGGTGGTCGTGGCGCAGACGATGGCGGTCTGAGGCTCAGTAGTGGCGGCGCTTCTTCTGCTGGAAGTAGGCGACGATCACGAGGATCGCCACGAGCAGGATGATGCCGGCGCCGAGGAAGTACATGGCGGCGATCCTATGGCATCCGCGTCGCATCCTGAGCGACGCAATAGCGTTCCCATCATGATCAAGGCACTCATCGTCGCGTTCGTCGTTCTGCTCCTCGCCACGTTCCCGGCGACGTGGTTGTTGATGTTGTTCCTCGGCAACGTGATGGCTACGGGTCCGTCCTACTGGGGCACCCTGCCGCTCGGCATCCTCGTGTCGTCGCTGCTCGGCTCGGCGGCCAGTGGCGGCGGAGCCCGTCGGGCCTGATGCCTGGGGCTCGCCTCGGCCTCGTTGTCGGCCTACTGGCAGCGGTGTACATCTTCTCTCCGTTGAACGGCCACCTGTGGTGGTTGGGTCTTCTCGTGGGTCTGCTCGCGTTGGTCTGCATCGCCCCGTTCGCTGTGCGCCGGGCCACCTCGGTGGCTGAAAGCGATGCGCCGTTGAGGGCCGCTGCTGAGGCCATCCTGATCGTTGCCGGGATGGTGGTGTTCGGGTTCAGTTCCGTGTATCTCGCCATCAATCGAAATGGCACCCAGTTCGAGGGCATGAGTACCCGGCTCGACGCGATCTACTTCACCATCACCACCGTGGCCACCGTCGGCTACGGCGATGTGCACCCCACGGGGCAGTTGGCGCGAGCGCTGGTGAGCCTGCAGATGTTGTTCGACCTCACGCTGCTGGCACTCAGTGTGCGCCTGTTGTCGGCTGCAGCGAAGGAACGAGTCTCGGGCAGAGATTCCCTCTAGGTTGGAAGGTTCATGGCTTCGAAGGACGAACACCCCAATCCGATTTTCCCGGTGTTCCTGACGGTCTTCATCGACCTTGTCGGGTTCAGCATCCTCATCCCGGTCTTCCCGCTGCTCATCAGCCCCGGCTCGCCGTTCAAGGTCACGCCCGACAGCTGGTCGTTCAAGGAAGGCCTCATCATGCTGGGGTTCCTCCAGGCCGTGTACCCGTTGTGCACGTTCATTGCCGCCCCGATCCTTGGCCAACTGAGCGATCGTTTCGGACGTCGGCCCGTGCTGGCGTTCTCCATTGCCGGCACCGCCATCGGCTACGCCATCTTCGCCCTCGGCATCAGTGCACTGTCGATTCCGCTGCTGTTCATCGGCCGAGCGATCGACGGGCTCACCGGCGGCAACATTGCGGTGGCGCAGGCGGCGGTGGGCGACATCAGCAACGACTCCAACCGGCAGAAGAACTTCGGCCTCGTTGGCGCTGCGTTCGGCCTGGGCTTCGTGATCGGGCCCTACATCGGCGGCAAGCTCAGCCAGCCGGACGTCAGTTTCTATGGCTTGTTCGACACGCCGTCGTGGTTCTCGGCCACCACGCCGTTCTGGTTTGCCTGTGGCCTGTGCGTGTTCAACGTGGCGCTGATCCTCACCCGTCTGCCCGAGACCATTGCGCACAAGGACCACGACAAGCGCATCGAGTTCGGTACCGCGGTGCGCAACGTGGTGCAGGGTTTTGCCTCGCCCCGGCTGCGGGTGCCGCTCACGTCGTCGTTCTTCTTCAACGCGGGCTTCACGTTCTTCACCACGTTCTTCGGTGTCTATCTGTTCAACAAGTTCGGCTTCACTCAGAGCAACACGGGCGACTACTTCGCTGTCGTCGGAGTGTTCATCGCGATCTCGCAGGCCTTGCTGGTGCCTCGCGTTGCCCGCCACCTGCGCGACTTCCAGGTATTGCGTTTCGCCTATTTCGGTCTGGCGTTCGCGATGAGCGGTTACTTCATGGCCAACGCCAAGTGGCAGCTGTGGGCCATCATCCCGGTGTTCACTGCCTTCAACGGCATGGTGATGGCCAACTCCACCAGCCTCATCTCTCGCTCGGCCGAGCCGGGCAAACAGGGCCAGGCGATGGGTATCTCCAGCAGCGTGATGAACCTGGCTCAGGTGCCGGCCAGCATTCTGGTGGGCTTCATCACCGGCTCGGTCAGCTCCAACACCCCGCTCGTGGTGTCCACCATCTGCATCGCCACCGCCGGCATCGTGTTCGTGGCGGCGTTCAAGCCCACGTACCTGAACGACCCGGTACGCAGTGCGTAATGGCGATCGCTATCGCTTGAGCCACGACCGGTTCGTTGCGTTGGCGGTTGTGATGGATGACGAGTCGCGGGTGCGCGCGACGCCGGGATGGACCATGCGGCAGTTGATGGCGCATGTCGTCGGCGTGTGCGTGGACCTCGTGAACGGCAATGTCGGCGACTGGGCCGAACCGAACTGGACTGCTGCGCAGGTGGACCACCGAACCGACCGATCCCGTGAGCAACTCCTGGAGGAGTGGGCGGCGGTTCTCCCGGAGGCGTGTCGGATCATCGATGACCCGAGCGAGTTCGGTCTCGACGGCGTGTTCGGTCGCGTGCCGCTGATCGACCTGCTGGTGCACGAGGACGATGTGCGTGAGTCGATGGGTGGCACCCGCGACATCGACCCCGACGATTGGGCGATCGTCGCCCCGCACCGCCTCGCCAACCTCGATGGCATGGTGCAGGCGTCGGCGTTGCCTCCTCTGCGGGTGCGCACCCACGAGGGTGACGACTGGATGGTCGGTGGCGGCGAGGCTGTGCATGAACTGCGACTGCCGCGCCAGGAGCTGTGGCGTTCGCTCACGGGGCGCCGGAGCCGACGCGCCGTGCAGGGTTACGAATGGAACACCGATCCGACGTCGTATCTGCCAGCCTGGGTGAGCAGCAGCTTCGGCTGGCCTGCCGACTAGCGTCGAGTCGTGCTCCACGCGTTCCTGCTGAGTTTCGGGGTGATCTTCGTCGCTGAACTCGGCGACAAGTCGCAGCTCATGGCGTTGGCCTTCGCTACCCGTTATCGGACCATCCCGGTCCTCATCGGCATCACTGCGGCCACGGCACTGGTGCATCTCGTGTCGGTGTTCGTGGGGGCCGTGCTCGGGGCCGCCCTACCTACCACGTTCATCAACATCCTCGCCGTGGTGTCGTTCGTGGGCTTCGGTCTTTGGACCCTGCGCGGCGACGAACTCACTGATGACGACGAGGAGCGCGCGGCCCAGCCCGCCCGAAACGTGATCCTCACGGTGGGTACGGTGTTCTTCCTCGCCGAGTTAGGTGACAAGACGATGCTGGCCACCATCACCCTGGCCACTCGCGAGGGAGTGGTGGGCACCTGGCTGGGCTCCACAGTGGGGATGGTCGTGGCCGACGGCCTGGCCATCTGGGTGGGCAGAATCCTCGGCGCCCGTCTACCCGAGAGGGCGATTCGTATCGGTGCAGCGGTGCTGTTCTTCGCGTTCGCTGCGGTGCTCTTGTGGGAGACCCTGAAATGACACGGCCCCGTCGAGTGGTGGTGATGGTCTCCGGCGGAGGGGCCATCAGTCCGTTCACCACGCCCACCGCCGGATGCGCGAGCGGTCTGTCGGCCGGGAGCACCGACACCGGCATGCGCGAGGCGTTGCTCGGGGCAGGCGTGCCTGTGTACACGTCCCCGGCCAACATCGGCAGGTCGCCGGTCACGAACGATCCCGACAGCAACGGGTTCGATGGGCAGCCAGAGCAGTTGCCCGCCGAACTCACCGTCAACGCCGCTGGGTCGATCGATGTTGCCGGGCAGCATCTGGCCGCCTTCCTGCGGTTTCTCTCGGAGCGTGAGGGCGTGGCGGAAGTCGATCTGCTCGGCCACTCGATGGGAGGACTCTTCTCGCGTGCCGCGATACGAGAACTGCTTGCGGAAGGCCATCCGCTGAGGGTTCGGTCGCTCACCACACTCGGCACTCCGTGGATGGGTTCGTTCATTGCCGAGGTGGCCGGTGGGTACGCCGACCTCTCGCTGGCAGCCGGCGACCCTGGCACCGGGACGATCATCAACGAGTTCAAGGTGCTGCTCGCCGACGTGTCGCAGGGTGCCGGGTGGGAAGTGACGCCGCAGTATCTGGCGGCTCCCGGTGGATGGAACGACCGGCAGGGAAGCGTGCTGGAGGGTATCCCGGTCACGTTGGTGGGTGGCGACTGGTTCCAGGTGCCGAACGGCGACGCCCATGCGTGGCCGCACGACGGGCTGGTCAGCCTGTCGAGCGCTCTAGCGACGGGTATCGACCCGCAGGTGATGCAACCGAAGTCGACGCATGTGTTCAACGATGTCCACAGCATCTTTTTCGCCGACCAGTTCGGGCTGCCGTGGAACCAAGCCCTCACCTGGAACCCTGCCGTGGTGCGGGTGGTGCTCGACGCCATCGAGGCCGCATGAACCTTCCTGCTGGCTACTCGTTCGACGTGATGTCCGCCACCGAGGTGGCCACGCTGGCCCAGTGGGCAGCCGACGAACAATGGAACCCCGGTCGCCACGACATCGCCATCGCCCACGCGGTGGACCCCGATGCCTTCATCTCCCTTCGCCACCACGGCGAGATGGTGGGCGGGGGATCGATCTTCTCCTACGACGGTCGCTTCGGGTTCATGGGTCTGTTCATCGTGCGCCCTGACTATCGGAGCAAAGGGTTGGGCACGGAGTTGTGGCACCACCGACTGCGTCTCATGCGTGCCCGCCTCGCCCCGGACGCAGCTGTCGGGATGGATGGCGTGTTCGCCATGGTGCCGTTCTATGCCAAGGGCGGCTTCGTGTTGGCGTATCGCGACCTGCGGTTCGACGGTGTGGCGCCGGAAGGTGAGCGAGGCGGTCATCGCACGGTTGCCGACGTGGGGTTCGACGCCGTCGATGCATACGACCGCAGCCACGTGGCGGCCCCCCGTGCCGACCTGCTGCGTCGCTGGCTGGCACAGGAAGGTGCCCACGTCGGGGTGGAGTTGGAGGACGGTGAGGTGGTGGGCCTTGCCGTGTTGCGGCCCTGCCGCACGGGCTACCGGTTCGGCCCGGTACACGCCGACCGCCCTGATGTCGCCGAGCGGTTGCTGCGCGGGCTGATGGCTGAGGTGCCCGGCGCCCCGATCCAGATCGATGTGCCCGAGCCGAACGTGCCCGGGCTCGCTCTCGCTGCGTCGTTCGGCATGACCGAGTCGTTCGGCTGCGCCCGCATGTATCACGGGCCGGACCCAGGCTTGCCGGTGGATCGGATCTTTGGGGTCACGTCGTTCGAGTTCGGCTGATCTCCGTGTTCAGTCGCTGAGGCTCGGTGCGCGAGAGTCGAACGATGAGCGACCTCCGCAGCAAGTATCGGTTGGAGCGCGACAAGCGCCTTCGTAGCGATGGCAACGCCCAGTACATCGAACCGACCGGGCGGTTTGCCCACTTCCTCGACGATCCCTATGTGCCCAAGGTCGAGCGCGAACCACTCACCGACGACGTGACCTTCGCGTTCATCGGTGGCGGCTTCGCCGGCTTGGTCACCTCGGCTCGTGTGAAGCAGGCCGGCATCGACGATGTGCGCATCATCGAAGGCGGCGGCGACGTGGGCGGTGCGTGGTACTGGAACCGGTACCCGGGCGCCATGTGCGACACGGCGGCGATGGTGTACCTGCCGCTGTTGGAAGAGACCGGGCACATGCCGACGAAAAAGTACGTGTACGCACCCGAGATCTTCGGTCAGGCCAAGCGCATCGCCACCACGTTCGGGCTGTACGACAAGGCTGTCTTCTCCACGGCGGTCACGTCGCTCACGTGGGACGACGAACGGAGCCGCTGGGTCATCCGCACCGATCGGGGCGACGAGATGACAGCCAAGTTCGTGGCGATGGGCACCGGTCCCTTGCACCGTCCGAAACTGCCCGGCATCGAGGGCATCGACAGCTTCGGTGGACACTGCTTCCACACCAGTCGCTGGGACTACGCCTACACCGGCGGCAGTTACGAGGGTGCGCCGATGTCGAACCTGGCCGGCAAGCGGGTCGGCATCATCGGCACTGGCGCCACCGCGGTGCAGTGCATCCCGGCGCTCGGACGCGACGCGGGGGAGTTGTTCGTGTTCCAGCGCACACCGTCGTCCATCGACGTGCGCAACAATCACGACACCGACCCGGAGTGGTTCGCCTCGCTGCAGCCCGGCTGGCAGCGCGAGTGGCTGATGAACTTCGTCACCCTGCAGACCGGCGGCTACGCCGAAGAGGACCTGGTGAAAGACGGATGGACCGACATCACCAAGCGCATCCTCCAACGCATGAGCGAGATCTTCAAGGACGGTATGCCCGACGGTATGACGGTGCAGCAGGCGTTCCTGAAGGCGTATCAGGACAGCGACGACGAGAAGATGGACGAGATCCGCGCCCGCGTGGATGCGGTGGTCGACGACCCCGCCACGGCCGAGGCGCTGAAGCCGTGGTACCGGCAGTTGTGTAAGCGCCCGTGCTTCCACGATGAGTATCTGCAGACCTACAACCGCCCGAATGTGCACCTGATCGACACCGACGGCAAGGGCGTGGAGCGCATCGACGAGACCGGAATCTGGGTCGGTGGCGTGCACCACGAACTCGACTGCATCATCTTCGCCTCGGGCTTCGAAGTGGGCACCACGTACGCCCGGCGTGCGGGCTTCGAGACGTACGGCCGTGATGGGGTGGCATTGGGTGAGTACTGGGCGGAAGGCATGCGCAGCAAGCACGGCATGCACGTTCACGGATTCCCGAATCTGTTCGTGGTGGCCCCGAACCAGGCCGCCAACCTCATCTCCAACGTCACTCACAACTTCGGCGAAGCCGGCAGCACGATTGCGGCCATCGTGCGCCATGCGCTGGAGGTTGGCGCCGACGAGGTGGAGGTCACCCGCGCCGCCGAGGACGCGTGGGTGGCGCTTCTGGAACAGCACCAGCGCGGTCTGCGAGCCGACCCCGACTGCACGCCGGGCTACTACAACAACGAGGGCTTGCCGGTGGGGCGCAAGGAGCAACTCAACGGCGCGGGGTATCCGGAGGGCCCGGTGGCCTACTTCCAGTACATCGACGCCTGGCGCAACTCCGGCGAATTCGACGGTTTGGCCTTCCGCTGACAATGATTCGCCGCCCGACGAGGATTGCTACCTTGCTGAAATGACTGAAACTGTTGCGTTCCATTTCGATGTGATGTGCCCGTGGGCGTACCAGACGTCGCTGTGGATTCGCGATGTGCGTCGCCAGAACGGCATGCAGATCGATTGGCGTTTCTTCTCCCTCGAGGAAGCCAACCACGACGAGGGCAAGAAGCACCCGTGGGAACGTGAGTGGTCGTACGGGTGGGGCATGATGCGTGTGGCAGCACTGCTGCGCCGTACCTCGATGGACCAGTGCGACGCCTTCTACGCGGCCACCGGGCACGCCCTGCACATCGAGGGCCGCAAGCCGCATCAACCGGAAGTGGCGGCGTCGATCCTTGAGTCCATCGGGCTCGACCCGGCACTGGTGCGCCAGGCCATCGACGACCCCACCACGCACGACGACGTACACGCCGACCACAAGGCCATCGTGTCGAAGGGTGGCTTCGGCGTGCCCACGTTGGTGTTCGAGGATGGCAGCACGCTCTACGGCCCGGTGCTCACCCCGGCGGTCTACGGCGACGACGCAATGGAGTTGTGGGACATCGTGCAGCGCATGCGGAAGTTCCCGCACCTCTACGAGATCAAGCGCCCGAAGACCGACGACGATGTGCGTCACATCCAAGAGCAGTTCACCCCCTATCTCACTGCCCGTGATTGGCAGTCCCGCGAAAGGCCGGCACGATGACCACCCGCGAACAGATCGTTCA
This sequence comes from Acidimicrobiaceae bacterium, assembly GCA_947463235.1. Lineage (GTDB taxonomy): Bacteria > Actinomycetota > Acidimicrobiia > Acidimicrobiales > Ilumatobacteraceae > UBA668. The sequence continues at coordinate 13,983 of CANHST010000050.1, forward strand.
CAACCTGCGTTCCACGCTGCAGTCGTTTGCTGGCCTGCTGGATCGCCTCGAGCCCGAGCAGTGGAACGTGCAGTCACTGTGCCCGGCATGGACGGTGCATGGCGTTGCGCTGCACGTTGCTGGGATCGAGTCGGTGCTGCTGGGCTGGAAGCCCGGTGGTGAGAATCCCTTCGCCGCCATGCCTGCGGTGGCCGCCGAACTCGAGGCGCTCTCCACCACGGAGTTGGCCGCTCGGTTTCACCAGGTCGTGGCCGCACGCCTGCTGGAGATCGAAGCGATGACCGACGACGAGTTCTTCTCGCCTTCGTTCACCCCGGTGGGCCAGGCCACGTATGCCCGCTTCATGGCGGTGCGAGTGTTCGACATGTGGGTGCACGAGCGCGACATCGCCACCCCGTTGGGTATCGACACCGACAACAGTGGCCCCGCCGCCGAGATGGCACTCGACGAGGTGGAGGGCTCCATCGGCTACATCGTGGGCAAGAAGATCGGTGCCACGGAAGGGAACTCCCTCACGTTCACCACCACTGGCGGCGTGCTGCGATCGATCCATGTGAAGGTCGAAGGACGCGCGACGCGCGTGGAGCACCTCGACCATGCAGATGCGGTGGTCACTGCCGACAGTCTCACGTTTATGCAGTTGGCCTGTGGCCGGATCGACCCCGAGGCTGCGGTCAGCAGTGGCGCCATTGCGTACACCGGCGACGCCGACTTGGGCGATCGAGCCTGCCGGAACCTCGCCTTCACGATGTAGTCGCCCTTCAGGGCAACGCCACGATGGCCTCGTGTTCCAGCGTCGCCACCACCACACCCTCCACACGAATGAGCACATCGAGCACGGCTCGCTCGCCGTGGGCCTCGAATCGCCGCACCACCACGCCGCTCACTTCCGCGGTGCTGCCGGGTCGAGCGAGCGCATGGTGTCGGATGATGCTGCGCGTGTGAATCCAACTGCCGCGTGCCACCTCGGTGTGCGTGAGGTGATTGGCCAGGGCCGGCCACACCGCCGGGTGTACGGCATGGTGTTCGGTGTAGAGCGGAAACGGATCTCCGGCGCGCACGCCGTAGTCGGCCGACCATTCGCCCTCGAGCGACACGAACTTGGTGGGGAGTGCCTCGCCGGGTCGCATCGCTGACACCCCACCGCTGTCGCGGACCGGTCGGAAGACGGCTCGAGGCTGCTCGGCCTCGTCGGTCACGGCGGCGATCTCATCGCCGTCAGGTACACACCGCACAAGGTCGCCATCGAACACCGGTCGCCGGAATCGCACTTCGCCACCGCCGTTGGTCACCCAGTCCAGCCCCCAGGCGGCGGCCGCCGGGTGGGTGAGGTACGCGTAGGTCGTCACGCCGGCAACGAGTGCTCGTGGGAACCCGGCGGCCCGAGCGCCTGCGTCGGTGTGGATGGGGTTGCGGGCATGTTCGGGCAGGTTCTGCGCCACGATCTCCCACGGCTCAGGTGCGCTCATGGTTGCATCATGGTCGGGTTGGCTAGCCTCGGGCAATGCGATACGCCTCGATTTCCGACCGCCTCACTGGGCTGGGCAGCGACAAGTGGGCGGTGCATATGGCCGGCCGACAGCGTTCGCTGGCGGGCGAGCCGATGATCTTCCTGTCGATCGGTGAACCCGATCTGCCGCCGCCGGCCGCAGTGCTCGACCAGGCGGTGGATTCCCTTCGCTCCGGTCGCACCAAGTACTCGGTCGGACAAGGTGAGCCTGGCGCGTTGCGGGCGATTGCGGGCCACCTGTCTCGCCGTGGCGGATGGGAGGTGTTGCCCGAGCAGGTGCTGTACACCGCTGGCACCCAGCACGGCCTCCATGTGGTGCTCACCACGTTGGTGGAAGCCGGCGACGAGGTACTCGTGCCCGACCCGTACTACGCCACCTATGAGGGTCTCGTCGCGTCCACCGGTGCAACGTTCGTGCCGGTACCGACATTGCCGGAGCACAACTTTCACCTCCGTCCGGAGGTGCTGGAGTCGCTCGTCACCCCGCGGTCTCGTGTGCTGCTGCTGAACACGCCCAGCAACCCCACCGGAGCGGTGCTGTCCGAAGCCGAGATCGATGCCATCGGTGAGGTGTGCGAGCGTCACGACCTCTGGATCGTGTGCGACGAGGTGTACGCCGACATCACCTTCGATGCGCCGTTCTGCTCGCCCTTCGACCGACCTCATCTGCGTGAGCGCTCGGTGTCGGTGGCGTCCATCTCCAAGTCGCACGCGCTGCCCGGTTTCCGTGCGGGGTGGGCGGCCGGCCCATTGGAGTTGGCGCCGCGCATCACGTCGGTGGCCGAAGCGATGCTCTTCGGCAGCCAACCGTTCTTGGCGGATGCCGTTGCCGTGGCGCTGTCGCACGAGCACGAGGAAGTGCTGCTGTTGAAGCGCACGTTCCGCGAGCGCGCACTCGCTCTGGTGGATGCACTGCAGGGCAGCGATGCCGTAAAGGTGCACATGCCGGAGGGTGGCATGTTCGTGATGCCCGACATCCGCCCCACCGGGCTCACCGGCGAGCAGTTCGCCTGGAAGCTGCTCGACGAGTGCGGTGTGGTGGTGATGCCGGGGGAGAGCTTCGGCTCTCGCGGTGCCGGGCACATTCGCATTGCGCTCACCGTCGAGGCCGATGTGATGGCCGAGGCGTGTCATCGCATCCGCACACTGGCGGAGGCGCTCTATGCGGCTCGGTGAGGCCATCATCGACCTGCTGGTGCGCGAGTACGGGCTGCACACCGTGTTCGGCATTCCTGGTGTGCACAACATCGAGCTGTATCGCGGGCTGCACAGCAGTGGGGTGCGAGCCATTTCGCCGCGGCACGAGCAAGGTGCGGGCTTCATGGCCGACGGTTGGTCGGTGGTCACCGGCACACCGGGCGTGTGCACGCTCATCAGCGGACCCGGCCTCACGAATGCGCTCACGCCGATCGCGCAGGCCTTCCACGACTCGCGTCCCATGCTGGTGCTGGCTGCAACCACGCCATCCGAGGCGCTCGGTCGGCGCTTCGGCCCGCTGCACGACCTCGATGATCAGGCAGCGGTGGCGCGCACGGTGACGGCATTCAGCGAGACCGTGCTGCATCCCGAGGAGGTGCCCGAACTCATCGCCATGGCCTACGAGGTCTTCACCTCGCGCAGGCCGCGGCCGGTGCATCTGGCGTTTCCCACCGACGTGCTGGAGATGGAAACTGGTCCGCTGCAGCGGTTC
>CANHST010000051.1 GCA_947463235.1 Acidimicrobiaceae bacterium
ATAGCTGGCACTCATGCCCACAACGTAGTGGCAGACGGCTGTGCGATGATCTGACGATGAGCGACGAGCGCTTGGCCTGGATCTACGCCGCCACGAACCCGGACGAACTCCAGGAGCGCTACGACTGGTGGGCACAGCAGTACGACACCGACCTCGAGGGCCTGCACTACGTGGCTCCCGACGCCGGCGCCGAACGGCTTCACCACTGGGCGGGGCCGGATGCCAGCGTGCTCGACGCAGGCTGTGGCACCGGTCTGGTGGGGGCGGCGCTGCGCGCTCTGGGCGTAGGGCATCTCACCGGGTTCGATCTGTCGCAGGCGATGCTCGACCAGGCCGCCGAGCGTGGGGTGTACGACGTGTTGCGGCAAGGGTCGCTGCTCGAACCGTTGCCCTTCGATGCGGGGTCGTTCGACGCCGTGGTGTCGGTGGGGGTGTTCACGTTCGGGCATGTCGGTGCCGAGGCGCTTGCGGCGTTGCCGCGGGTGGTCCGCAGTGGAGGCTTCGTGACGATGACGTTTCGCGACGATGTGATGCGCGACATGGGTTTCGCCGACGAGGTACAGCGACTGGAACACGACGGCGTATGGCGCCTGGTGGAGCGCACCGAGGCAGCGCCGTTGATCGTGGAGGATGGGGAAGGCGCTCCAATGCGCGTCTGGACCTGGCAGGTACCGTGACGACATGCCCCTCGACGACATGCCTCTCGACGACATGCCCATCGGTGACCTGTCTCTCGACGAACTGATCGCTCGGTTCGACCCCTCTGACCCGGCGTTCATTGCCAATCCGTATCCGGTGCTGAGCGCGCTTCGGGAAGCAACGCCGGCCTTTCGGAATCCGCTCACCGGGCAATGGACGCTCACCCGTTTCAGTGATGTGCAGGAGACCTTGCGCGACCGTCGCCTGGGCCGCGCCTACACCCATCGGTACTCGCACGAACAGTTTGGAAAGCCGACACCCGATCCGCGCTGGTCGAGCTTTCATCAGCACGAGGCTTGGAGCCTGCTCTGCCTGGAGCCGCCCGATCACACCCGCATCCGCAGGCTCGTCGCGAAAGTCTTCACGCCGCGAGCGGTGTCGGCGCTGCGACCCACGATCGAAGGCTTCTCCGCAGAACTACTGGATGCCTGCGCCGAGCGCGGGCAGTTCGAGCTGTTGCGCGACTACGCCATGCCCTACTCGGTCGCGGTGATCTGCTCCATGCTCGGTGTGCCCCGATCCGACACGCAACTCTTGCTCGACTGGTCGCACGCGATCGTGAAGATGTACGAACTCACCACCACCGATGAGGTGCGCACGGCAGCGAACACTGCCGCTGCCGAGTACATCGATTACACCGCCGCCCTCATTGCGGAGAAGCGGCGGCACCCCGACGGCCTCCTGGTGAGCGAACTGGTGCGTGTGGAAGACGAGGGCGACACGCTCACCGAGGCCGAGATCATCAGCACCACCATGGTGCTGCTGGAAGCGGGTCACGAGGCCACGGTGAACACCCTCGGCAACGGCACCCGCGCCCTGATGCTGCACCCCGATCAGTGGCACCGTGTCGTCACCGGTGACGTGGATGCTCGGGCAGCGGTGGAGGAAATGCTGCGCTGGGATTCGCCGCTGCAACTGTTCGAACGGTGGGTCTTGGACGACGGCGTGGAGATTGCTGGTCAATCGCTTGCAGTGGGCGAGGAGGTGGCCATGCTGTTCGGTGCTGCCGAGCGCGACCAGCGACGTTTCCCCAACCCCGATCGGTTCGACATCGGCCGAGGCGACACCGCCCACATCGGGTTCGGCGGAGGGATCCACTTCTGCGTCGGCGCACCGCTCGCCCGTCAGGAGATCGAGGTGTCGCTTGCCGGTCTGGCGACTCGGTTCCCGAATCTGTCGATGGTGGAGGCACCGCGGTATCAGCCGAACTTCGTCATCCGGGGCTTGCAAGCGCTGCACCTGAGCGCCTGAAGCCTGCCGTGGTATCGCTGCTGAGTACGCTCGCCACATGATCCGGCACATGGTGATGTTCCGTTGGAAAGAGGGTGTCACCGACGCCCACGTGGCGTCGGTGTCGGCGGCATTGGCGACCTTGCCGGCCTTGATCCCTCAGATCGTGAGTTTCCGCTACGGAGCGGATCTGCGCACGGTGCCGAACAACTTCGACTTCGCCGTATCGGCGCAGTTCGCTTCGTTGGACGACTACCTCGTGTATCGCGATCACCCGGATCATCAGGCGATGGTGCAGACCTACGTGGTGCCATTCATCGTCGAGCGCGCGGCAGTGCAGTTCGACGAGGGCTAAGCCCGAAGTGTTCAGTGGGCCGCGGCGAGGGCGACGTCGAGTCGGTGTAGTGCTGCTGCAACGTCGTCGGGCGTGGTCTGCCAACTGGTGACCAATCGAATGGTGTCGGGGCCCATGTCGTAGAACAGAACTCCGCTCGCCGCCCACGCGGTGTGCACTGCGTTGGGTAGACGCACGAATGCCATGTTCGCCTGGGGGTCGGCGAGGAGTTCGACGCCTCGGTCGCGCAGGCCGCGCGACAACTCCGTCATCGCTGCGTTCGCTTGGCGGCCGAGCTTTACCCACCGACCATCGCGGAGATACTCGATGAGTTGCACCGACTGGTACCGCATCTTGCTGGCGACGTGCCCGGCTCGCTTGGTGCGGTACAGCAGTTGCTCGCTGATCTCGGGGTCGAGACTCACGATCGCATCGGTGCTCATGGCCCCGTTCTTGATCGCCCCGAGCGAGAATGCGTCGACTCCCACCTCGGTCGTGATCGCGGTGGGGGAACAGTGCAACGCCGCAATGGCATTGGCGAGTCGGGCGCCGTCGAGGTGCACCTTCAGACCCTTCTCCGCAGCGACGGCCACCACGTCGGCGAGTTCCTGTGGTGTGTACACCGTGCCCATGTCGGTGGGGCAGGTGAACGACACCACCGAGGGCTGCGAGTGATGCGGGTCGCCCCAGTTCGTGGACTCGAACGCGGCGCGGATGCCCTCCGGTTGCAGCTTGAACCCCTCGCCCGGCAGCCCGCGCATCACGGCCCCACCACCGAACATGGAGGTGGCCCCGCACTCGTTCTTGTAGATGTGGGCGGTCTCGTGGCACAGCACGCTGCCCCAGGGTGGGCACATGCCCGCCAGCGCCAATGCGTTCGCCGCCGTGCCACTGCTCACGGGGAAGATCTGGGCGTCGGGGGCGTTGAAGGCTTCGCAGACCACTTCGCGGAGTTCCTCCGTCCACCGGTCGCCGCCGTACGCGAGTGCCGACCCCTGGTTGGCGGCGGCCAGTGCCTCCATGATCTGCGGGGCCACCCCGGCACAGTTGTCGCTGCGGAACTCGATGGCGCCGTCGGGCTGGTGGGAAGACATCACGCAATGGTACGCGAACGCCGGCGTGGCTACCGCTGCGCTGCATCAACTGCGCATAGGCATTGACACATACCCCCGGTGTGAGGCCAGACTGCACCCGATGCCCAGTCGCCGCCACACCAAGAACCCGACGCCCTCTGCGGCCAAGCCATCATCGGCCCCTGCCACTACGTCTGCGGGGCGCGACCCAGCGGCGATGTTTGCGGCGGCGCTGAAGGAGAGCGAAGCGCTCGACAAGGCCAAGCGGGAGAAGGAACAGCAGCGTCAAGCAGCGGAAGCGGCCCGCAAGGCTGAGGCGCGAGCTCAAGCCGACGCGTTGGCGACGGCGAAGCGAGATCTGGAGCGCGCCATCCAGGCGGTCCGCGACGCGAAGCGCAACGGGCGCAGCACCGTGGAGGCCGACGCCGCATGGAAGGTGGCCAAGGCTCGGGTGATCGAACTCGAGACCGGCGCGGCTCCCGCGTGGGCGCCGCCGGCTCCTGTGCAAGAGGCCGACGACGCCGGTGATGACGGCGCGGACGTCGGCGATGATGGCGACGACGCGTCAGGCGGCGACGCAGCCGTTGTCGACGGAGCCGTTGCCGCCGAGCAGGCCTGACGCCCCGGGCCGGGTGACCCTGCCGGGTGACCCTGCCGGATGACCCTGCCGGATGACATGTGCCATCCGGAGCTGACGGCTCAGCAGGTGAGCATCGAACGGAGCGTGGCGTCGGGCTCGCCGATCTCCGCACCAGCGCACAGCACGTACCGATCGGGCCGCACCACCACCGCGTCGGCGGCCAGGGCATCGAGCAGCTTGGCCACCTCGGGCGTGGTGTCCGCGTCGAGTATCAGCGCATCCCGCGCCGACCAGAAGGCCACGCCGGGGTTCGACCGTTGCGCCGCAGAGCGGAGCGCCACCACGAACCGGTCGCCGGCGAGGTCGTCGAGGCGGACCCCATCGATGACCGGTTGGTGGGCTTGGCCACCTGCACCCAACGTCACCAGTGGCCCCTCGGGCAGTGATGGCATCAGCGCCTGGCCCATCGTGCCGCCGCCGGCAGCGCGTGCAGCGAGCATTCCGGCATCTCGCTGCGCGGCCGCCTCTGGATCGGTGGTGCAGATCACTCGACCGAGGTCCACTGCAAGCTGGATGATGTTGCGGACCTGCGGTTCGCGCTCGAGTTGATACGTGTCGAGCAGCGCGTCGGGCGATGTGCCGTGCAGCACGCGGGCGAGCTTCCACGCCAGGTTCTGTGCATCGCGGATCCCCGAGCACATTCCCTGCCCGAGGAACGGAGGGGTTTGGTGGGCGGCGTCGCCCGCAAGCAGCACCCGTCCCCGCCGCCATTCAGTGGCGATCAATCCGTGGAAGCTGTACACGGCGGCTCGTTCGACCGTGGCGGCGCCCGCATTCATCCAAGGGGTCAGCAGTGATGCCACCGACTCGGGTGACGAGATGCTGGCCGGGTCGTCGGCCGGCAACAACATGAACTCGAAGCGGAACCGCGGCGGCGGCATGGGCACCAGGGTCGTGGGTCGCAGCGGGTCGCAGACCTGGAGCGTGAACGCCGACGGCCGGTCTGCGTCGTCGGCCAGCACGAGGTCGGTGACGAGCCACGGCTCCTCGAACCCGAGGTCGAGCATGGATATGTCGAGCTGCTTGCGCACCGTGGAGCGAGCGCCGTCGCACGCCACCACGTAGGAGGCGGTCGTCTCGGTGGCGTCGGCAAACGAAATCAGTACGTGGTCGCCGCGGTCGGTGACGTTGCTCACTCCCACACCCAGGCGGATCTCTGCACCCGATCGTTCCGCGACGTCGCGCAGGACGAGCTCGAGGTCGGGCTGGTGGAACAGGATCGATGCCGGCCACCCGGATGGTGTGCGGTCGCCGCTATGGACGGCGAGCAGTACCTCGCCGGCCGCGGTGACGAACTCCATTCCCGGGTTGAGAATGGTGGCCGGGCCGACCTCGTCGACGCATCCGAGTTCCTGCAGCACCCGCATCACCTCGTGATCGAAGTGGGCGGCCCGAGGAAGGGGGAAGATCTCCGTCTCCCGATCCACCACGAGCACGCGCAGCCCTCGGCGGGCGAGCAGCGCGGCAAGCGTGCTGCCAACCGGACCGAAGCCGACCACGACAATGTCGTGGTCGGGTGCGACGTTGGCTATGTGCGGGGGAGGGTGTGGTGTCATCAACCAGCGACGCAGCGGTTGTGCAGCTCGCCGATGACCGCAGCGCCGGAGTGGATGACCTGGCCCTCGGTGAGGAACGTGCCACTGGCCATGCCCACGCCGTCGGGCGTGCCCGTGAAGATGAGGTCGCCCGGCTGCAGCGTGCAGATGCTGGAGAGGTAGCTCACGAGGTGGGCGATGGGAAAGATGAGATCGGCGCTGGTGCCGTGCTGCTTGCGGTCGGCGTCAACATCGCACCACAGCTCAATGGCGTCGCGGTTGGGAAACGAGTCGACCGACACCAACGCAGGCCCGATGGGACCGTACGTGTCGTAGCTCTTGCCCAGCGAGAACTGCGGCGGCTTGCCAGTGAGCTGCACCACTCGATCGCTGACGTCTTGGCCGAGGGTGAGGCCGGCCACATGGTTCCAGGCGTCGGCCTCAGCGATGTTGCGACCGCCGGTGCCGATGGCGACAACCAGTTCGACCTCCCAGTCGACGGCAGCGCCGCTGAGCACCACGTCGGCGTTCGGGCCAACCAGGCAACTCGGAAACTTCGTGAAGGTGAGCGGTGCCGGTGGCAGCTCCATGGCCGACTCTGCGGCATGCGACTGGTAGTTCAATCCGATGGCGAACACCTTCGCCGGATTCGGAACGCAGGGGAGCAGCAGCGATGCATCCACGGTGCCGTCTGCGGTGCGGCCCTCCGCTGCCGCCTGATGGGCGTGCAGTTCGTCATGTCGGGCGATGGCCACCATCGGGTCGGCCAGCGATGCGTCGCCGGAGAGTGCGGCGAGATCGTGCCACTGGTCGCCGGTCTGCAGTGCGGAGCGGCCTTGAACGTTCAGGAGTCGAAACATTCGGCCATTATCTATAGATTGTGGAGATTCTGCAAGACGGTTACGATCGCCTGGTGACCGATGTGCTCGAAGCGCCGCCCACTCGGGCCGAATGGGTCGACTCTCTGCTGCGGCGGGCCATCATCCATGGCGAACTCGCCCCTGGCGAGAAGCTGTACGCCGAGCGGCTCGCCGCTCAATGGGGCGTATCGGCTACCCCGTTGCGCGAGACGTTTCAGCGGCTTGCCGGTGAGGGCCTGGTGGTCATCGAGCCGCAGCGAGGTGCCCGAGTAGCGCCGGTGAGCGTGAAGGAAGCAGCGGAGATCTACGAGCTACGGCTGCTGCTCGACCCGGTTGCCATCGAACGATCGGTGCACGCTGGGCGCAGCGACTCGACATTCGCCCACACGGTCCGCACTGCTCACGCCGCTGCTGCGGCTCGGCACCGCTCACTCGCCGCGTTCCACGACGCTCACCGTCAGTTCCACCTGGCCATGGTGTCGCGCTGTCCGAACCAGCGGCTGCTGACGCAGGTGGCGCAGCTACTGGAACACTCGCAGCGCTTCCAGATCATCGGGGTCGGTAGTGGTCAGCGCGACGGCGACGGCGTGGCGGAGCATCTGGAGTTGGCGGAAGCAGCCATCGCCGGCAAGGCCGCGCAGGCTGCGAAGGTGTTGCGTCGTCATCTCGCCGCCACGCTGGCCGCGGTGCAAGCTGCCGCGCCGACTGCTAGTACTGAGTTCTGACCGTGCCGACCTAGCCGGTTGGGTCTGGCGTGACCATGAGGTCGTGTGTGAAGGAGGAGTGCTGATGGACGGTGCAGGCATCGTGGATGCATTGCTGGAGGCTCCCATCGTTCCCAGCTTCACCCGGCTCGGGTACGACCTTCGCCGACGCTCGGATCACTGGACCGCGCTCTCCGAGTACCGCATGGATGGGCGCACGGTGCTGGTGACGGGTGCGTCGTCGGGCCTGGGTCTCGTTGCGGTGGAACAGTTCGCCCGGTGTGGGGCCACCGTGTTGTTGCTCGGACGCGATGCAGCAAAGACCCAGCGGGCTCGCGACGAGATCGCGGCGCGAACCGGCGCTGTGGGCCTCGAGGTGGTGGTTGCCGACATGGGCGATCTCGACGCCGTGCGTGCTGCAGCCGAGACGGTGCTGGGCCGGCACGGGTGCCTCGACGTGCTGGTACACAACGCCGGTGCCCTCACCGCGGATCGACGCACCGCTCCATCGGGGATGGAACTCACGGTTGCCAGCCAGGTGGTGGGTCCGTTCCTGCTCACCTCGCTGCTGCTGCCCGCGTTGCGTGCCGCGTCGCCCGGGAGGGTGATCACCATGTCGTCGGGCGGGATGTACTCGGCCGGGTTGCGGGTTGCCGATCTGGAGATGGGTGCCGACTACCGCGGCTCGGAGCAATACGCCCGCGCCAAGCGCGCTCAGGTCACCCTCAACGAGATGTGGGCCGAGCGCGAGCCAGCCAGCGATGTGGTGTTTCACTCCATGCACCCAGGGTGGGCCGATACGCCCGGCGTCCGCGACTCGCTGCCCACCTTCCGCAAGGTGGTCGGGCCGTTGTTGCGGAGCCCCGAGCAGGGTGCCGACACCTTGGTGTGGTTGGCTGCCGACGACGGCGAGCCCCTGCAGTCGAGCGGGCGCTTCTGGCTCGACCGTCGGCAACGGAGCATTCACCGCCTACCCAGCACTCGCCGCAGCGACACTCCGCAGCGACGGGCTGAGTTGTGGCAGTGGGTGAGTGCGGCAGCGGGAGTCAGCGGCCCTTGATGATGGTGGGCTGCTGGTCGATGGCCAGACGCGTCTGGGCGATTTCCCACTCGTAGCCGAGCAGACGGTCGAGGTCGGCGCGCCAGCCAGCAGGCGGCCCAGGGTGAGGGGTGAACTCGCCGAACACCACGCCTCGAGCTGTCTCGTACACGTCGATGCGAGCGAACGGCACCGCGAGCGCCTTGCCGAGTCGTTGCACCACCTCGATCACCTCGTCGCGCAATTCCGGCGGCGGCATGTGCGGGTCGATGCGGTCGGCGTATTTCACGGGCCCGAGGTCGTTCCACTCCGCGTCCCAGAAGCGAAAGCGGTAGACGCTGGCATCGGAGGAACCAAAGCATCGGCGTTGCATGATCACTGCGGGGCGGTCGTAGAACGCGAACACCTTCAGGTCGTCGGGAATGTTCACGATGTCGGCGACGGAAGGATGCGGAGCCAGAAACTCCTCGGCCACCACCTCGGTGGACACCAGGCCCTCGCTCTGCAGCGAGTGAAACCGGGCGAGGATGTCGTCGACCGACACCTCGGTGCCATTCATGTGATCGAGGTACACCCCGGGTCGGATGGCCTGGAGCAGGAACACCCCTCGGCTCGCAGCGCCGCGCACCGGCTTCAGCACCACTCGGTCGGGCAAGGTGGCGAAGTCGATGGATCCGACGGCGACACGGTCGAGGTAGATCTCGGGAACGCTCACGCCCACGGTGCGGGCAAAGGCATAGCCGTCGTGCTTCTTGTCGTGTCGCAGCACGCGCAGGGAACCGCCGAGCGCCGAGGCGTGTCGCATCATCCGCATGGACTCCTGCACCTTGTAGGCGAAACTCGGCAAGGTGCCCGTGCGCGACACATCCACATCGAACGGCTTGGTTGCGATGGAGAACGCGCTTGCCTGGCTGCCGGCGATGTGCTCCATCGGGGCGATGTTGCGCGGCATCGACGTGAACAGTTCGCGAGATGCCCACGTACTCTTGGTCTTCGCTGGTTTCGGTGCCGCGGCGACGGTAGGAGTGCGATCGGTCGCTGCGGCGTGCTTGGCCGGCGTGCGCGCTACGGGAGCTTTGCGGGCCGGCCGTGAGTAAGCGGCAAGTGCGAACAACGCAGCCGCGGTGGCCAACACGAACGGCCATGCCGGAACGCTTCGCCCGACGAGCAGTAGCACGACGCCGAACACGGCGACTGCTGCAGCGATCCCCAACAGCGGTCGGGAGTTGTTTCTCAGGAGTGCACGAACGCGGCCCATCACAGAAGTGTGGCTGACGCGTGTCGGGAACCGATGGATTCTTCGGTCGTGAGCGATCGGCGGGTCAGTGCATTTCGTAGCGGATGGGCAAGCGCTTGAGGCCGCTCACGAACGTCGAGCGCACGAGTTCGGGCTCGCCGGCGAGTTCCAGGTGCTTGATCCGAGGCAGCAGTGCGCTGAACAAGGCCTTCATCTCCATCCGAGCCAGCATGGCGCCCAGGCAGTAGTGCACGCCGAACCCGAAGGCGAGGTGCTTGTTCGGGGTGCGGCCCACGTCGAACGTGAAGGGGTCGGCGAACACTTCCTCGTCGCGGTTGGCTGACCAGTACGACAGCAGCACGTCCTGGCCGGCTTTCACGGTGGTGCCGCGAATGTCGTAGTCCACGGTGGCGGTGCGCATGAAGTGCTTCACCGGCGACGTCCAGCGAATCATCTCGTCGACGGCGGTGGCCATCAGCGAGGGGTCGGCCTGCAACCGGGCGAGCTGGTCGGGGTGTTGCATGAGCGCCAGCAAGCCGCCCGACATGGAGTTCGACGTGGTGTCGTGGCCAGCTGTGGCGGCGATGATGTAGTAGCCGAGTTGCTCCTGGTGGCCGATCGGCTTGCCGTTGATCACGCCATTCGCGATCACCGAGGCGAGGTCGCTCGTGGGGTCGGCCTGTCGTTCGGCGGTGATGCCATCGAAGTAGTTCACGAAGTCGGCCACGGTTTGCAGCAGGCCGGCGAACGCGTCGCCGTCGCGCTGGAAATCGGGGTCTTCGGCGCCGAAGAGCTCCTGGGTGAGCTTCAGCATCCGCGGGTAGTCGCTCTCGGGGAGACCGAGGATGGAGAGGATCACATAGAGGGGGTACTGCATCGCCACATCAGCGGCGAAGTCGATCTGGCCGCCGCCGTCGATCATCTGCTGCACGGAGCGTTCGGCGAGTTCGGCCAGTCGGGCCTCGAGCTTCGCCAGGTTCTTGGGGAGGAACCATTCGGAGGTGAGGCTGCGGTGGTCGCGGTGCTCAGGGTCGTCCATCTGCACGAGCGACTTCACGAGGTGGCCCTGCATCGCCCGCATATCGTCGGCGGCCTTGGTGCCGAGAATGGCTCGTGGAGCATTCAGGAACTCGTTGTTGTGGAGCTCCACTTCCAGAATGTCGGCGTGCTTGGTGAGCAGATAGAAGGGGTTCACGTCCTCGTGCTCCACCCACTGCACGGGGGATTCGTGACGCAGACGGGTGGCGATCCCGTGGAAGAACGATTCATCGGTGAAGGTGAACCCGGTGAGAAATGCCTGACCACATTCGTCGATGGTCAGGCTCGTCGGGTCGATGTCGATGCTCATTGGGTCCTCCGCAGCGTTGGTGTACCGAGGTGAACCATATGGAGCCGAATGATCGGCCAGCGAACCGGCGGTACCTGCGGTATGGCGTCGCGAACGCTCCTGGATGCGGTTCGTCGCCAGATTGGGTAGCATGACGGCTTCAAGGTTCTGCTATCGGCGGATCCACGTCGAAGGGTAGGGCCTCATGGCCAACGGTACTGTCAAGTTCTTCAATGCTGAAAAGGGTTACGGCTTCATCACTCGCGAGGGTGGCCCGGATCTGTTCGTGCACTTCTCCCAGATCGCCGGCGAGGGCTACAAGTCCCTCACCGAGGGTCAGTCGGTGGAGTTCGACGTCGCACAGGGCCGCAAGGGCGACGAAGCACAGAACGTCCGCCCGCTCTGAGCAGTAGCGCCGGGCGCGCCAAGCGAGATCGCGAAAAGGCCCGCCAGGAGAAGCAAGCTCTCAAGCGCGAAAAGAAACTGGCTGGCGTGTCCGAGACCGATGAGGTCGATGGGGCAGGCTCGCCGGCGCGTCCGCAGGATGAGGTACTGGCCGATCTGGCCAGCCTCCACCAGCGGTTCGACGACGAGCAGATCTCCTTCGAGGACTTCGAGTCCTCGAAGGCCGATCTACTCGCTCAGTTGATGGGTTAACGCGCCCGGGTCGGACGACCCGAACGATTGCCAGAAGGGCCACCTGGGCGACCACCGGTCGAACGGGTGGCCCTCGGCGCGTTTTGGCCCGAACGACCCTCACCCGAACGACCCTCACCCGAACGACCCTCACCCGAACGACCCTCACCCGAACGACCCTCACCCGAACGACCCTGGCCGGAACCGGAGCGGCCGGCGCCCGAGCGACCGGCACTCGAGCGGCCGGCACCCTGGCCTGAGCGCTGCGGCTTCTCTTCGGCGGCAACGTAACGCGGGGTACGCAGTTCGGCCGGCTCGCCGACGAGCGAATGGATCATCTGGTGTCCCACGGTGACACGGGTGATCGTCGGCTCGATCTTGGCAGCGCGGGCCAGCGACTTCACATCGCCCACCTGGTCGGGGGTCATGATGGTGACGACCACGCCCTCGGACCCGGCGCGTGCCGTGCGGCCGCTGCGGTGCAGATAGGCCTTGTGCTCGGCGGGCGGGTCCACGTGCACGACCAGTGCGATCTCGTCCACGTGAATACCGCGAGCGGCGATGTCGGTGGCCACCAGCACCTTCGTGGACCCCTCGGCGAAGGACTCCAGGTTGCGTTCGCGGGCGTTCTGCGAGAGGTTGCCGTGCAACTCCACTGCCGGAATGCCAGCCATCGTGAGTTGCTTGGCCAACTTCTTCGCGCCGTGCTTGGTGCGGGTGAACAGCAGCGACCGCTCCTTACCAGCGGCCAGGGCTCGCACCACGTCGGGCTTGTCGGCCTGCGCCACCGCGAACACGTGGTGGGTCATGGTGCTCACCGGCGCGACCGCAGGGTCGACGCTGTGGATGATCGGGTCGACGAGGTAACGCTGCACCAGAATGTCGATGCCGTTGTCGAGCGTGGCGGAGAACAGCAGACGCTGGCCGGTGGTGGGCGTGGCGTCCATGAGGCGCTTCACGCCGGGGAGGAAACCGAGGTCGGCCATGTGGTCGGCCTCATCGAGCACCGTGATCTCCACGTGGCCGAGCGAGCAGAAACGCTGCTTGATCAGGTCTTCGAGGCGACCGGGGCAGGCGACGACGATGTCGACGCCCTGCTTCAGTGCCTTCACCTGCGACTGCTGGCTGACGCCACCGAAGATGGTGGTGATGCGCAGGCCCATGGCGGTGGCCAGGGGAGCGATGGACTCGGTGACCTGGTTGGCCAGTTCACGGGTGGGCACCAGCACCATGCCGCGCGGCTTGCCGGGGTGCTTGGTGGCAGGACCGGCGGCGGCGAGGGCAGCCACCAACGGAATGCCGAAGGCGATGGTCTTACCACTGCCGGTGCGACCGCGGCCCAGCACGTCGCGGCCAGCCATGGAGTCGGGCAGGGTGGCAGCCTGGATGGGGAACGGGGCGGTGACGCCGCGGTCGGCCAGCGACTGCACGATCGGGGCCGGTACGCCGAGCGATTCGAAGGTGGCGTCGGTGGGCACCACGCGGGTGCTGACGGTGCCCAGCGATTCGCGTGCCGGGGTTTCACGAATGGGGGTGGTGGTGGCCGGTCGGGTGGCCCGAGCAGGCCGCACCGCTGCGGTGCCGGCCGAGGGCCGACGGCGGCGATTGTTCGGGCGCGCGCGCCCAGAAGTGGAGGGGGTGGACATGGTGATGTGCTGCTTTCTTTCGAGGGGGCCGTTGATGCATGGCCGCTCGCCTCGGAGGCGATCACTCCCGACAGATGTGGGAGAACCGTGCGCTAGATGCGCTGCACTCGACCGCAGTGCGCCGAAGTCCGGCACAGTTGCGATGCTCACGCTACCGGGAACCCCTGCGAACAGGGCGGATGGGCGCCGTGGTTGTGTCAGGGTGACTGACAATGGTGAACTGTGCGGATGACCGTTGCATCGCACCCTGCCCTCTGGCCGAGCCCGTGGCCTGCTGAAGACGGCGGCCCACTCCGCCAACAGGTGCCCCACGGCGTCGCCGGGCTCGGGTTGGCGGTGGGCGACGAACTCGAGGCGGTGTCGCGGTTCGCCATCGCGAGCACCATGACCGTGCTGCGCGATCCGGGCGAGGTGTACCTCCTCAGCCACAATGCCGGCGATGGGGCCGTGTCGTGGGTGGAGCAACTGCACCCCCACACGCTGGAACCGCTGCGGCGTTCACCCGACCTGCCAGGCGGGCCGATCTGGCCGGGGGGCATCGCTGCCCATGCCAACGGCTCGCTGTATGTGGTGTTCGGCCGTCATGCCCATCGTCTGTCGAGCGACCTGCAGGTACTGGCCACCGTGGAGTTGCCGAGGGACCGGCCCTACAACAGTTTCGTGGTGCTGCCCGATGGGTGCCTGGCGATGAAGGACTTCGGCGGTGCCCGACCCGGCAAGCCCGACGGCGATGACCTCTCCGGCACCGAGTTGCTGGTGCTCGAGCCCGAAGCGCTCCGCATCGTGGCTCGGTGCAGCCTGCCCGAGCCGTCGATCGCCCGGCTCAGCGCCGACGGCGACGACATCTACGTGGTGGGCGACACCAGCCTCCTGCGAGTTCGCTGGACCGGCACGGGGCTGGTGTTCGACGAGGCGTTCCGGCCCGTGTACCGAACGCTCGAGGGGCAGACCTACGGATGGGATGCGGTGCTTGCCGACGGGGCCGCATGGTTCCTCGACAACGGTGCAGGCAACGAACGCTATGCCGGGTCGTTCCGAGGCGTCGGCATCTCGGCCGCGCCGCTGCACCTGGTGCGGGTCGGTCTCGCCGATGGCGAGGTGCAACTCACCGAGATCTGCGGGCTGCCCAACGGGCTTATCGCCAACCCGCCGGTCGTCGACGTCGCGCATCGCGTCGCCGTCGGCTACGACAGCAGCAACGGGGTGGTGTCGGCGTTCCGGTTCGACGAGCACGGAGTGACGGCGCCGCTGTGGTCGAAGGCGATGCAGCAGGCGGCGCATCCGTTGTTGTTCCCCGACACCGGCGAGGTGGTGCTGTTCGACTTTGACCCTGAGCGCAACATGGACCAGGCGGTGGTGTTGCGCATCGAGACCGGCGAGGAGATGGCGCGCGTCGACACGGGTAGCCCGGTGCAGAGCGTGGTGTTCGGTGGCGTGGGTTGGGAGCGAGATCTCTACATCTGCTCGTTCGCCACGGTGAGCCGAGTGAGCGTCAGAGCTCCACGGCAGTGAGGTCGTCGCCCAGCACGATGTCGCCAGCGAAGTGAGCGGCGGCGCGTGAGCGCCAGTCGTCTTCCTGGCCGGGCTGCATGCTGGGCACGTAGTGGGTGAGCACGAGCGTGCGGATACCAGCGCGAGTGGCGGTCTCAGCCGCCTGCTCCACCGACGAGTGGTAGTCGAGGATGTCCTGGATGCGCGCGTTCGGGATGAGACGAACGAGGTCGTCGCGGATGACGGTCTGCACATAGGCGTCGGCGCCGAGGCAGAGTTGGTCGAGACCGGCGCAGGGCACGCCGTCACCGCCGAGCACCACGCTCTTGCCGGCGTCGTCGATGCGGAACGCCACGGTGGGTTCCACCGGGCGATGGTCGGTGGCGCCCACGGTGACGGTGGCCGAGCCCACGGTGAACACATCGCCGGGCGCCACTTCGGTGACGACCACGTTCGGGGTCCAGGTGAGGTCGGCATGGTGATCGAGGCGGTACTGCAGATCCGGCGCCAGCGACGCAAGGATCGCGTTCACCACTTCCTGCGTGCGCGGGGGACCGAACACACTCAGTTGAGTGCCCTCGGGCGACATGATCCAGTGCGTCGTGATGACGTCGTTGAGATCGGTGATGTGATCGCTGTGCAAGTGGGTGATGAGCACCGCGCTCAACATGCCGGGCAGCACGCCAGCGGCGGTGAGGCGCATCAGCACGCCGCGTCCGCAGTCGGCCAGAAGGATGGCACCGTCGGTGCGCACCAGCGTGGCGGGACCGGCGCGACGTGGGTCGGGCAGTGGGCTTCCGGTGCCGAGCAGAGTGATTTTCATGGGTTGCCTCTCAGGATGTGAGCGAGTGCGGAGTACCCGAGCCGTTCGGCATGGGTGAGGGGAGTGACACCATCGCCGTCGGCGATGTCGGGGTCGGCGCCGGCGGCCAGCAGGACGCGCGCGATCTCCACGTAGGTGGGTGAGCCATCGCCGAGGATGACGGTCTCCAGCAGGGCGGTCCAGTGCAGATCGTTGAGGTGGTTCACGTCGATGTCGGTGTGCACCACGCGGCGCACGTACTCGATATGGCCGCGTTCGCTGGCGGGGATCACGCTGACACCGCCGTAGCGGTTACGGATGGTGAGGTCGGCACCTGCGGGTAGCAACACCTCGAGCATGGCCACGCTGCCGGTGACACCGGTGACGAGCCACGGCGTGTCGTGCCGATCGTCCATCGCATTGGGGTCGGCCCCGGCCTGCACGAGCAATCGAGCTACCTCCACATGGTCGTGGGTGGCAGCCAGCAGCAATGGGGTGCGCCGGTGGCGGTCGCGTGCCTCCACCGATGCATGGTTGGCAAGAGCGGCCGTTACTCGCAGGGTGTCGCCCGCTGTAGCAGCGGCCAGCAGTTCGTCGTCGGGATGTGTGGTGGGCGCCGAAGGGGCACTCACTGACGGCTCATCTCGGCCGCATGGCCTGCCTCGTTGGTGTCGGCGAAGCGCTCGGGGCTGGCCTGGATGACCACCTCGTGCAACGTGCCGGTGAACGGGAATGGCGAGCGGTAGCGCGTGCTGACGGCTGAGCCATGGTCGTAGCCGACGCTCGGACCCACCGACGACATCATCAGCATGAAGAGGGGCAACTGCACCTCGCCGACGGCAGCGCCGTCGATCTCCAGCGCAGCCATGCCAACGTTGGCACCCAGTCGGCGAACCTTCACGGCGACTTCCGATGTACCGGTGGGTACCTCCACGGTGCTCTCCACCACCACATGGTCGTCGAACGCGTTGTAGTCGAAGACCAGTCGATCGTTCTGCACGAACAGGGAGAGGCCGGAGTTCTCGGTGCCGGTGGCGTAGATCACTCCCTCGTCGCCAGCATTGCGAGTGATGCGCGCGGTCATGTCGAAGCTGCGGCCGCCGATAGAGGCAGACGCCTGCCCAGGCATGGGCGACATCGGCGGGCGGTACACGTAGCGGCGGTTCTCCGGGTGCGGTGAACCCTTTCGGAACCGCACGCCGAACAGCTCCACACCACGGTCGTCGAGCGGCAACACGCCGTGCACTTCGGCCTCAGCCCACCACATCTCCTTCAGTTCCTCGAGCTTGTCGGGCATGGCTGCGGCGAGATTGTTGCACTCCGAGGCGTCCTCACTGAGGAGGTAGAGCTCCCACTGTTCGGTGAAGAAGTCGGCACCCTTCTCGTGGCGGCACACGGCCTTCCAGCCTTCGTGCACCAGCGCGCGGCTGCCGCCGTTCTCGAAGTACTGCAGCGTGTTCGTCGCGGGTGCCTGCGGATCGTTGAGCGCCGC